>NZ_JBFTPR010000018.1:0-118155 GCF_056398585.1 Aminobacter sp. 01T433
GCCTGTTCGTCAAGCGCTCGCTCGGCTCCGGCTATGCCGGCATCGACAACACGCTGTTTTACAAGGACGGCACCATGATGCTGCTCGGCGACGCCAAGAAGATGACGGAAGAAATCGTCAAGGCCATGGATCACTGAGCCAAGCGCTCAAGCGATCTCGCCGCAGCGAGAACTGAAAAAGCCCGGCAAATGCGCCGGGCTTTTTTTTGAATAGCCGAAAGCTCAGCGCTGAGCTTCGGTTGCCATTTTCACCGCCATTCCGGCCAGAACCGTGCCCATCAGCCAGCGCTGGATCTTGAGCCAGCCGGGGTTGTGGGCGAGGAACTGCGAGATCGATCCTGCCGAAAGCGCAATCATCGCGTTGACCGAGACGCTGATGCTGATCTGGATCATGCCGAGGATCAGCAACTGGGTCAGCACGCTGCCGGCCACCGGATCGATGAACTGGGGCAGCAGCGACAGATAAAGCACCGCGACCTTGGGGTTGAGCAGGCTGGTGAACAGGCCCATCGCAAAAAGCTTGCGCGTGCCGTCCTTCGGCAGTTCGCGGATGTGGAAGGGTGAGCGCCCGCCGGGGCGGATGGCCTGCCAGGCGAGCCACAGAAGATAGGCAGCGCCGGCAAAGCGGATCGCGTCATAGGCGTATGGCACCGCCAGAACCAGCGCTGTGATGCCGAAGGCAGCACACAGCATGTAGATGACAAAGCCGAGCGCCACGCCGCCGAGCGAGATCAGCCCGGCCCTGGATCCCTGGCTGATCGAGCGCGACACCAAATAGATCATGTTTGGGCCAGGCGTCAGCACCATGCCCAACGCAATCGCGGCAAAGGCGAGGAGATTTGCAGTCTCGGACATGGCATTCCCCTCGGCTTCGGTCGTGTCGAGGGGAATTCCTATACAGTGTCGCTGGGTTCAGACAGGGGCAGCCAGGTGCAAGCAATTGCGACAGCAACGGCACCGGGGCGCAGGCGCCCTGTCTAACTCCTTTGTCTGTCTTGGTTCAGCGCGCGCTCACCAGCTGCAACGCGCCAACCCCCAGCGCGGCGTTGAGACCCGTCTGGCCCGAAACGCTGATCGGCTGAAGCGCGACCGAACGATACCAGCCAAACAATACGTTGGCCCCCACGCCCAACAGCGCAGTCGCCTCTGCACTGGCACCGGCATAATTTCCGGCGAGCAGGGCAGGCGAATGAACATCGCCGCTCGACGCCATCACCAGCCATTGCAGGACCGCTCCGTTGGTGAAGCCGACGTCGACGCCATATTTGTTGATGCGGCCGGAATAGGCCTGCTGCGGGTCGTTGCGGTTTGACGGCGTGAACGTGCAATGCATGTCCTTGCTCGAGCCGATAACAAAGCCGACGCCGCCCTCGATGACGCAAGTGAGAAGTCCCACCTTGACGCCGAAATCCGCATGCGCGGGCGCTGAAAGCGGCACAAGGGCAAGTGCTGCGAGGATGAGCTTTTTCATGGCGGTTTCCTTTCAGGGCATGAAGAATATCAACCCAATAGCCGCTGAAAAGTTCCCGCTTGGATTGCCGCCTATTTGATCTTGCGCAATTGCAGGCTGATTTTTTCCGAAAAGCGCTCGATGCGCGCTAGCTGCGGCTTTTCGGCCTCATAAAAGGGCAACATCGTAAAACGTGCCTTGGGCGCGCAGGCCTTGAACACACCCCATTTCAGGATGCGGCGAACCGGACGGCGCATGACCAGCCGGTCGACCCACCAAGGGCTGCCAAGGGTGGTGATCGTAACGACGTGGCGGAGCTTGTAGAGCAGCGGCCTGATCGGGCCGAAATCGCTGCCGTGGTCGAAGGCGATGCCGGGCGAAAACACCCTGTCGACCCAGCCCTTCAGCATCGCCGGCAGCCCGAACCACCAAGTCGGGAAGATCAGAACCAGTATTTCCGCATCGCGCAGTGCTGAAGCGTGGCTCATCAGCGCCCCCGACTCGAAACGCTCGGTATAATACGAGGCGCGTTCGGCCTCGTTGAGGCGCGGGTCGAAGCTTGCCGCATAGAGGTCGAGCAGCGTCACCTTGTGGCCAGCGCTGGTCAGTTCTTTGACCGCAATGTCAGCGAAGTGCCGGTTGAGGTTTTCGGCCAGCGGATGCGACAGGACAATAAGGCAATTCACGGCAGGCCTGACACTCAGATGTGACCCCGAAAATCGGGATCGATTCTCGGATATGATCATGCCTGGGTTAAGATACTACCTGCGTGCTTCGTGCGTCCCAAAAGACGCGCGGCACATAAGGATCAGACGCCGCGCGTGCGCGCCAGGCCGTCGACGGCCGGCTTGTAGTTCGGGTCGAGTCGGACCGCTTCGGCGTAGGATTTGGCGGCCTTGGCCTTGTCGCCGCGGCGCTCATAGATCAGCGCCTGGTTTGCCCAGCTCTCGGCGATCTTGCCGTCGAGCTTGATCGCCATGTTGAAGTCGGCGAAGGCGTTTTCGTCGTCACTGGTGGCGAGGTAAGAGAGCCCACGGCCATTGTAGGGTTCGGCCGAATCCGGAGCGAGCGAGATCGCCTTCGAGAAGTCCTCGATGGCAAAGGCGTGCTGGCCCTGGCTCTGATAGATCAGGCCGCGATTGTGGTAGGCGCGCGGGTCGGTGGTATCGAGCTCGATCGCCTTTTGGAAATCATTGAATGCATCCTGCGAGCGGCCGGCTTTGCGGTAGAGGTTGCCGCGGCCGATATAGGCGGCGTCGTAGGAGGCGTTGAGCTGGATGGCCTTGTTGTAGTCGGCGAGTGCCGCCGGCTGGTTGCCCATGAAGCGGTAGATCAGCGCGCGGTTGGAATAGGCCTGGTAGAAACTCGGGTTGAGCTGGAGCGCCCGGTCGAAGTCCTGCAGCGCCTCGCGGTACTTGCCGCTGCGGCCATAGGCCGAGCCGCGCACATTGTAGCCTTCAGGGTCGTTGGGATTGCTGGCGATCACGGCGCTCAGCGAGGAGATGTTCTCGCTCGAGCCTTGCGCCGTGTCGATGCGCGTCAGTTCGCCTGCTGGACCGCCCGACTGGCAGCCGGCGACAGTCATCGCGACAAGCAAGAGGGCCGTCATGGCGCCGCCGCGCAGCAGTGAGTTGCGGTTGCTCATGACTGCATTCATCGCTGCGTGTCCCTCGCTTGCGCGCCCCGGGCAGTGGGCGCTGCGTCCAGCGGCAAGCCGGACAAAACAAAAAGGTGGCGGCGATTTTTAGTCGCCCCACCTCGTCGTTATCCTTCGAAAAGGACCAAAGATTGGCAGATCAACGTGCCGGACGTGCGCCAGCACCTGCACCAGCAGCGGCTGCCGGACGCGGCGTGCTAGGCAGCAGGCCTTCGCGCTGAGCGCGCTTGCGGGCCAGCTTGCGGGCGCGGCGGACGGCTTCTGCCTTCTCGCGAGCACGCTTTTCCGACGGCTTCTCGTAGTGACCGCGCATCTTCATTTCACGGAAGATGCCTTCGCGCTGCATTTTCTTCTTAAGCGCGCGAAGCGCCTGGTCAACATTGTTGTCGCGGACGAGTACCTGCACTTGTGATCCTGTCGTTCGTGTTCGAAATCTCAAGGCCGCGGCAATAGCCACGAAGCCTCCGCGATGACTGACACCGCGAATTGTTGGGCGGCTGATAGCAGAATCAGGTCTGCCTGTCCACCACAAAGGCCGCATTTCCTGAGGTCGCTGTGAAATGCGCCCACTAAGCGAGCCCACTTCCGCCTCTTTTGTTGGTGACCAAGCCGATCCCACGCCCTCTCCAAATCCGCAAGGTAATTCTCATGCGTTCGATTCTCGTTGCCCTCGCGCTCGCCGCGGCCCTGCCGCAGGCGCATGCCGCCGATCTCATCCAGTTTTGGGACGCGCCGCAGCATGGCGGCAACAGTTTCAACCGCCTGCCGCCTGACCAGGCCCATTTCGACGCCCTGCGCGGCTATGGCGCGAGCTGGGTGCGATTGTCCTATGACAAGTGGAAGCCGGAAAAGCGCGACTTCCTGATCGGCACCGCTGACAAATATGAAGGTCTCGTCGCTTCGGACGTGAAAACCCTCAAGGCCGTGCTCGATCGCGCCGACAAGGCCGGGCTCAAGGTGGTGATCGCGCCTTTGTCGCTGCCGGGCATGCGCTGGGCGCAAAACAACGACAAGAAATTCGACGGTCGCCTGTGGAAAGACAAGGCCTATTGGGCTCAGGCTGCCGCCTTCTGGCGCGATCTCGCCGCCGAGCTCAAGGACCATCCGGCGGTCGCCGGCTACAACATCATCAACGAGCCGGCACCTGAGAAGGGCAATGGCCTTGCCGAGCATGCCGATCCGGCAGCGATGAAAGCCTGGTACGAAAAGCAGAAGGACAGCGCGAGCGACCTGCCTGCCTTCTACGAAACAGTGATCAAGGCGATCCGCGAAGTCGACCCGACAACGCCTGTCATGGCCGACTCTGGCTGGTATGCGGCGGCCGATGCCTTTTCCTATTGGCCGGCCAAGCTCACCGACGAGCGCGTGCTCTACTCTTTCCATATGTATGAGCCATACGCTGCCACCAGCGGCCCCAACATCAAGCGCGAAAAGCCCTACCAGTATCCGGGCATGGTGCCTTACGGAGATGGCGAGCAGAAATGGGACGCCGAGCGGGTCAAGGCCTATCTGGCCCAGCCGGTAAAATGGGCCGACAGCCATGGCATTGCACGTAACCGCGTCGTTGCCGGCGAGTTTGGCTGCATGCGCCGCCTGCCGTTCTGCACGCAGTATCTCGAAGACGTGCTCGCCCCGCTCGACGCCGACAAGCTGCATTGGGCCTTCTACAGCTTCCGCGAGGACGCCTGGGACGGCATGGATTACGAGCTGGGTTCGGCCAAGGTGAACTGGAAGTACTGGGAAGCCCAGGAGAAGAACGAGCCCGACCCGGTCAAGCGCAAGGCAACGCCCGAATTCGAGCCAATCTCCAAGCGCTTGTCCGCATCGAAATAGCGCTGCTTCACGCCAGGAACTTCAGGCCGTTGACGATCTTGTCTACGAGCTTGCGTTCGCCATGCAGGCCGAGCCCGACAAGGTCGAGTTCGGCCGCTGGCGTCGCCGCCACCGAGGCGCGGTTGTCCACATCGTTGCTGGTTGCAAACAGCGGCCGCGTGTAGATCGAGAATGCCATTCCACGCGAACGCGCCCGTTCATAGGTGCGCCTCATCGTCTGGGTGTCCGCGCCGTAGACGAAAACCGGCTCGCGGATCATGGCGAGATAGTTGTTATCGTCTTGGTCGCGATAGCCTTCGCCCGCCATTTCGGGAAAGCCGTGCATCAGCCCGCCGGTCAGGAAGGCGGCGATGTTGACCTTCTGCCAGGCGGCAAGATCGTCGATGAGGATGAGGGCAGTCTTCGTTGGATATATCATGACGCGAGGCTAGCCGCCGCTCGCACCGGGGTCTTGAACGTTTGTGCAAAGGCCCCGACATTCGGATCGACGATTTCGCGGATCCCGACCATGGCGCAGGACTTCCTGATCACCGACGAGCCGGCCCCTGGCATGCAGCGCCTCGTCGCCCGCTTCGGCGGCCACGCCTATGATCCGCACCGGCACGAAACCTATGCGATCGGCCACACGCTCTCAGGCGCGCAGGCCTTCCGCTATCGCGGCAGCGACAGGGTGAGCCAAAAGGATCAGTGCATGGTCCTGCATCCCGACGAGATTCATGACGGCCATGCCGGCGTGCCGGAGGGTTTCACCTATCGCATGCTCTACATCGAACCCTGGCTTCTGCGTGAGGCTCGCGACGGCGCCTCTGCCTTGCCCTTCGTGCCTGGCGTGGTCGAGCGCGACGCGGAACTGGCCGCGCTGATCGACGATGCCTTCGCCGACTTTCCCAATCCCATGGAGCCATTGCAGGTCGATGCGCTTTTTGCCGGCCTCGCCGACCATCTCGTCCGGCGCAGCGACGACCCGGGCCAGGCCTGCCCGGTGTCCGATCCGACCAGCCAGGTTGCCAAAGCCCGCGTGTTCCTTGCCGAGGAGTTCGAGCGGCCGATCGCGTCGACCGATCTTGAAGGCATCGCCGGGCTCGATCGCTTCGAGCTGGCGCGCGCCTTTCGCCGCCTTGTCGGCACCTCGCCCCATCGCTACCTCGTCGGGCGAAGGCTCGCCGCTGCCCGTGCCCGCATTGTCAAAGGCGAGAGCATGGCCGAGGCGGCTGCGGCTACAGGCTTCGCCGACCAGAGCCACATGACACGCCACTTCCGTGCCCGCTACGGCATCACGCCGGGACGCTTCGCCACGCTCGCCCGCATTGGCGAAGGCTGACTGGACCGCACAGTACCGTAGCGTGCACCATGTAAGCCGCGCCCTGTAGGTCTATTCCAGCCTGTCCTTTCGAGAATGCCG
Organism: Aminobacter sp. 01T433; assembly: GCF_056398585.1. Classification (NCBI taxonomy): domain Bacteria; kingdom Pseudomonadati; phylum Pseudomonadota; class Alphaproteobacteria; order Hyphomicrobiales; family Phyllobacteriaceae; genus Aminobacter; species Aminobacter sp. 01T433. Next base: position 6,342 of record NZ_JBFTPR010000018.1, read on the forward strand.
CGGAGCCGTTGCTTTGACCGATACAGCCATACCCGTCCGCCCGTCCTCCCGCGCCGATGGAACGGTGTTCGCTATCTTGCTTGCGGTCAGCTTCAGCCATTTCCTCAACGACGTCATGCAGTCGCTGATCTCGTCTCTCTATCCGATGCTGAAGACGGACTATCAGCTCGATTTCTGGCAGATCGGCCTGCTCACCACGACCTTCCAGATCACCGCCTCGCTGTTGCAGCCGGTCATCGGCATGTACACCGACAAGAAGCCGCTGCCGTTCTCGCTGCCGGTCGGCATGTGTCTGACGCTGGTCGGCCTGCTGACGCTGGCCTTTGCCCATAGCTACGAAATGCTCCTCGTCGGCTCGGCCTTCGTCGGCCTTGGCTCGGCGATCTTCCATCCCGAATCCTCGCGTGTCGCACGTCTCGCTTCTGGCGGCCGTTTCGGCCTGGCGCAGTCGCTGTTCCAGGTCGGCGGCAATTTTGGCTCGGCACTCGGTCCGCTGCTGGCAGCCTTCATCGTCGTGCCGCTCGGGCAGGGCGGCATTGCCTGGTTCTCGATCGGCGCCATGGTCGGCATCGTCGTGCTGATCCGCGTCAGCGTCTGGTACAGCCGCCATATCGCCAGCGCTGCCAAGCGCGCGGCACCAACGCTGTTCAACCCGCTGCCGCGCAACAAGGTGCTGGGCGCGCTGATCGTGCTTGCCATCCTGGTCTGCTCCAAGCAGGCCTACACGGCGAGCCTGTCGAGCTTCTACACTTTCTACGTCATCGAAAGGTTCGGCGTTTCGGTGCAGGAATCGCAGTATCTGCTGTTCCTGTTCCTCGGATCGGCAGCACTAGGCACCTTCCTCGGCGGTCCGATCGGCGACCGTTTCGGCGCCAAGACGGTGATCTGGTTCTCGATCCTCGGCGTGCTGCCGTTCACCCTGATGCTGCCTTATGCCGACCTGTTCTGGACCAAGGTGCTGACGGTGCTGATCGGCCTGATCCTGGCCTCTGCGTTTTCGGCCATCGTCGTGTTCGCGCAAGAACTGGTGCCCGGCCGCGTTGGCATGATCGCCGGCATCTTCTTCGGCTTCGCCTTCGGCATCGGCGGCATTGCTGCCGCCGTGCTCGGTGTGGTGGCCGATGCGCGCGGCATCGAATACGTCTTCAAGCTCTGCTCGTTCCTGCCGCTGCTGGGCCTGCTGACCATTTTCTTGCCCAACATGAAGGCCGCGCGTCTACGCACGGCCTGAAGGATTGGGTCTATCTAGACGCGGTTGATCGAGACACCGCCGTCGGCAAGCAAGGCCGCCCCGGTGGTGAAGCTCGACGCGTCCGAGGCGAGGTAGAGCGCGGATTGCGCGATTTCCTCGGGCTGTGCAATACGCTTCAGTGCGTGCAGCCCTTCGATGAAGGCGCGTTCTTCCGGGGTGTTGGCTGTCAGTGCCGGAGTGTCGGCAGCCCCTGGAAGCAAGGCATTGACGCGAATGCCGCGCGGGCCGAACTCCGCTGCCAGCGCCTTGGTCAGGCCAATGACGCCTGCCTTAGACGCTGCATAGGCGGCCATGCCGGGCATCCCAACCGTGTAGCCGACGAAGGTCGAGGTGAAGATCAGCGAACCGCCGCCGCGCTCCAGCATTGCCGGGAGCTGGTACTTGGCGCCGAGATAGGCGCTGGTCAGGTTGGTTTCCATCACCTCGGTCCAGCTTGCCAGTTCCAGCTCGGTGATCGGGCCCATCTCGCCGACCAGGCCGACATTGTTGAAGGCGACGTCGAGACCACCAAATAGCGCCAGTGCCTTCTCGACCAGGGCACGGGCAAAGCCTTCGTCCCTGACGTCGCCGGCCAGCGCCACCGCGTTGCCACCGTCGGCGAGGATTTCCCTGGCGAGCGCTTCCAATGCGGGGGCGCCGCGCGCGGCAAGGACCAGGCGCGCGCCTTGCCGGGCAAACAGCTTCGCTGTCGCGCGGCCAATGCCCGAGCTTGCTCCGGTGACGATTGCGGTTTTTCCATTCAGATCGAACATGTCTGCTCCTGTGGGCGTTTCGGCCGGAGGCGCCCGGCTCTGACCCACAGGTCGCAATTCAGGGCTCGACGAGCCACCCGATACGTGCGGCAAAATGGGCGGACCAAACGGACGGCGCAAAACGGCAGACGCCGTCGCAAACAGTGCAAGGCTGGTCGCGGGATTTCGCTAGTGCTACACCTCGCGCTCTTAAGCTTCCGGCATCTGCGAGGCCCTGAAACAATGCGGAAATATTCGGTTTTTGCCATAGCCCGGGAGGCGATGCGCGGCCACAAGGGCTGGGAGGAGCAGTGGTCCTCGCCTGAGCCAAGGAGCGAATACGACGTCATCATCGTCGGCGCAGGCGGGCATGGCCTTGCCACCGCCTATTACCTCGCCAAGGAGCACGGCATCACCAATGTCGCGGTGCTGGAAAAGGGTTGGCTCGGCGGCGGCAACACCGGCCGCAACACCACCATCATCCGCTCCAACTATCTCTATGACGAATCGGCAGGTATCTACGACCACGCGCTGAAGCTATGGGATGGGCTGTCGCAGGACCTCAACTACAACGTCATGTATTCGGCGCGCGGCGTCATGATGCTGGCGCACAACGTCCATGACGTGCAGGTGCTGAAGCGCCACGTCCATGCCAACCGGCTCAACGGCATTGACAATGAATGGCTGACGCCCGAGCAGGCCAAGGAGTTCTGCCCGCCGCTCAACATTTCGGCTTCCGCCCGCTACCCGGTGGTAGGCGCGTCTCTGCAGCGCCGCGGCGGCACCGCCCGTCACGATGCGGTTGCCTGGGGCTATGCACGTGGCGCGTCCGATCGCGGCGTCCACATCATCCAGAATTGCGAAGTCACCGGCGTGCGCCGCACTGCTGATGGCCGCGTTTCGGGCGTCGAGACCTCGAAGGGGTTCATCGGCGCCAAGAAGGTTGGCGTCGTTGCCGCCGGCCACACCTCGGTCATTATGAACATGGCCGGCGTACGCATGCCGCTCGAAAGCTATCCGCTGCAGGCGCTGGTGTCGGAACCGGTCAAGCCGGTCTTCCCTTGCGTGGTCATGTCCAACACCGTGCACGCCTATATCTCGCAGTCCGACAAGGGCGAGCTGGTCATTGGTGCGGGCACCGACCAGTACATCTCCTATTCGCAGACCGGCGGCCTGCACATCATCAACCACACGCTCGACGCTATCTGCGAGATGTTCCCGATGTTCACGCGCATGAAGATGCTGCGCTCGTGGGGTGGCATCGTTGACGTGACGCCTGACCGTTCGCCGATTCTGGCCAAGACGCCGGTGCCGGGGCTCTACGTCAATTGCGGCTGGGGCACTGGCGGCTTCAAGGCGACGCCGGGCTCGGGCAATGTCTTTGCCCACACCATCGCCCGCGACGAGCCGCACCCGATCAACGCGCCCTTCACCATCGAACGCTTCCGCACCGGCCGCCTGATCGACGAGGCGGCAGCGGCGGCGGTCGCGCACTGAGGAGCGGCTGATGTCGGAAAAATCAGTCAATCTTGCCGAGAAGCTGGCGCTCTTTGACGAGCGCTGGTCGCCCAAGATCGTTGCCGGTTTCAACGGCAACGACATCATGGTCGTGAAGGTCAAGGGCGAATTCAACTGGCATTCGCATCCCGATACAGACGACTTCTTCCTTGTGCTCAAGGGCCGGCTGCGCATCCAGCTCAGGGACGGCGATGTTGTTCTGGGGCCGGGCGAACTCTATGTCGTGCCCAAGGGTGTCGAGCATTGCCCGGTGGCCGAAGAAGAAACGCACATCCTCCTGATCGAGCCCGCTGGCGTGCCCAACACGGGCGATCCGGCGACTGCCGTCACGAAAACCCTGATATGAGGAAGGAACGCCGCTCGTGGTTCTGATCCGCCGTTCCCCTCGGTTCGTTTTGGCAGCGGTGGCGCACTGATGTCGACGCTCGCCGCGACCCTGGTTGCGATGGCGCCGCTCGTGCTCGCGGGCGAGAGGGGGATGTTCCACATTCCCGACATGAGCGAGGTGCGGCTGCAGAAGATCAGCCGTGCCGGCAACGAGAGCGAATGGCCGTTTTCGGTTGCCTCGGGCGTTCTCGCCTGTGTCTGGAGCGGCGGCCGCAGGGTGGTGTCCTTCGTCGAGGAACAGGCATCCGACGGCGACGACCCGGAGCCGCGCCAGCCGCGGCACGTCATCGTCTCGGCCAACCCGTTCGAGCTTACCTTTCTCAACATCGCCAACCGCGATCTGTTTCTGTCCGTCGACACGGTGGAAACGCTGATCAAGCGGGTGGCGCCGTTCGCCGCACTTGGCGAAAGGCTTTGCGACCAACCGCAAGGCACACAAATCGGCCCCGGCGAACTCTAGGGATCATCCAGATGCTTCTCATTCACTGCCCCTACTGCGAAGAAGAGCGCCCCGAGCTCGAATTCCGCAACGCCGGCGAGGCCCACATCGCGCGTTCGAACAACATCGCGGCTGAAAGCGATGAGGATTTCGAGAAATTCTTCTTCATCCGCTCGAACCCGAAGGGCGTCATCTTCGAGCGCTGGCGCCACATCCATGGTTGCGCGCGCTTCTTCAACGCCGCCCGCGACACCATCACCGACCGGTTCCTTTTGACCTACAAGGCAGGTGAACCGAAGCCCGACATTTCGACATTGTCGAGCGAAGGTGGTCCCGCCGCCTGGGCCAATCGCCCGCCAGACCAACTGAACGTGAAGCCTAAGGCCAAGCGCTCGACCAAGGGAGAGGCATGATGGCCGGTTCCTACCGCATTTCCGGCCAGGGCCGCCTGACGCCTGCCAAGACCGCGCGTTTCACCTTCGACGGCAAGCCGATGACCGGCCTTGCCGGCGACACGGTGGCCTCGGCGCTGCTTGCCAATGGCGTGCATCTCGTTGGCCGCTCGTTCAAATATCACCGCCCGCGCGGCATCCTCTCTGCGGGTGCCGAGGAACCCAACGCACTGGTGAGTGTCGAGCGCGATGCAGCACGCAAGACGCCGAACGTGCGGGCCACGGTGCAGGAGCTTTATGACGGGCTCACCGTCAATTCGCAGAACCGCTGGCCGTCGCTCTCCTTCGACGTCGGCGCGGTCAACGATCTTGGCTCGCCGTTCTTTTCGGCCGGCTTCTACTACAAGACCTTCATGTGGCCGAAGGCTGCCTGGAAGAAATTCTACGAACCCACCATCCGCGCCGCAGCTGGCCTGGGTGTCGCACCCGACCAGGCCGATCCCGACCACTATTCCGCACGCTATGCCCATTGCGAGGTGTTGGTGCTCGGCGGTGGTGCCGCTGGTCTCGCTGCTGCCCTTGCGGCTGCCGAGACAGGCGTGCGTGTCATCATCTGCGACGAGCAGGCCGATTTCGGCGGCGCGCTGCGCTATGAAAAGGGCGCTGTCATCGACGGCCAGGACGGTTGGAGCTGGGCGCAGGCGACAGTCGCCAAGCTTGCCGCCATGGACAATGTCCAGGTCCTGTCGCGCACGACTGCCTTCGGCTACTACGCTCAGAATTTCGTCGGCCTCGTCGAGCGCGTCACCGACCATGTCGCGCGTCCCGGCCGCGACGAGCCGCGCGAGCGGTTGTGGCAGGTCCGCGCCAACCGCGTCATCCTGGCCACCGGCGCGATCGAACGCCATATGGTCTTCGCCAACAACGACCGCCCCGGTGTGATGCTGGCATCCGCCGCGCGCACCTTCCTCAACCACTACGGCGTTGTCGTCGGCAAACAAGTTGGTGTCTACACCGCCAATGACAGTGCCTATGGTGCCGCGATCGACCTCAAGAAGGCCGGCGTCGGCGTTGCTGCCATCGTCGACCTGCGCGACAACCCGACCGGTCCACTGGTCGACGAGGCGCGCGCGCTCGGCATCGAGGTCAATCATGGCCGCGCCGTCACCAGCGCCAATGGCAGCCAGCGCATCAAGTCGATGACCGTGCAGGCCAAGGGGGGCGGTGCGGAACGCACCATCGCCGTCGATGCGCTGCTGATGTCTGCCGGATGGACGCCTTCGGTGCACATGTTCTCGCAGTCGCGCGGCAAGGTTGCCTTCGATGACGCGACCAAGCGTTTCCTGCCCGGCACCTACGCCCAGGATTGCATATCTGTCGGCGCCTGCAACGGCTCCGACTCGCTCGAAGACACCGTCGAGCAGGCGCTCGCGGCAGGTGCGGAAGCCGCCAAGAATGCTGGCGCCAAGTCGTCCAGGGGCGTTGCCATCAAGGTCGAGGCTTCTGAAGGCTGGAGCGGCGGCATGCTGGGCGCAGGCCCGGGCGCTGGCGCCGACACCAAGGTCAAGGCCTTCGTCGATTTCCAGAACGACGTGACCGCCAAGGACATCCGCCAGGCGGTGCATGAAGGCATGCGCTCGATCGAGCACGTCAAGCGCTTCACCACCAATGGCATGGCCACCGACCAGGGCAAGACGTCCAACATGCACGGCCTCGCCATCGCCGCCGAGGCGCTGGACAAGGACATCCCGCAGGTCGGCTTGACTACCTTCCGCGCGCCCTACACGCCGGTCACCTTCGGGGCCATCGTCAACCACGCCCGCCACGGCCTGTTCGACCCGACGCGCAAGACCGCGACCCATGCCTGGGCCGAGGGTCATGGCGCGGTGTTCGAAGATGTCGGCCAGTGGAAGCGCGCCTGGTATTTTCCACGCGCCGGCGAAGACATGCATGCCGCCGTCAACCGCGAATGCGTGACGGTGCGCAAGGCCGCCGGCCTGTTCGATGCCTCGACGCTTGGCAAGATCGAGGTGGTCGGCCCGGACGCGGCCAAGTTCATGGAACTGCTCTACACCAACCCGTGGGAGAAGCTCGAAGTCGGCCGCTGCCGTTATGGCATCATGCTGCGCGAGGACGGTTTTATCTACGATGACGGCGTTGTCGGCCGCCTTGCCGCCGACCGCTTCCACGTCACCACCACCACCGGCGGTGCGGCGCGCGTCATGAACCACATGGAGGACTATCTCCAGACTGAGTTCCCCAATCTCGACGTCTGGCTGACCTCGATCTCCGAACAGTGGGCGGTCATTGCCGTGCAGGGGCCCAACTCACGTGACATCATCGAGCCGCTGGTCGAGGGCATCGACATGTCCGACGAGGCGATGCCGCATATGTCGGTGCGCGAAGGCAAGATCTGCGGCGTGCCGACCCGGCTGTTCCGCATGTCGTTCACCGGCGATCGCGGCTTCGAGGTCAACGTGCCGGCCGACTATGGCCGTGCGGTCTGGGAAGCGCTGTGGGCCGAAGGCCAGAAGCATGGCGCTTGTGCCTACGGCACCGAGGCGATGCACGTGCTGCGCGCCGAGAAGGGCTATATCATCGTCGGCCAGGACACTGACGGCACGGTCACGCCCAATGACGCCGGCCTCGACTGGGCCGTCGGCAAGAAAAAGACCGACTTCGTCGGCATTCGCGGCATGATGCGCCCCGACCTTGTCGCCAAGGGCCGGAGGCAACTCGTCGGGCTCAAGACCAGGGATCCGCGCACGGTGCTCGAAGAGGGCGCCCAGATCGTCGAGAACCCCAAGCAGGCGATCCCGATGAAGATGATCGGCCATGTCACGTCGAGCTATTGGTCGGAGAATTGCGACCGCTCGATCGCCATGGGCCTTGTCGCCGGTGGCCGCGACCGCATCGGCGAAACGCTCTACGTGCCCATGCCCGACGGGGTCATCGAGGTGGAAGTCACCGGCACCGTGTTCTTCGATGAGAAGGGAGACCGCCTCAATGGCTAAGGTCGCAGTCGCCACCAGAAGCCCAGCACTCGCTGGCAAAAATCTTGGCGGGCAGGGCGTGTCGCTCAAGGTGCTGGAGCCGGCAAACCGCATGTCGCTGCGCGCCCGTCCGGCCGCTGTCGCCGCGCTCTCCAAGGCGCTCGGCCTGACCTTGCCGCAGAAGCCCAAGACCTCCGCCACCAAGGGCGGACGCACCGCTCTCTGGCTCGGGCCGGACGAATGGCTGGTCATCGACGAAGCAGGCGGCGACCCGCTCTCCGACTGCACGTCGGTCAAGGGACTGCACTCGGCCGTAGACGTTTCCCATCGCAACGTTGGCATTGCGGTGACTGGCACGAACGCCGCCGCCACCATCAACGCCGGCTGCCCGCAGGACCTGTCGCTCGCCGCCTTCCCGGTGGGGGCAGCTTCGCGCACGGTACTCGGCAAGGTCGAGATGGTGCTGCTCAGGACCGGAGAGGATGCCTTCCGCGTCGAGTGCTGGCGCTCGTTTTCGGATTATGTCTACGGTTTCCTGTCGGAAGCCGCGCGCGACGGCTGATTTTCGGAACCTCGGGGCAGGGCAGGCGTTTGTTCCTCGACGTTCAAGCGAGGACCAATGCGATGCCCCTCAGTTCCGAACCTGGCCCAGGTGCCATGCTCCCAAAGCGCGAGAGACGCGCCCGGCGCAGCGACGACCGGCCCAAGGATCAGCAGGTTCTGCAGCAGGAGCTCGACGAAGGGCTGGAAGACAGCTTTCCGGCCAGCGACCCGGTCTCGGTCACCTCGACCACCATTTCCGGTGGACCGGTAGAGCCGAGAAAAAGCTGACCGCTGCAGCCCCGCAAGTATATGAAAGCCGCTCTGTCAGTCGGCTTTCATAGCGAAATCCTTCCCGAACTCAGTACTTGGGCGGCACGATCCACGGGTTCATGTCGAAGCCGAGCCGCGGGCCTTGGCTGCTTTTGGTCGTCGACGGGCTGCGCTCCTTGATCGCACCTGTCGTGCTGCAGTCGAGCTTGTGCTTGGACGTCGTTGCGCTGCACGCAGAGGGCGCAGGCGTCGTCTTGTGGGTGTCCTTTGCCATTGCCAAGCCGCTCGTCGCGAGCACCGCCGCGAGCGCCAGAATTGTCCGTCGCATTGTCCATCTCCGTAAAATTGTACCGTACATGTACGGGGTAGCTTACAGATACGGCCGCACCTTGCGCATTGCAAGAGACTTATCCGTACGCGTACGGAGTTTTTGTTTTCAAGGCACTGAATGCTGCCCGGCAGGCTCTAACAATGGCCGGGTTCGTCTGTGAGCGGAGCCGTCTCGCTTGCGGCCAGTCCGGCCAAAGCGAGATCCCCGATTCGCGTCACATAGGCTTTGGGATCGCCGAAGGGATAGAAGGGAAACGTGATCAGCAGCGAGATCGCCCCATGGGCCACGGTCCACAGGGCCGTGGCGATGGCGCGGGCGTCACCCTTCAACTTGCCTGCCGAGATGCATGCTTCAACCCGCTCCAGGATCACCTGGAATGCCGGGTTGCCTCGTTCCATCTCGGCAAAGGTCTTTCCGACCGGCGGCTTCTGCTTTTCGGTCATGAACACGGTCCGGTATTCGTTCGGATTGCCAAGCCCGAACTCCGCATATTCGGTGAGGGCTGCGTGGACCGCTTCGAGTGGATCGTGAGGCCGGTTCTGCCGCATCCGTCGCGCCAGGTCGATGAAGGCATCCTCGGCAAGCGCCATAAGGATTTCCTGCTTGTCGGCGAAGTAGGAATAGACCGACATCGGGGCATAACCGACCCGCGTTGCAAGCTTGCGGATGGTCAGGCCCTCATAGCCTTCTTCCCGCACCAGCGCATGGGCGGCTGCTACCAGTTCGGCCCTGAGTTCGGCCTTGTGGAGCCCACGTCGGTTTGCGGCAATGCTGGACACGGATACGCCTTGTTGACTTCACGCACTCGAAGCCGGCGACTTTATACGCCGGTCCGGAACGCGGCAAGGCAAGCGCGGTAGCTCATCAGGACTACGACCTGACGGGGTCGATCAGGCTGTTTCGCGCGAGGGCTCGACAAAAGTCAGCGTCAGCCAGCGTGCCGTCAGCGCCGGCTTCTTCGAGTTCTCGATCTCGATCGTCACCTCATGCGTCGCCTGGATCCAGCCGGACGGGCGAATTTTCAGCTCGGCCAGCACGAAGTGGGTGCGGATGCGCGAACCGGTCTTCACCGGAGCCACGAACTTCAACTCCTCGAAGCCCTGGTTGATGCCCATGCTGCCGCCCTCGACCGAGGGAAGCGTGTCGAAGGTCATGGCCGAAAGCAGCGACAATGTCAGAAAACCATGCGCGATGGTGCCGCCGAAGGGTGTTTCCTTGGCAGCACGCTCGGGGTCACAGTGGATGAACTGGTGGTCGTCGGTGGCGTCGGCGAACTGGTCGATCATCAACTGGGTGACCGTGCGCCATGGCGAGACGCCGACTTCCTTGCCGACACTGGCCTGAAGTTCGTCGAGAGTGATCGATTTCAGGCTCATTCGTATCCCGTTCTGCATAAGAAAAAGTCATGCGCTGCGCTGACTGCGAGGACTGATACAGAATCGGACACGCCATGTCATCGCTTGCGGCGGCAAATCCGTCGCAGATTGGCCAATATCAGTTCTGTGCCGTTATTCCGCAGGCTCCACGCCGGTATACGCGGCTTCCTCGAGCTCACGCTTCAGGCGGTTCTCTTCCGCGACCTTCGGCGTGATGAAGCGGCCAAGCAGCAGATAGGCCACAGGCGTCAGGAACAGCGTCGAGATCGTCGCGAGGCCGAGACCGCCGACGATCACCCAACCAAGCGCGATGCGGGCCTCGGCCCCGGCGCCCTGCGCCAGCACCAAGGGCAGGCCGCCGAGCACGGTACAGATCATCGTCATCATCACCGGGCGCAGGCGGATCGTCGCCGCTTCTTCGATCGCCTGGCGCACGCCCATGCCGCGGTCGCGCAGCTGGTTGGCGAACTCGACGACCAGAATGCCGTTCTTGGCCATGACGCCGACAAGCAGCACAAGCCCGATCTGGCTGTAGGCGTTGAGCGAGGTGCCGGTCAAAAGCAGCGCGAAGACAGCGCAGGCGAGCCCCAGCGGCACGGTCGCCATGATGATGACCGCACTGACGAAGCTCTCGAACTGCGCCGCCAGCACCAGCAGGATAATGACGATGGCAAAGCCGAAGATCGTCAGCATGCTGCCGCTGGTTTCGTTGAGGGTCGCAGCTTCAGCCAGTGGCAGCAATCTGCTGCCCGCCGGCATCACAGGTGCCGCAATCTGTTGAACTGTCTTCAACGCTTCGCCAAGGGCAAAACCGTCGGCGAGGCTGGAGGTGATCGCCACCGAGCGCTGCTGCTGCTCGCGCGACAGCGACGGCGGCACGGCGCGCTCGCTGAGCGAGGCGATTGTCGAGACCGGCACGAAGCGCCCGTCGCTCGCCCGGATGAAGATGTTTTCGAGATCGGTCGAATCGTTGATCGGGTTGGTGGTCGAGACCAGCTTCACATCGTAGCTGCGGTCCTCGATGAAGACGCTGGCGATCTTGCGGCCGTCGAGCATGGCTTGCAGCGCTGGCGACAGGCCGTTGATGTCGATGCCGAGATCGGATGCGCGGTCGCGGTCGACGGTGACGAAGAGCTGCGGCTGCGTCGAATCGGTGCTGAGACGGGGCTGTACGAAGCGCGGGTCCTTCTCCATCTCGGCCAGCACCTTGGTGGCGGCAACACCCAGATCGGCATAGCTGTTGCCGATCAGCGCGAACTGCAGGCCGTTGCCGGCGCCGCGGATGCCAAGGCTGTTGGGCTGGGCGACCGTGGTGCGCACGCCGGGCACGTCGCGGGTCCGCGCCACGATGTCGGCGGCGATCTGCTGCTGGGTGCGGTCACGCTTGTCCCAAGGCGCCAGCGACAGCACCATGAAACCGCTATTGTTGTTATTGCCCGAGCCGGCGCTGACGAAGGTGCTTTCGATCTCGCCCGACTTGCGCAGCGGTTCGATCAGCCCCTCGATGCGGCGCAATTGCGAGGCGGTGTAGTCGAGGCTGACGCCTTGCGGCGCAGTGACGCGCAGCATCACCATCGAGCGGTCCTCGGTCGGCGTCAGTTCCTGGCGCACGGAGCCGAAGGCGATGTAGGCAGCACCTGCAAACAGGATCGAGATCAAGATGACGATCGCCGGAGCGTTGAGGCAGGCGCGCAGGCAGCTTTTGTAGAGAGCGGCGAGCTTGGTGCCGATCTTGCCGATCACGCCCGAACGGGTGTGCTCGATGCTCTTTTCCGTCAGCATGCGCGAGGCGAGCATCGGGCATAGCGACAGGGCCACGACTGATGACAGCAGCACCGAGATCGCCAGCACGAAGCCGAATTCGCGGAACAGGCCACCGGTCTGGCCAGGCAGGAAAGAGATCGGGATGAAGACGGCGGCAAGCGTTGCCGTTGTCGCCACAACAGCGAAAAACACTTCCTGCGTGCCAAGCACGGCGGCAGCGCGAGGGCCCATGCCTTCGTTGCGGCGCCGCACGATGTTTTCGAGCACGACGATGGCGTCATCGACGACAAGGCCTGTTGCCAGAACCAGTGCCAAAAGCGTCAGGATGTTGACCGAGAAGCCGGCGAGATAGATGCCGGCGATGGTGCCGATCATCGCCACCGGCATGGCAAAACCGGGAATGAGCGTCGCGCGCCAGTCCTGCAGGAACAGGTAGATGACGATCAGAACGATGGTCACCGACAGCAGCAGCGCGATCTCGACTTCGTGGATGGCGCCCTCAACGAAGGTGGCGTCATCAGAGGTGACGCGGATGGTCATGCCCTTGGGCAAGGTGGTCTGGATCTTTTCGGCGGCGGCGCGCACGCCCTTGGAGATGTCGAGCGTGCTCGACTGTGCTTGGCGCACGATGCCGATGCCGATGCCGGTCTTGCCGTCGGAGCGCAGCGAGGTCGAGCCGGGGTCGCCGCCCAGGGTCACCGTGGCGACGTCGCCGAGGCGGGTCTTGCCGTTGATGATGATGCTTTCAAACGCCTCGGGCGTCGTCACCGCGGCACTGGCGCGGACGATGATGTCCTGGTTGCCGACGGTCAGCGAGCCTGCCGGCGCGTCGAAGGAGACGCTCGCCAGCGCGTTGGAGATGTCAGCCAGCGTCAGCCCCAGGCTCGCCACCCTGGCCTGGTCGATGTCGACGCGGAAGATCTTGGCACGATCACCATAGGTCTGCACGTCGGCAACGCCGTCAACTGACGCCAGCACGTCCAAGATCTGGTCTTCGACCAGGATTGTCATGTCCTCGACGGGCATAGTGTCGGAGGTCACCGCTAGACGCATCACCGCGTCGGCATTGGCGTCGGCCTTGACGATACGCGGCGGGTCGGCGTCGTCGGGCAGGGTGTTGGTCACCCGACCGACGGCGTCGCGCATGTCGGACGCCGCGACATTGAGATCAACGCCGTCGTTGAACTCCACCGTCACCCGGCTGTTGCCGTAGGACGAGCTGGATGAGATCGCCTTCACGCCGGTGACACGCGCCACGGCACCTTCGACGACGGCTGTCACCTGGCGGTCGACGATTTCGGCCGCGGCATCGGAATAGGTCGTTGACACGGTGATCACAGGGCGGTCGACATCGGGCAGTTCGCGGATCTCGACGCCATAGAAGGCGGCGAGGCCGGCGACCACGATCAGGGTATTGATGACGAAGGCCAGCACAGGGCGGCGCACGAAAAGTGCGGTGATGCCTTTTTCGGCGTTTTCGTTCTGGGCGCTGCTCATTGGCCGCTCCCGCTCAGGAGCCGCTGCGCGCGGCAGCTTCACTGCCGGCAACGAGAAGTTCAGCACCCTCGCGCACTGTGTGGATGCCTTCAGTGACGACCTTGTCACCAGCCGTCAGCGCGGCTTGGACCAGCACGCTGTCGGTGTTGCGCTGGATGATGCGCACTGGCACGCGCTTGGCCTTGCCATTATCGAGCGCCCAGACGAAGGCGCCGTCACCGCCCCACTGGATAGCCAGCGGATCGACCGAAGGATAGGTGTCGCCGGGGAACTGCATGGCGACCTGGAACGACATGCCTGCGCGCAGAACGTCGCCGTCATTGTCGAGCCGGGCCTGGATGCGCAGCGTACGGCTTTGTGTTTCGAGCCTGTTGTCGACAGCGCTGACCACACCTTCGAAGATCTGGCCGGGGCGAGCGATGGAGTTGGCCGAAAGCGGCGCGCCGACCGTGATCAGGCCGGTGAAGCGTTCCGGCACCCAGAAGTCGACGATGATGCGCGAGCGGTCGTCGATGGTGGCGATCGTCGTCTGGCTGGTGACGTAGTTCCCGGCTTCGACTGGCAGGATGCCGACGACACCGGCAATCGGCGCGCTGATGGTCCGGCGCTCGAGTGCCAGAGCCGCGTCACGGACGGCGAGCCGCGCATTGTCGAGCGTAAGTTCGGCTTCTCTTTGCTGCACGGCGGTGACTGTATTGGATGCCCTGAGCGCCTTGATCCGCTCCAGCGATGCCTCGGCATCAGCCTCGGCGATGCGGGCGCGCTCGAGCGCGATCTCTTCGGAATCCGAATCGAGCTTGGCGATGACGGTGCCGGCCTCGACCTTTTCCCCCGACGTGACTGCAATTTCAGTCAGTCGGCCCGATGCATAGGGGTTGATGACGACGGAGTTCAGTGCGCGGCCGGTGCCGATCGCCGACAGCTTGTCGTTGATGGTGCCTGTGGTGACAAGCTGGGTAACAACAGGTGTCTGAGCCTGGCCACCACGACCGCCCTGACGATTGCCGCCGCCAGCCGTCTGTGCCGCCTTTTCGGTCGAGGCCTGGGCCCAGTCGATGCCCCAGCTTGCCAGGACAGTGCGCGAGCTTGGCACGAACAGCACCCAGCCGGCGGCTGCGACAAGCGCAATGACGATTGCCAAGACAATCTGCTTCCAGGCGGCCATCTGCATTCCAGTCTCGCTAAGTCCCTCGGCCCGGCATCTATCCGGTGCCACCTACACCGCTGCGCGCGGCGTCTGCACATTGTTTCGAGGTCTTGTGCGCGCAAAAAGAGGCTCGCAGGCGACCGCAGTATAGCCTAGTTCGATAGCTGAGACTTATGGCAATTCTCCGCCTGCCGCACATTAAATCTGCGTAATATTTGCAGGAATGGGTGCCGGATCAGCGCAGATCCTCGATCTCGCGGATGCGCTTGGCACCGTCGGTTTCGAGCTTTCGCGTCAGCGCGCCGATCAGCGTTTCGGCGGCAACGAACAACGCAGCGGACGAATCCCAGGCGGAAGGCACCGCTGTGCGCCCGGCGATCACATGGCGCGCAAACCGCGCGATCGGCGATAGCCACTGGTCGGTGAACAGGACGATGGTCGCGCCGCGATTATGCGCTTTTTCGGCAAAGTGGATCAGGCTGTCCTGGTAGCGGCGGATGTCGAAGATCAGCAGCGTGTCGCGCTTGCTCATGTCGATCAGTCGATCGCGCCACAGGCTTTCCTGGCCGACGAGGTGGGTGACATTCGGCCGGATCAGGTTGAGATGGGCGGCCATGTAGCGCGCCAGGGGATCGGTGAAGCGCCCGCCGACGAGGTAGACATGGGCGCGCTGGTTGGCGAGCTGACCGACGATGTCGGTGAGTTGCTTGTCCGAGATATGCCTGAACGTCTCGCGGACATTTTCGAGCACCGCTTCGAGGATCGGCGCTGTCGAGGCGGGCAGGGGCGATTGTGCCGTGTTGGTGCGAGAGGCCGGCGACTGCAGCTGAGCGGCCAGCTCGTCCTGGAGTGCCGACTGGAACTCCGGGTAGTTCTGGAATCCCAGCCTTGCCACGAAACGCAGGATGGTCGGCGACGACACACCGGCCTGCTGGGAGAATTCGGCCACCGTCTTCAGTCCGATCAGCGGATATGATGCGATCAGCGTCTGGGCCGCGCGGCGCTCGCCGGCCGGCATCGTGTCGATCTTTTCGGTGATCAATTCGGCAACGCTCGAAACCATCTGCATCTCCTCTGCGCACGTGGCCGATCTGGCCCAGCCGTGAGTCAGTTGCGTGCCTCAAATGACATTTGACAAACTCTTCCGATGTGTATGAAATCATCCATAGGGGCGCAATGAACAAAAATACGTAACATACGATACGGCCCCGGGGATGAATGAATGGGTATGGGCCAGGCTGCACTACGCGCCATGTCGAATGCCGTCCGGGTGACCAATCGGGCCGGGCGCAGCCCTTACGTTATTGTCTGCGATCACGCGTCTAATCGTCTGCCCGCGAGCTTCGGCACGCTCGGGCTCGACGTTTCCGAAATGCAGCGCCACATCGCCTGGGATCCGGGCGCGCTGCCGGTCGCCGAACGCATGGCCGAAGGTCTCGATGCGACGCTGGTTCAGTCCTGCGTGTCGCGGCTTGCCATCGACTGCAACCGGCCGCTCGCGGCCAATGACCTGATCCCCGAGATCAGCGAAACCACGGCGATTCCCGGCAACGCCGCACTCACCGCCGCTCAGCGCGAGGCGCGAATAGCGCTATCATGGCGACCGTTCCACGATGCGATCGACGAGGTCGTTTCGGAGCGGCTCCGCGAAGGGCGGGAGACGAGACTGGTGTCTGTCCATTCCTTCACTCCGGTCTACAAGGGCGTTTCGCGCCCCTGGCACATCGGCATCATTCACGACGAAGATGCCCGGCTCGCCGCCCCCTTGATCGCGGCGCTGCGGGAACTCGACAGCGTCAATGTCGGCGTCAACGAGCCCTATTCGCCGGCCGATCGCGTCTATTTCACCCTGGAACACCACGGCAGGTCGCGCGGCCTGCCGTGTGCGATGATCGAAATCCGCAACGACGAAATTCCGGCGCAGACCGGGCAGCGGAAATGGGCGGATTTGCTCACGGGCATCTTTGCGGAACTCGAACCGGAGGCGGGCGAGGCAGCCCCATTCCAGACGGGCACCGGCCGCGCAGCTCAATCGAAGGCATAACAATAAGGGGACACTGACATGGCAGCACCTGGTTATACCGATAAAGACAAGAGCGAGGACGTCCAAGTCCTTCACAGTATGGGCTACGCCCAGGAACTCGAACGGCGAATGAGCCAGTTCTCGAATTTCGCGGTTTCGTTCTCCATCATCTGCATTCTCTCAGGCGGTATCAACTCGCTGGCGCAGGCAACGTCGGGCGCGGGTGGTGCCGCCATCGGCATCGGCTGGCCGCTCGGCTGCTTCGTCAGCTTGGTCTTCGCCGTCGCCATGGCGCAGATCAGCTCGGCCTATCCGACGGCCGGCGGCCTCTATCACTGGGGCTCGATCCTCGGCAACCGCTTTACCGGCTGGCTCACCGCTTGGTTCAACCTGCTCGGCCTCGTCACCGTGCTGGGCGCCATCAATGTCGGCACCTACTACTTCTTCATGGGCGCCTTCGGCACCACCTATCTCGGGCTCGAAGACACCACCACCACCCGTATCATCTTCCTGGCGATCATCACCGGGTTGCAGGCACTGGTGAACCATATGGGCATCGGTCTTACCGCCAAGCTCACCGACTTCTCCGGCTACCTGATCTTTGCGACCGCAATTGCCTTGGCCATCGTTTGCCTGGCTGCTGCCGATACCTATGAGATCAGCCGACTGTTCACCTTCTCGAACTATTCGGGTGAAGCGGGCGGTAATGTCTGGCCGGCCAATTCGTCGATGTGGGTGTTCCTGCTTGGCCTGTTGCTGCCGATCTACACCATCACCGGCTACGACGCCTCGGCGCACACCTCCGAAGAGACTCTGAAGGCAGCACATTCCGTGCCGCGCGCCATGATCGGCTCGGTACTGTGGTCGGCCCTGTTCGGCTACATTATGCTGTGCTCGTTCGTGCTCATGCTGCCGAGCATGGACGATGCCGCAAAGCAGGGCTGGAACGTGTTCTTCTGGGCGATGACCGAACAGGTCAACCCGCTCGTCAAGGACCTGCTTTACCTCGCCATCTTCGTCGCCCAGTGGCTGTGCGGTCTGGCGACAGTGACGTCGGTGTCGCGCATGATCTTCGCCTTCTCGCGTGACGGAGGCCTGCCGGGATCCAAGGCACTTGCCAAGGTCAGCCCGACCTACCGCACGCCGGTAGCCGCGATCTGGACCGGCTCGATCCTGGCGGTGCTGTTCGTCTGGGGCTCGTCGCTGGTCTCCATCGGCGAGACGCCGGTCTACACCATCGTCGTCGCCTGCACGGTCATCTTCTTGTTCTTCTCCTTCACCATTCCGATCGCGCTCGGTTTGATTGCCTGGGGCACGTCGAAGTGGGACAAGATGGGACCGTTCGATCTCGGCGAGGGCGTCTTCAAGCTGTTCGCCGTGCTGTCGATCATCGCCATGGTGCTGATCTTCGTGATCGGCATCCAGCCGCCCAACGACTGGGCGCTGTACATCACCGTCGGCTTCCTGGTGTTGACCGCCATCATCTGGTTCGGCTTCGAAGCCCGTCGCTTCCAGGGTCCGCCGATTGGCGACGAGGTGGCCAAGCGTGCCGCCGAGATCGCCGCGGCCGAACGGGCCGTGGGCGAAACCGGACACTGACAGCTCACAAAATGGCCGTGGCCGGCCAAGCGCCGGCCACGTCTCGTTTCAACCCCAAAACGATCTTTTGAAGTGGCATTGCCCGGAGCGGAACAAAAATGGCTGGAAATCTCTCATTCGATCAGTTGAAAAAGGCTGTCGCCACAGGCGAGATCGACACGGTTCTCGCTTGTGCCGTCGACATGCAGGGCCGGCTGGTCGGCAAGCGGTTTTTAGCCAAGTACTTTGTCGAATCCGCTTATGACGAGACGCATGGCTGCAACTATCTGCTGGCCAACGACATCGATATGGAGCCGGTGCCCGGCTACAAGGCGGCGAGCTGGTCGAAAGGTTATGGCGACTTCGTCATGAAGCCCGACCTCGACACCATCCGAAAAGTGCCGTGGCTCGAAAAGACCGCGCTGCTGCTCTGCGACCTGCAGGACCACCACACGCATGAGGATCTCGCCCACTCGCCGCGCGGGATCCTGCGCAAGCAGGTCAAGCGGCTGCAGGATCGTGGCTATCTCGCCTATTTCGCTTCCGAGCTTGAATTCTACCTGTTCAGCGAAACCTACGACTCGGCGCGTGGAAAGCACTGGCAGAACCTCGACACGGCATCGCCCTATATCGGCGACTACCTGATCGGCATCACCACCAAGGAAGAAGGCGTCATGCGCCGGCTTCGCAATGAGATGGAAGCCGCCGGCATCCCGATCGAAAACTCGAAAGGCGAGTGGGGGCCGGGCCAGGAAGAGATCAACGTCCGCTATGCCGAAGTTCTGGAGATGGCCGATCGTCATGTCATCCTGAAGAACGGCGCCAAGGAGATCGCGGCCAGCGAAGGCAAGGCCATCTCCTTCATGGCCAAGTACAATTACGGCCTCGCCGGCAACTCCAGCCACATCCACAACTCGCTGTGGAGCGCGGACGGCAAGACACCGCTGTTCTACGACAAGGGCAGCGAATGGACGTTGTCCAAGCTCGGCCAGCAATGGGCAGCCGGGCAGCTCAAATACGCCAAGGAATTTACCTGGTTCCTGGCGCCCTATATCAATTCCTACAAGCGCTTCCAGGCCGGTACGTTCGCGCCGACCAAGATCATGTGGAGCGAGGACAACCGCACCGCAGGCTTCCGCCTCTGCGGGGAGGGCACCAAGGGCATCCGCATGGAGTGCCGCATCGGGGGTGCCGACCTCAATCCCTATCTGGCCTTTGCGGCTCTGATCGCGGCGGGCCTCGCCGGCATCGACGAAAAGCTCGAGCTGCAGAAGCCGTTTGTCGGCGATGCCTATCAGGCTGCCAGCCTGCCGGAAATTCCAAAGACTCTGCGCGATGCCACCGAGACCTTGGCGTCTTCGAAGATGCTGATCGAGGCGCTCGGCGAGGACGTCATCGAGCACTACGTCCACACCGCGCGCTGGGAACAGTTCGAATACGACCGCCGTATCACCGACTGGGAATTGCACAGGGGATTCGAGCGGTATTGATAAAATCACAACGTTGCGACAAAATGTGATTATTGCAATGCTTGGTGAGGCTGATGTGTCTACATCTCCGACAAAGGTCGACAAGGCTTGGTTCATTCATCGATTGGAGGAGAGAAATCTATCGTTAAGAGAGGTCGCCAAGAAGATGGGACTGGATCCCAGTGCGCTATCGCGTGCGTTTGATGGCAGGCGCCAGGTCAAATCCGGCGAAGCTGCGCAAATAGCCAGGCTGCTTGGCGTTTCGGGTGATGAAGTGAACTATCGCTTGAACATGCGTGCAGTAGAAGGTTCCGCAACGCGTAGGGCTTCCGCGCGCGATGGTCATCCCGGTGCTGGCTTTATGGAGGCTCAGCTGGATTTCGAAGACACGTCGAACGTAAATAACGAAGACGAGGAGCGCATCATCCCACCGCGCGGGGCCGATCCCCTGTTCGGCTGCATGGCTGGCACGCTGACCTTGCTACCGGACGTCGACTATACCGGGCCTGCCGATCCGGACTGGGGCAGGGCATATGAAAACTGATGGGCTGCTGCTGGATACGTGCTTTATTCTCTGGCTTTCAACCGAGCAGCCGGTGGCACGAACTGCAGTTGAAGAGGTCATCAGTGTCCGAAGGAATGGTGGCGTGATCTCCGTTTCGGCGATGTCGGCTTGGGAAATCGGAGTGCTTGTGGCCAAAGGCCAGCTTCCGTACATCAAGTCGCCGTATGTATGGTTTCAGCAGTTTGTTGAAACAGGAGCTGTGCGTGTCGAAGCTGTCGACAGCGAGGTTTTGGCTGAATCTTCGTCTCTGCCCGGTGGCGTTCACAACGATCCGGTGGACCGCATCATCATAGCCCAAGCCAGATCGAAAAACTTGGCAATCGTCACGCGGAACCGTGCAATCCTTGCCTACGGTGCGGCTGGCTTTGTCAAGACAATCCCTTGTTGAACTGGAGTTCTCTGTTTTGGAAACCGTAAAACTCAAATCCCCCGTCGATGGGTCGATCTATGCAGAACGGCCGATCGCCGAGGACAAGGCGGTCAACGCTGCTGTCGAGCGCGCCCGCAGCGCACAGGTCGCTTGGGCCCAGACCTCGATTGCCGAGCGCGGCAAATACATGCTGGCCATGCTGGAACATCTGGTCGCGATGAGCGACGAGATCGTGCCCGAGATCGCCTGGCAGATGGGTCGCCCGGTTCGCTATGGCGGCGAGTTCGGCGGCGTCAAGGAACGCACCAATTACATGGTCGAGATCGCCGAACAGGCGCTCAAGCCGGTGCTGGCCTCCAACCCGAAGGACGGCTTCCGCCGCTATGTCCGCAAGGACCCACTCGGCGTGGTCATGGTCATCGCGCCGTGGAACTACCCGTATCTGACCGCCGTCAACACCATCGTGCCAGCACTGATGGCCGGCTCGACCGTCATCTTGAAGCACGCCGCCCAGACGCTGCTCGTCGGCGAGCGTTTCCAGCAGGCCTTCGACAAGGCAGGCCTGCCCAAGGGCGTGTTCCAGAACATCGTCTTGAACCACGTCCAGACCGAGAAGCTGCTCGCCTCCGGCAAGATCGACCACGTCAATTTCACCGGCTCGGTTGCTGGTGGGCGTGCCATCGAAAAGGCTGCGGCCGGCACCTTCATGACGCTCGGCCTCGAGCTTGGCGGCAAGGACCCGGCCTACGTGCTGCCCGACGCCAAGATGGACCATGCGGTCGCCAACCTCGTCGAGGGTGCGTTCTTCAATTCCGGCCAGTGCTGCTGCGGCATCGAGCGTGTCTATGTCCACGAGAAGGTCTATGACCAGTTCGTCGAGGGCTTCATCGCCGAAACGAAAAGCTATGTGCTCGGCAATCCGCTTGAGCAGGCAACGACAATGGGGCCGATGGCGCAGGCCCGCTTCGCCGACTTCATTCGCGAGCAGAAGGCCGAAGCCCTGCGCAAGGGTGCCGTCGCGCACATGAACACCAAGGACGCGGCTGACAAGGCTGGATCGCCCTACCTGCCGGCCGAAGTGCTGACCAATGTCGATCACCAGATGAGCGTGATGCGCGAGGAGAGCTTTGGCCCCATCGTCGGCATCATGAAGGTGCGCAATGACGAAGAAGCCATCGCCTTGATGAATGACAGCCCCTATGGCCTCACCGCCTCGATCTGGACTGCCGACACCGAGCACGCAATTGCCATCGGCGACCGCGTCGAGACTGGCACCGTGTTCATGAACCGCTGCGACTATCTCGATCCCGCACTCGTGTGGACCGGTGTCAAGGACACCGGCAAGGGTGCTGCGCTGTCGCAGATCGGCTACGACAACCTGACCCGGCCGAAGTCGTATCACCTGCGCGAAAAGATCTGATTTCCCGAAAGCCAATCGATTTCTTGAAAGCAAAGACATGTCCAAACTCGTTTCCAAGTGGAATTACCCGACCACCGTGCGCTTCGGTGCCGGTCGCATCTCCGAACTGCCCGATGCGCTCGCCGCCACCGGTATCAAGAAGCCGCTCTTCGTCACCGATCCGGGCCTGGCAAAACTGCCGGTCGTCGCATCGACGCTGAAGATCCTCGATGACGCCAAGGTGCCTTACGGCGTCTTTTCCGATGTCCGCCCCAACCCCGTCGAGTCCAATCTCACCGCTGGCATCGCAGCCTTCAAGAAGGGCAAGCATGACGGCGTCATAGCCTTTGGCGGCGGCTCGGCGCTTGACCTTGGCAAGCTGATCGCCTTCCAGGCCGGCCAAACGTTGCCGGTGTGGGATTTCGAAGACATCGGCGACTGGTGGACGCGCGCCAACTCCGACGCCATCGCACCGATCATCGCCGTTCCGACCACCGCCGGCACCGGTTCGGAGGTCGGCCGCGCCAGCGTTTTGACGCATGAGGCGACGCATACCAAGAAGGTCATCTTCCATCCCAAGATCCTGCCCGCCATCGTCATTGCCGATCCGGAGCTTTCGGTGGGCATGCCGCAATTCATCACCGCCGGCACCGGCATGGATGCGCTGGCGCATTGCCTCGAGGCATATTGCGCCCCCGGTTTTCATCCGATGGCAGACGGTATCGGCGTCGAGGGCGTGCGGCTGGTCTTTGAAAACCTGCCCAAGGCCTATGCCAACGGCAAGGATATCACCGCGCGTGCCAACATGATGGCTGCGGCCGCGATGGGCGCGACCGCATTCCAGAAGGGTCTCGGCGCTATCCATTCCCTGTCGCACCCGATCGGCGGCCTCTACGACACCCATCACGGCATGACCAATGCCGTCTTCATGCCCTACGTGCTGGCCTTCAACCGCGATGCGATCGAAGACAAGATCGTCCGGCTGGCCGCCTATTGCGGCATCAAGGGCGGTTTCGACGGTTTTGCCAAGGCGGTGATCAAGCTGCGCAAGGAACTCAAGGTGCCGCACGCGCTGCCCGGGCTCATCAAGGGTCTCGACATGGACAAGAAGCGTAAAGCCCTGATCGCCGACATGGCCGTGGTCGATCCGACCGCTGGGGGCAACCCGATCAAGCTCACCAAGAAGGCAGCACTCGGCTTGCTTGAAAACGCCATCGAAGGGACGGTTTGAGACTAGTGCTGGAACGCGAACCCGACTTGTATAGTCGGCAAAATAGAGGGGAGGGCTTGGGGAGGCTTCCGCAATTTAATTAGCCGGTAAACAACGGCGACGATTGCGACAAACGATTAAAAGTAGTTAACTTTTTTCCACTGCGCGCGCCGGCTTCATTTAACCTTCATGCGATTGTCACATGAAGCCGATACCGCATCGCAGGCGTCTCAGGGCGTCAGTTCAACGGAGAGGACAACATGTTCAAGCTTACGGGAAAAGTGCTTTCCCTTACCGCGGCGTCGCTGATGGTGACGACCGCGATCGTTTCCGCGCAGGATCTCGCAGCGCTCGAGGCCGCCGCCAAGGCGGAAGGCCAGCTCACCACCATCGCGCTTCCGCATGACTGGTGCGGTTACGGCGCGGTCATCGATGGCTTCAAGAAGAAGTACCCCGAGATCACCGTCAACGAGCTGAACCCCGATGCGGGCTCCAGCGACGAAGTCGAGGCCATCAAGGCCAACAAGGACAACAAGGGCCCGCAGGCGCCTGACGTCATCGACGTCGGTCTCTCCTATGGCCCGCAAGCCAAGGCCGACGGCCTGATCCAGCCCTACAAGGTCTCGACCTGGGATTCGATCCCCGATACCGCCAAGGACGCTGACGGCTTCTGGTACGGCGACTATTACGGCGTGCTGTCGTTCGAAGTGAACAAGGACCTTATCAAGAACGTTCCGACCGACTGGGCCGACCTGCTTAAGGACGAATACAAGAACTCGGTTGCGCTCGCTGGCGATCCGCGCGCGTCCAACCAGGCGATCCAGGGCGTTTACGCAGCTGGTCTCGGCGCAGGTGCCACCGACGCTGCTTCGGCTGCCGAAAAGGGCCTCGCCTTCTTCAAGGAACTGAACGCCAAGGGCAACTTCGTGCCGGTCATCGGCAAGTCGGCTACCCTTGCCCAGGGCCAGACCCCGATCCTGATCACCTGGGACTACAACGCCCTTGCTGGCCGCGACACGCTCAACGGCAATCCGCCGGTGGAAGTCGTCGTTCCGAAGTCGGGCGTCGTTGCCGGCGTCTACGTTCAGGCAATCAGCGCTTATGCGCCGCATCCGAACGCCGCCAAGCTGTGGATGGAATACCTCTATTCCGACGAAGGTCAGCTCGGCTGGCTGAAGGGCTATTGCCACCCGATCCGCTTCAACGATCTCGCCAAGAACGGCAAGATTCCGCAGGAAATGCTCGACAAGCTGCCGCCGGCCGCTGCCTATGAAAAGGCTGTGTTCCCGACGCTTGACGACCAGGCCAAGAGCAAGGAAGCCATCACCAAGCAGTGGGATTCGGTGGTTGGCGCCAACGTCCAGTAATTGAGTTTCTGCCATCGCGGGCGGCCACGTGGCCGCCCGTATTTTCTCTCAAGACGGCGCACGAATGACCCAAGCCAGCATAACCACCACGGCTGATGCCGCGCGCTCCGCGCCGCCGGACGCGCAAAGAGGCTTCCGCCTGCCGACCCATTGGCTCGGCGTCGCGCCGTTCTTCATCTTTGCACTGATGTTCCTGATCTTGCCGACGCTCTACCTCGTCGTCGGGGCCTTTCAGAACGACCAGGGCCAATACACGCTCGACAACATTCGGCAATTGTTCATCGACCAGTCGATCCGCGACTCTTACTGGGTGTCGATCAAGATCAGTTTCTTTTCCGCCACCATCGGAGCTCTCGTCGGCCTTGCCATGGCGATTGCCATCGTGCGCGGCGGGTTGCCCACCTGGGTGCGCTCGTCAACCATGACGTTTTCGGGCGTCGCCTCGAATTTCGCCGGCGTGCCGCTGGCCTTCGCCTTCCTGGCGACCCTCGGCCGCCTCGGGCTCGTGACGGTCATCCTGCGCGACGCCTTCGGCATCAACATCTACGCGATGGGCTTCAACGTGCTCAGCTCGTGGGGGCTGATCGTCGTTTATCTCTTCTTCCAGATCCCGCTGATGATCGTCATCATCACGCCCGCCATCGACGGGCTGAAGCGCGAGTGGGGGGAGGCGGCAGCAACGCTCGGCGCCACGACCTGGCAATACTGGCGGATGGTCGTGATCCCGGTTTTGTGGCCGAGCTTCCTCGGCACTGTCATCTTGCTTTTCGCCAACTCGTTCGGTGCCATTGCCACCGCCTATGCGTTCACCGGTTCGTCGCTCAACATTGTGCCGATCAAGCTTTATGCGCAGATCCGCGGCGACGTGCTGCACAATCCGCATCTCGGCTACGCGCTAGCCTTCGGCATGATCTTCGTCACCGGTCTCGCCAACATCTTCTATATCTGGTTCAGGACTCGCAGTGAGAGGTGGCTCAAATGAAGACCAGTCGCTTCTGGGCCTGGCTTATCTTTGCCATTGGCGCCGCCTATTTCTTCATTCCGCTGATCGCGACCTTCGAGTTTTCGCTGCGCATGCGGCGCGGCGAATACTCCTTTGACGCCTACCGCGTCGTGCTCGGCGACGCCCGCTTCCAGGAGACCTTCGCCTATTCGGTGACGGTTGCAGTGTTCACGATCATCCTGGGCGTGCTGCTTGTCGTGCCGACGGCCTATTGGATCAGGCTGCGCATGCCGCAGCTAAGGCCCATCGTCGAGTTCATCACGCTGCTGCCGCTCGTCATTCCGGCGATCGTCATCGTCTTTGGCTATATCAGGATGTATGGTTCGAACTCGCCGCTGCCGTTCCTGGGGTCGGCGCGGGGAACCGATGCGCTGCTGGTCATCGGCTATGCGACGCTGGCGCTGCCCTATATGTATCGCGCCGTCGACACAGGCCTGCGCACCATCGACGTGCGCACGCTGACTGAAGCCGCCCAGATCCTCGGTGCCGGCTGGGTGACCATCATCGCGCGGGTCATCCTGCCTAACGTGCTGATCGCCGTGCTGTCGGGTGCCTTCTTGACCTTTGCCATCGTGATTGGCGAGTTCACGCTGGCGAGCCTGCTCAACCGTCCCGCCTTTGGTCCTTATCTGCAGAACATCGGTGCCAACCGCGCCTATGAGCCGGCAGCACTTGCGGTCATCGCCTTTGCCATCACCTGGGGCTGCATGTCGGTGATCCAGATTCTCGCACGTTTCGCGCCGAAGTCGGCAAATCGCCCGAACTGAACAAAAAGAGCAAAAGCCTATGGCCGACCCTTTCCTTTCCATCCAGAACGTCAAGAAATCCTTCGGCAACGTCGCCGTCGTCAAGGATTTCAATCTTGACGTCGGCGCGGGCGAGTTCGTCTCTTTCCTCGGACCCTCGGGTTGCGGCAAGACCACCATGTTGCGCATCGTCGCCGGCTTTGAGGAACCCTCGGCCGGCAAGGTCATGATCGGCGGCAAGGACGTCACCGGCCTCAAGCCCAACCAGCGCAACATTGGCATGGTGTTTCAGGCCTATGCGCTGTTTCCCAACCTGACCGTCGCCCAGAACATCGGCTTCGGCCTCAAGGTCGCCGGGATGCCAAAGGCGGAGGCCCAGGCCCGCGTGGCCGAGATGCTCAACATCATCAAGCTGCCCGACTTCGGCGACCGCTATCCCTATCAGCTCTCCGGCGGCCAACAGCAGCGTATCGCCTTGGCGCGCGCGCTTGCACCCAAGCCCAAGCTGCTCCTCCTTGACGAGCCACTGTCGGCGCTCGATGCCAAGGTGCGCATTTCGTTGCGAGAGGAAATCCGCTCGATCCAAAAGAAGCTCGGCATCACCACCATCTTCGTCACTCACGACCAGGAAGAGGCACTGTCGATGTCGGACCGCATCGTGGTGATGAACGAAGGCCGCGCCGACCAGACGGGCACGCCGTTCGAGATCTACAATCGGCCTTCGACCAAGTTCGTCGCCAATTTTGTCGGCACGCTCAATGTGCTTGAGGGCACGATCAGCGACGCTGCCTCGGGCACGGTCAAGATCAATGCCGAAGAGATCGGGCTCAAGGGCAAACTCAACGGGTCGAAATCCGGTGACACGCTGTCGTTTGCGCTTCGCCCTGAGGCCATCGCGCTCGGGCGCAAGGCGGGCAATGATTCAAGCCTGACGGGGCAGATCGCTGACGTGCATTTCTTGGGCTCGGTGATCCGCGTCCGTGTCGGCATCGGCCAGAACATGGTCTCGCTCGATACCTTCAATAGCCCCAACAGCCCACCGCCCGCCGTCGGGGAAAAGACCGAGATCAGTTTTTCCTCTGGGGATGTGCTGGTACTACACTAAGTACAACAGCAACCTGCGATGGTGCTCCAGGGCGCCTAGAACGAGTAACCGTCAAATGAGAGGCCACGGACAGAGCCCGTGGCCTGCAATTGGCAATCGGCTACCGATTATGGATTGATGAGAACGCCGACCACCTTGGTGCTGTCGTTCTTGTCGGTCTGGATATCGACCTTGGCGCCTGCCGCAACTTCCGGTGGGATGGCGATAGAGGGGTCAATAGTCCAGCTGGTGCCGTCTTCAAGCGTGATGACGCGCGTTTCCTTGTTGTATTCCTTTACCACGCCATTGGCGTCTGCGAAGGCGGGAAACGACATTGTACCGGCAACGGCCAAGGCGAGTACGAACTTTTTCATATAAGTGCTCCTTTGGTGTGTTTCAGCAATGTCACCCACGCGCACTAATCAAAGGGCGCGCGCCAGCTCCCCCAGCAGCAGTTAAACACGCGAGGCCGGATTTGGTTCCAAGCATATGCACAAGAATGGTGCGGGTCGGTTGTTGGGGGGAGGCGAAGCCGGGGCGGAGCGCGGTGACGCGTTCCTGTGCTGATGCGAGAGTTCAGCTGACGCCGTATTGCGTCATCAGGGCTGCCATGCGCGCAACGGCAAGGTCGGGCTTGTCGAGCACATTGGCTTGATCGGCAAGGCGGAAGATATCGGCATAGTGCACCGCGCCACGTGCCGACTGCATGCCCGCGGGCATGGTGAAATGGCTCTGGTGGCCGTTGAGCCAGGCGAGGAAGACGACGCCCGCTTTGTAATATTGCGTCGGTGCCTCGAAGATCTTTCGCGACAGCGGCACCGTGGGCTCGATGGTGGCGCGGAAGGTGGCGAGGTCGTCTTGCGCCAAAGCTGCCAGCGCTTTCGATGCCGAGGGTGCGACCGCATCGAAGATGCCGAGCAGTGCGTGGCTGTGCCTGAAGCCGTCGCCTTCGATCAGGCCGGCATAGTTGAAGTCGTCGCCGGTGAAGCAGATCACGCCCTCGGGCAGGCGGCGGCGCAATTCAACCTCGCAGGCGTGGTCGAGCAGCGAGATCTTGATGCCTTCGACCTTGTCCTTGTGGTCGGCGATGATGCCAAGAACGGTGTCGAGCGCATCCTCGAAACGCGGGGAGCCCCAATAGCCCCGAAGTTCGGCGTCGAACATGTCGCCTAGCCAATGCAGGATGACCTTGTCCTTGGCTTGGCCGAGGATGCGGCCATAGATCTTGCGGTAGTCGTCGGGCGATTTGGCGACATGGGCCAACGCGCGGCTTGCCATCATGATCGAGCGGCCGCCGTGCTTTTCGACGAAACCAACCTGTTCTTCATAGGCTGCGATGATGTCGTCGAGCGAATTGGCTTCCTGTTTGGCCAGTTGATCGGTGCCGGCCCCGCAAGCAAGGTCGGCGCCTTGGACGGAACGCGCCTCGTCGAGCGAGCGGCGGATCAGCTCCTGTGCGCCGGCCCAGTCGAGCCCCATGCCCCGCTGCGAGGTGTCCATCGCCTCGGCGATCTTGAAGCCCAGGCCCCACAGGTGATGGCGGAAAGCCATCGTCGTATCCCAGTCGATCGCTGGTTTGCTCCATGGGGTTGCGTCGGCCCAGGGGTCAGAGACAACGTGGGCTGCGGCATAGGCGATGCGGTTGAAAACGGGCACCGCCGAGGGCCGCTCCAGCGGAGTGCCGACAAGCCGGTAGTCGACGACCGTGCGGTCCACTTGTGGAAGTTTCACAAACCTGGCCATGGGTTCCTCCCCTGATCGATTGGAACTCGTAATTTAGATCGTTCCAAATTTCAAGAAGGAATATGGAACTGTTGCAGGGGCGAGCTGAGGCCCCAAGCCGAAAGGTGTCGTTCCGGTTACGAAGTTGCCATCGGGAAAGCCGCAACCGACTGCAAATGCACATGATATGGCCGCTTCTGATAGATCCCGTGGTGGTGTGCGGAGGCTGATGTTGCAAAGGAGGTACGAGATTTCGGTGTCTTGCCATGCTTGACAATTTGGAACGATCCAATTATTGGACTCGAATAACGGGGCCATAAAGCTCCGCCGGGAGGATCAAGTTGAAGCAGCCTAAGGTGACAGTTGTCGATGTTGCGCGCGCCGCTGGCGTGTCGAAGTCGACCGTGTCGCTGGTGCTCCAGGGCAGCTCGCTGGTCAACGAGGGGACACGCGCCAAAGTGGGCGTCGTCATCCGCGAACTCGGCTATGTCTACAACAGGGGCGCTGCCAATCTCCGGCAGTCGAAATCCAAGATCGTCGGCATCGTCGTCAACGACTTGACCAACAGCTTCTTTGCCGAGCTTGCCGTGGGCATGGACATGGTCGTGCAGTCCGCCGGCTACATCCAGTTCATGGCCAACACCTCGGAAAATGCCGACCGCCAGGGCGAGGTCATCGCCTCGATGCGCGAGCACGGCATGGCAGGGCTGATCCTGTCGCCGGCGCGTGGAACGACTGCAACCGACCTCAAGCCGCTGGTCGACAGCGGCATCCCGGTCGTGCTGGTGGCGCGCAACGTGCCCGGCCTGAAAGTATCGTCGGTGGTTTCGGACGGCCACGCCGGCGCCATGTCGGCTGTGCGGCACCTGATCGAACTCGGCCATCGCCGCATCGCCTTTCTCGGTGGGTTCAGCGATACCGCCGTCTTTGACGAACGCATGCGCGGCTTTCGCGACGCGCTGCTTGAGACAGGTCTCGAAGCTTCGGACGAGCTTGTCATCAGCTCCGCGCCTTCCCGCGCAGGTGGTGTGGCAGCGGTCGAACGCATGCTGTCCATGGCCGACCGGCCGACGGCTGCTTTGTGCTTCAACGACGCCGTGGCGTTCGGGGCGTGCGATGGCTTGCGCAGCGCGCGCATCGAGCCAGGCGTCGATTTCGGCGTGATCGGCTTCGACGACGTGATCGAGGCCAAGACCGCCGTGCCGGCGCTGACCACCGTTTCGGTCGATCCGCAGGGCATGGGCCGCAGGGCAGCGCAGCTGTTGCTCAAGCAGATCAATGCCGGCGATTTTGACGCCGAGGCGATGGTGGCCACCGTGCGTCTGGTGGTGCGCGAAAGCTGCGGTGCGCCGCAACGGGTGAAGGAGCTTACGGCATGACACGCTGGGGTCTGATCGGGGCGAGCACCATCGCCAGGGAATGGGTGATCGGCGCCATCCGGGCAACCGGCGGCGAGGTCGTCTCCGTCATGAGCACCAACGCTGAGCGCGGCCATGCCTATGCCGCGGAGAACGGCATCGCCAAATCGGCCACTTCGCTGGACGCGATTGTCGGCGATCCCGAAGTCGACGCCGTCTACATCTCGACCACCAATGAATTGCACCGCGACCAGGCGATTGCCGCAGCACGGGCCGGCAAGCACATATTGTGCGAGAAGCCTTTGGCACTGTCGCTCGACGACGCCAAGGCGATGGTCGCTGCGGCCCGCGAAGCCGGCGTGGTCATGGCCACCAACCACCATTTGCGCAATGCTGCCAGTCACCGCGCCATGCGCGATGCGATCGCTTCGGGCCGGATCGGCAGGCCGCTGGCCGCGCGGGTGTTCCACGCGGTCTATCTGCCGCCGCATCTGCAGGGCTGGCGGCTCGACAAGCCGCAGGCCGGCGGCGGCGTGATCCTCGACATCACAGTGCACGACGCCGACACGCTGCGCTTTGTGCTGAATGACGACCCGGTGGAAGCGATTGCACTGAGCCAGAGCGGCGGCATGGGGATGCGCGGTCTCGAAGACGGGGTCATGGGCGTGCTGCGCTTCAAGTCAGGCGTCATCGCCCAGTTCCATGATGCCTTCACCACGAAATTCGCCGAGACCGGCTTCGAGGTTCATGGCACCGAGGGCTCGCTGATCGCGCGCAACGTGATGACGCAAAAGCCGATCGGCTCGGTTGTCCTGCGCAATGCCGAAGGTGAGCACGAGCTGCCGCTTGGCCAGCACAATCTGTATGAGGCGGCACTTGCCGCGTTCCATGAGGCTGTCGCCGGCAAGGGTTCGCCGGCAGCAACGGGCGAAGACGGCGTATGGTCGTTGGCCACCGGGCTCGCCGTCGCCAAGTCGGCCGCGACGGGCGCGGCGATTGCAATCGAGCCGGAGCTCTGAGGCGATGGGCAAGCACATCACGCCTGAGGAAGCTGCAAGCCTGATCCCGGACGGCGCTGTCGTTTCGGTGTCGTCGTCGAGTGGGCTGGGTTGCCCGGACCTCATGCTGAAGGCCATCGGCGAACGCTTCGAGATGTCAGGTCATCCGCGCGATCTGACGACGCTGCACCCGATCGCTGCAGGCGACATGAGCGGCATCAAGGGTGTCGACTATATTGCCAAAAAGGGCCTGCTCAAAAAGATCATCGGCGGCTCCTATCCGTCGGGCCCGTCAAGTTCCGAGCCGCCGCTGATCTGGCAGATGATCGGCAATGAAGAGGTCGCAGCCTACAACGTGCCTTCAGGCATCATGTTCGACATGCACCGCGAGGCTGCCGCCAAGCGCCCCGGCGTGCTGACCAAGATCGGGCTCGACACGTTTGTCGATCCGACGCGTCAGGGCTGCGCCATGAACGCCAAAGCCGCCGCCGAGCCGCTGGTGAAGAAGATCAGTTTCGAAGGCGAAGACTGGCTCTATTTCCCCGTCATTGCCCCTGAGGTGGCCATCATCCGGGCGACGACGGCCGACGAGCGCGGCAACCTGACCTATGAGCATGAGGGCGCTTATCTCGGCGGTCTCGATCAGGCGCTCGCCGCGCGCAACAATGGCGGCATCGTCATCGCCCAGGTCAAGCGCATCACCAAGAACGGCTCGCTCAGGCCGCATGACGTGCGCGTGCCCGGCATGCTGGTCGACTATATCGTTGTCGATCCCGAGCAGAAGCAGACGACGCAGACGGCCTACGACCCGGCCATCTCGGGCGAGATCATGCGCCCGCTCGACAGCTTCCGCGTGCCGGAGTTCAACATCCAGAAGGTCATCGCGCGCCGCGTCGCGCAGGAGCTGGAAGCTGGCAGTGCTGTCAATCTCGGCTTCGGCATCTCGGCCAACGTGCCACGCATCCTGCTCGAAGAAGGCCTCTATGGCGAAGTCACCTGGGTGATCGAGCAAGGGGCAGTCGGTGGCGTGCCGCTGCTCGATTTCGCCTTCGGCTGCGCCTCGAATGCCGACGCTTTCATGCCGTCGCCTTACCAGTTCACCTATTTCCAGGGCGCCGGTTTCGATGCCTCGCTTTTGTCATTCCTCGAGATCGACCGCAGCGGCTCGGTCAATGTTTCCAAGCTCAGCTTCCGACCGCATGTGACGGCGGGCGCAGGCGGCTTCGTCGACATCACCGCACGCGCCAAGAAGATCGTCTTTTCCGGCATGTTCAATGCCGGCGCCAAGCTCGACATCGCAGATGGCAAACTGGTGATCGACAAGGAAGGCAAGCTCAAGAAGCTGGTCAACGAGGTCGAGCACGTCACCTTCTCGGGCCGGCGCGGCGTCGAGCAGGGCCAGGACATCACCTATGTCACCGAGCGCTGCGTAATGAAGTTGACATCAGGGGGCATCGTGTTGACCGAGATCGCGCCCGGCGTCGACCTTAAGGCTCATATCCTCGACCAGTCGGAATTCCCGCTGATCGTTTCGGACAAGCTCAAGCAGATGGATGCTGCCCTGTTTGCCGACGCACCGATCGGCCTCAAGCTACCGCGCAAGGCCGAACGCAAGCTGGAGCGTGCCCATGGCTGACCAGCGCATCAAGGTCGAATTCGAAGGCCACGTCGCCGTCATCACGGCGGCACGGCCCGACAAGCTCAATGCCTTCGACATCGACATGCTGAAGGCGCTATCGGTGGCCTGCGACGAGGTCGAGGCCAATGCGCAGATCCGCGTTGCGATCCTGACCGGCGAGGGCAAGGCGTTTTCGGCCGGCGGCGATATCAAGGCCTGGGGCGCGATGACGCCGAGCGAATTCGGCCATGCCTGGGTGCGTTTCGGCCATCGTGTCTTCGAGCGGCTGGCGACCCTGCGCGTGCCCTTGATCGCCGCCATCAACGGCCATGCCCTGGGCGGTGGATTGGAGCTGGCGATTGCCGCCGACATCCGCATTGCCGAGCGGCATATGAAGATCGGCCTGCCGGAAACCGGGCTCGGCATGGTGCCGGGTTGGTCGGGCACGCAGCGCCTGGTGCGTCGCGCCGGTGCGCAGGTCGTGCGCCGCATGGCGCTGGGCGGCGAGATTTTTTCCGCCGATGAAGCGGCAGCATTCGGGCTGGTCGACAAGGTCGTCGAGACTGGCGAGGCGGTCGCTGCCGCACGTGACTACGCGGTCAGGATCGCCGCGCGTGGGCCAGCGGCAGTCGAGGTGGCAAAACTGATGATCGCCACCGCCAATGGCGAGGACAATGGAACCGCCGTCGAGGCGCTGGGCTCGATCCTCGTCGCCAAGACCGGCGACCTGAAGGAAGGGCTTGCCGCCTTCAGCGAGAAGCGCGCGGCGAAATTTTCGGGAGAATGGTAATGACGGTCCTGATGCGCCCCAAGCCGCTCGACGGTTTCAAGGTTCGCGAATTCAACATGCTGATCGACGGCCAGTGGGTTGGCGGTTCGACTGGCTCGACGATCGAACGCGCCAGCCCCGGCCATGGCGTCGTCGTCAGCCGCTATCAGGCGGCGACAAAGGTCGATGCGGAGCGCGCGATCCAAGCGGCGCGCCGCGCCTTCGACGATGGCCACTGGCCGCGCATGACCGGTGCCGAGCGCTCGCTGATCTTGTTGCGCTGTGCCGACATGATCGCCGCCAGGGCCGACGAACTCGCCTTCCTCGACTGCATCGAATCCGGCAAGCCGATCTCGCAAGCCAAGGGCGAACTGGCTGGTGCCGCCGACATCTGGCGCTATGCGGCGGCCCTTGCCCGTGACCTGCATGGCGAAAGCTACAACACGCTTGGCGACGGCACGCTTGGTGTTGTCCTGCGCGAAGCGATCGGCGTCGTTTCGATCATCACGCCGTGGAATTTCCCGTTCCTGATCGTCAGCCAGAAGCTGCCCTTCGCGCTCGCCGCCGGCTGCACGGCGGTGGTCAAGCCATCGGAACTGACTTCCGGCTCGACGCTGGTGCTCGGCGAAATCCTGCTCGAAGCGGGCGTGCCGGCAGGTGTGGTCAACATCATCGTCGGCACCGGCCCCGAAGCTGGCGCGCCGCTGACCAGTCACCCCGACGTCGACATGGTGTCCTTCACCGGTTCGACCGGCATCGGCCGCCTCACCATGGCGAACGCGGCGCAGACGCTGAAGAAGGTGTCGCTGGAACTCGGCGGCAAGAACCCGCAGATCGTGTTCCCCGATGCCAATCTCGATGATTTCATCGATGCGGCGGTGTTCGGCGCCTATTTCAACGCCGGCGAATGCTGCAACGCCGGCTCGCGCCTGATCGTCCATCGCGACATTGCCGACGAGGTCACCGCACGCGTTGCGGCCCTGTCCGCCAAGGTCAAGGTCGGCGATCCGCTCGACCCCGAAACGCAGGTTGGCGCGATCATCACGCCGCAGCATCTTGCGAAGATCGTCACTTACGTGAAAGGTGCGAGAGACAGTGGCGCTGATGTCGCCGTCGGTGGTTCTGCCGCCGATCTCGGCCTCGGCCAGTTCATGGAACCGACGATTCTTTCGTCGGTCGCCCCCGACATGGCGGTGGCGCGCGAGGAGGTGTTCGGACCGGTGCTTTCGGTACTTACCTTCGAGACCACAGACGAGGCGATCCGTATCGCCAATTCGATCGACTATGGCCTGTCGGCTGGCGTTTGGAGCCGCGACTTCGACACCTGCCTTACGGTTGGCCGGCGCGTACGCGCCGGCACCGTGTGGATGAATACCTTCATGGACGGGGCTTCCGAATTGCCGTTCGGCGGCTACCGCCAGTCGGGCATCGGCCGCGAACTCGGCCGTCATGCGGTGGAGGATTACACCGAGACCAAGACGCTCAACATGCATATCGGACCGCGTACCGGCCACTGGATGCCGAAGGAGGCGCGGGCCTGAGGAGGAATTCCCCGAGGCGGGGCCGAAGGGATCTATGCCACGCAATGATGCGTGAGGAACTTGCAACCGGGAGGAAACTGGAATGCGTAAGTTTTTGATGAGTACGGCAGCCGTTGCGGCACTGTTTGCAGCGCCTATGCCGATGGCACATGCCGAAGACAGCGTGGAAGTGCTGCATTGGTGGACGTCGGGCGGTGAAGCCGCGGCACTCGATGTGCTGAAGAAGAACCTCGAAGCCCAGGGCGTCACCTGGAAGGACATGCCGGTTGCCGGCGGCGGCGGCGAAGCGGCGATGACCGCGCTGCGCGCCCGCGTCACCGCAGGCGATCCGCCTACCGCGGTGCAGGCGCTCGGTTTCGACATCACCGACTGGGCCAACCAGGGCGTTGTCGGCGATCTCGGCGAAGTGGCCGACAAGGAAGGCTGGGACAAGGTCGTTCCGGCGGCTCTGCAGAACTTCGCCAAGCATGACGGCAAATGGATCGCAGCACCTGTGAACGTGCACTCGACCAACTGGGTCTGGATCTCCAAGAAAGCGCTGGACGCAGCCGGCGGCAAGGCGCCCGAGAGCTGGGACGAGCTGATTGTCGTTCTCGACAAGATGAAGGCCAACGGCATCACCCCGCTCGGCCATGGCGGCCAGGCTTGGCAGGACGCGACCATCTTCGACGCCGTCGTGCTGTCGCTCGGCACCGACTTCTACAAGCAGTCGATGATCGATCTCGATCCGGCCGCTCTGGGCGGCGACAAGATGGTCGAAGCCTTCGACCGCATGACCAAGCTCAAGAGCTATGTCGACAAGGACTTCTCGGGCCGCGACTGGAACCTCGCTTCCGCGATGGTCATCGAGGGCAAGGCCGGCATGCAGATGATGGGCGACTGGGCCAAGGGCGAGTTCCTCAAGGCCGGCCAGAAGCCGGGCACCGACTTCGTGTGCATCCGCTTCCCCGGCACGCAGGGCGCCGTCACCTTCAACTCCGACATGTTCATGATGTTCAAGGTCGGCGACGACAAGAAGAAGGCGCAGCTGCAGATGGCCGCCGACATCGAAGATCCGGCCTTCCAGTCGTCGTTCAACGTGGTCAAGGGCTCGGTGCCGGCGCGCACCGACGTGCCTGACACTGCTTTCGACGATTGCGGCAAGAAGGGCATCAAGGACCTGGCGGAAGCCAGCGCCAGCGGCAAGCTGTTCGGCTCGATGGCCCATGGCTATGCAGCACCGGCAGCGATCAAGAACGCGCTTTATGACGTGGTGACGCGCCACTTCAACGGCGAGATCGACTCCAAGACCGCCGCCAAGTCCCTGGTCGAGGCGGTTGCCGCCGCCAAGGGCTAAATTTAGGCCCGTGCCCCGGCTTCGGCCGGGGCACCCTTACCGGATAACCCAGAGGCTGGACCCATGGCCGATCTCACGACGACCGCACCCCGCGCGGTAACGAACCCGCGCGCGACGATGCAGGACCTTTTGCCCAAGCTGGTGCTGGCACCAAGCTTCGCGGTGATCCTCATCTTCGTCTACGGCTTCATCATCTTCACGGCCTTCCTGTCGTTTTCCGGCTCGAAGCTGTTGCCCGACTTTTCGACCTGGGTCGGTTTTGGCAATTATGTCAGGCTGTTCAATCATCCCAACTGGATCACGGCCCTCAAGAACCTCGCCATCTTCTCGGTGCTGTACATCGTCGTGTGCAGCGCGATCGGCCTGGCGCTTGCCATCTTCCTTGACCAGAAGATCCGAGGCGAAGGTTTCCTCAGGCCGATCTATCTCTACCCAATGGCGCTGTCTTTCATCGTCACCGGCGTAGCCTGGAAATGGTTTCTCGATCCCGGCATCGGGCTCGAACACGTCATGCAGTCATGGGGCTGGGAGAGCTTCTCGTTCCGCTGGATCAAGGACGGCCAGATGGCGATCTACACCATCGTCATTGCCGCGGTCTGGCAGTCCTCCGGCTTCGTCATGGCGATGTTCCTCGCCGGACTGCGCGGCGTCGACAACGAGATCATCAAGGCGGCCCAGATCGACGGCGCTTCGACGCTCACCATCTATCGCCGCATCATCATTCCGCTGATGCGCCCGGTGTTCCTCTCAGCCTTCGTCGTGCTCGCCCACCTTGCCATCAAGTCCTACGATCTTGTGGTGGCGATGACCGATGGCGGCCCCGGCACCGCGACCTGGACCCCGGCATTGTTCATGCAGAAATTCACATTTGGCCGCAACGAAATGGGCATGGGTGCCGCCTCGGCGATCATCATGATGATGATGATCTTCACCATCATCGTGCCCTATCTCTACTCCGAACTCGGGGGGAAGAAGAAATGAGCGCTGCTTCCCAAGACGTTGCCACCCGCAACAGCATCTTCGCCCGCGCCATCATCTATGTCGTGCTGATCCTGTTTGCGATCTACTACCTGCTTCCGCTCTACGTCATGGTGGTGAACTCGCTGAAGCCGCTCGACGAGATCCGGCAAGGCAACATGCTGGCGCTGCCACAGCAATGGACGATCGCGCCCTGGCTGTCGGCCTGGTCGACGGCACAGATCGGCGTGCAACCGGTCGGGCTGAAGCCTTATTTCATCAACTCGGTGCTGATGGTGGTTCCTGCGGTCGCCATTTCCACCATGCTCGGCGCGCTCAACGGCTATGTGCTGACCAAGTGGCGCTTCAAGGGCGACAGCATCGTCTTCGGCATGATGCTGCTCGCTTGCTTCATTCCGTTCCAGATCGTGCTGATCCCTTCGGCCCGCATCCTCGGCCTGACCGGGCTTGCCGGCACGATCACCGGGCTTGTGCTGATCCACGCCGTCTACGGCCTCGGCTTCACCACGCTGTTCTTCCGCAACTATTATGAGGCGTTCCCGACCGAGCTGATCCGCGCAGCACAGATCGACGGCGCGAGCTTCTTCCAGATTTTCCGCCGCATCCTGCTGCCGTCGTCGGGGCCGATCATCGTTGTCACAGTCATCTGGCAATTCACCAACATCTGGAACGACTTCCTGTTCGGCTCGTCCTTCTCAGGCTTCAATTCCATCCCGCTGACGGTTGCGCTGAACAATCTGGTCAACTCGTCGACGGGTGTGAAGGAATACAACGTCCACTTTGCCGGCGCGATCCTCGCGGCGCTCCCCACCCTCATCGTCTACATCGTCTCCGGACGCTACTTCGTGCGCGGCCTGATGGCCGGCGCGGTCAAGGGGTAAGCCCATGTCGTTTCTCAAGATCAGCAATCTCTACAAGTCCTACGGCCAGGTGGAGATCCTCAAGGACATCAACATCGAGATCGACAAGGGCGGTTTCCTGGTGCTGGTCGGCCCGTCGGGCTGCGGCAAGTCCACGTTGCTCAACACAATCGCCGGGCTCGAGCCGATCACCTCGGGTGAGATCGCCATCAACGGCAAGTCGGTGGCTGGGCTGCACCCGTCCAAGCGCGACATCGCCATGGTGTTCCAGTCCTACGCGCTCTACCCCAACATGACGGTGGCGGGGAACATTGCCTTTGGCATGGAAATCCGCGGCGTGCCCAAGGATGAGCGCGAAAAGGCGATCAAGACCGTCGCCGACATCCTGCAGATCGGCCATCTGCTCGACCGCAAGCCAAGCCAGCTTTCCGGCGGCCAGCGTCAGCGCGTCGCCATGGGCCGGGCGCTGGTGCGCGATCCGCAGGTGTTTTTGTTCGACGAGCCGCTGTCCAATCTCGACGCAAAGCTGCGCGTCGACATGCGCACCGAAATCAAGCGCCTGCACCAGCGCATGAAAACGACCATCGTTTATGTCACCCACGACCAGATCGAGGCGATGACGCTGGCCTCCAAGATCGCCGTGCTGAAGGACGGCGTGTTGCAGCAGTTCGGCACGCCTGCCGAGATCTACAACAGCCCGGCCAACATGTTCGTCGCCGACTTCATGGGCTCGCCGGCGATGAACCTGCTCAAATGCCGCCTCGAAGGCGGTGCGGGCGGTCTCAGTGTCATTCTCGATCGCCCAGGCGATCAGCCATTGGCACTACCGATCAAGGTGGCCAATGGTGCGCTCGGCGCCTATTCGGGCAAGGAGATCATTTTCGGCGTGCGACCGGAGGCGCTGACCGACCCCGATGGCGCCGACCGCAACGCCAAATCCATCGCCGAAGGCGAATGCCTGATCGAGGTTGTGGAGCCGGCCGGCTCGGACACCTTCGCCGTCACCAAGCTCGGCGGCAAGGAAGTGGTGGCACGCCTGCGGGCCGATGCGGCCATACATGCAGGCCAGAAGACCAAGCTCGCCTTCAACCTCGACAAGGCGGTCTTCTTCGACCCCAAGAGCCAGCTGCGTATCGCCTGAAATGCCTGGATCGCCTGACATCGTCATCATCGGATCGGGGGTAGGCGGGGCCACGGTCGCCGCAGGCCTAGCCGCGACCGGCGCCGAAATCCTGATCCTGGAGACCGGTGGCCACATCGAGGATCGCCCCGAAAACCGCGACCAGCGTGCCATCTTCCAGCGCGGCCATTTCCGTCCCGACGAAACCTGGTACGAGGCCGACGGCACCGGCTTCAACCCTGGCAATTATTACAATGTCGGTGGCAATTCGAAATTCTACGGCGCTGTACTGACGCGCTATCGCCGCGAGGATTTCGCCGAAATGCAGCATCTCGAGGGCGTGTCGCCGGCATGGCCGTTTCCCTACGAAGAACTGGAGCCATGGTACGGCCTGGCCGAGGCGCTCTACCAAGTGCGTGGCGCTCTTGGCGAAGACCCCACGGAGCCCGCGCATTCCAAGCCTTATGGGCTGAAGCCGGTGGCCGACGAGCCGGCGATCGCAAAAGTGCGGGCGCGCCTGAAGGCGAAAGGCGTGCATCCTTTTTCGCTGCCGCTTGGGGTCGACATTGACCGTTGGCTTGCCAAGGGCAAGACGCCCTGGGACGCACACCCCAACAGCTTTGACGGCAAGATGGACGCCGAGACTGCAGCGCTCGCGGCCGCGCTGAAGCACGAAAATGTCAAGTTGCAGACCGGTGCCAAGGTAACGCGGCTGGAGACAGCGCCCGACGGGCGCAACATTGCTGCTGTGCATTTTACGGAGAATGGCCAAAGCCGGGTGCTGAAGCCAAAGCTCGTCATCCTGTCGGCGGGTGCTGTGCAGTCGGCGGTGCTTTTGCTGCGCTCGGCCAATGACGCCAATCCAAACGGCCTCGCCAACCGCTCCGACCAGGTCGGGCGCAATTTCATGAACCACAACTCGACTGCGGTGATCGCCATGAGCCCGTGGTTTCGCAACGACTCGATCTACCAGAAGACCTTTGGCTTCAACGATTTCTACCTCTCCGATGGCGAGGGCGGTCCACCGCTCGGCAATGTGCAACTGCTCGGACGCATTTCGGGAACAATCCTGAAGGGCGCCATGCCCTCGGTGCCGGAATGGCTGCTCAACCGCGTGACCGCGCATTCGATCGACTTCTACGCGATGAGCGAGGACCTGCCGTCGCCGGAAAGCCGCGTCATGTTCGACGGCGACCGCATCGTACTGAAATGGGTACGGACGAATTGGGATGCGCATCTCAAGCTCGTTGAAAAGCTGAAAGGCGTGCTGCGCAGTGCCGGGTTTCCCATCGTGGTCTCCCGCGCATTCGACAAGCGCACGCCCTCGCATCAATGCGGCACGGTGCGCATGGGGACTGATCCTGCTCAAGCAC
This sequence comes from Aminobacter sp. 01T433, assembly GCF_056398585.1. Classification (NCBI taxonomy): domain Bacteria; kingdom Pseudomonadati; phylum Pseudomonadota; class Alphaproteobacteria; order Hyphomicrobiales; family Phyllobacteriaceae; genus Aminobacter; species Aminobacter sp. 01T433. Next base: position 47,469 of record NZ_JBFTPR010000018.1, read on the forward strand.
CGCTCGACGTCTATTGCCGTGCCTTCGACCATCCGAACCTGTTTGTTGTCGATGCTGGCTTCCTGCCGACCTCGGCGGCGGTCAATCCGGCATTGACCATCGCGGCCCAGGCGCTGCGCGTCGCCGATCATATCGCCAGCAAGGATCTTGCGGCATGAGCGCCCAGGCTAAACCCGTCGCGCTGGTGACCGGCGCCCGCCGCGGCATTGGGCTTGCCGTGGCGAAGGCGCTTGCCGAAGCAGGCTTCGACCTGGCCATCACCGATCGTGAGCAGGATCGGGCTGCGGCGGACGCCGTGTCCGGCCTCGAAAAGCACGGCGCAAAGGTGCTGTTCGTTGCTTCCGACCTCGCCGAGATCGAAGGCCATGCCGCGACTGTCGACCAGATCGTCGAACACTTCGGACGGCTCGACTGCCTGGTCAACAATGCCGGCATCGCCTCGAAAGTCCGTGGCGATTTCCTCGATCTCGCGCCTGAAAACTACGATGCCATCATGTCGGTCAATCTGCGCGGCACGGTGTTTTTCACGCAGGCCGTGCTGCGGGCGATGCTCGGCATGCCGCAGCCGAGCCAGCGGCGCTCGATCATCAACGTCACCTCGATCTCGGCCGAGATGACTTCGCCCGAGCGGCTCGACTATTGCATGACGAAGGCCGGGCTTGCCGCCTTCACCCAAGGCCTGACGCTTCGGCTGGCTGGCTCTGGCATCGACGTGTTCGAGATACGTCCCGGTATCATCCGCTCCGACATGACGGCGAAGGTTGCGGAAAAATACGACCGACTGATCGCCGAGGGGTTGGTGCCGGCAAAACGTTGGGGCGAGCCGGACGATATCGGCCGGATCGCCGCCTCGCTCGCCAGCGGCGCCTTCGGCTTTGCCACAGGCACCATCATCAAGGCCGACGGCGCATTGTCCGTCGCGCGTCTCTGAGAGTTTCGAGATGACCTACGACTATATCATCACTGGTGCGGGTCCCGCCGGCTGCGTGCTTGCCAACCGGCTGAGCGAGGATGCGGATGTGCGCGTGCTTCTGCTTGAAGCGGGCGGCGGCGACTGGAACCCGCTGTTCCACATGCCGGCCGGCTTCGCCAAGATGACCAAGGGCGTGGCGAGCTGGGGCTGGGAGACAGTGCCGCAGAAGCACTTGAAGAACCGCGTGCTGCGCTATACCCAGGCGAAGGTGATCGGCGGCGGGTCGAGTATCAATGCGCAGCTCTACACGCGCGGCAACGCCACGGATTATGATCTGTGGGAGAGCGAGGACGGCTGCGCCGGCTGGAACTACCGCTCGGTTCTGCCCTATTTCAAGCGCTCGGAAGACAACCAGCGATTTGCCGACGATTATCACTCCTATGGCGGTCCGCTTGGCGTTTCGATGCCGTCGGCGGCATTGCCGATCTGCGATGCATACATCCGTGCCGGCCAGGAATTAGGCATTCCCTACAACCACGACTTCAACGGCCGCCAGCAGGCGGGCGTCGGATTCTACCAGCTGACTCAGCGCAACAAGCGCCGCTCGTCGGCCTCGATGGCCTATCTCGATCCGATCAGGAGCCGTCCGAACCTCACGGTTCGGCTTGGTGCGCGGGTGACCCGCATCGTTGTCGAAAAGGGCAGGGCGGTCGGTGTCGAAGTGGCCCACGGCAACAGCCTCGAGATTATCCGCGCCGAGCGCGAGGTGCTGATCACCTCGGGTGCCATCGGCTCGCCAAAGCTATTGCAGCAATCTGGCATCGGCCCGGCGGATCATCTGAAGAGCGCCGGTGTACCTGTCGTGCATGACCTCAAGGGGGTTGGCGAAAACATGCAGGACCACCTAGACCTGTTCGTCATCTCCGAATGTACAGGCGATCACACCTACGACAATGTCGCCAAGCTGCACCGCACGCTTTGGGCCGGCCTGCAATATGTGCTGTTCCGCACCGGTCCGGTGACGTCCAGCCTCTTTGAAACAGGCGGCTTCTGGTATGCGGACCCCGACGCGCGTTCGCCCGATATCCAGTTCCATCTCGGTTTAGGCTCTGGCATCGAGGCTGGTGTCGCCAGGCTCAAGAATGCTGGGGTCACGCTGAATTCGGCCTATCTGCATCCGCGTTCGCGCGGCACCGTGCGCCTTGCATCCAGCGATCCGGCGGCAGCGCCCTTGATCGACCCGAACTACTGGTCCGACCCGCACGATCGCAAGATGTCGATTGAAGGGTTGAAGGTCGCGCGCGAAATCATGCAGCAGGCCGCGCTCAAGCCGTTCGTGCTGGCCGAACGCCTGCCCGGGCCGGGCAAGGTCAGCGACGAAGACCTGTTCGACTATGGCTGTGCCAACGCCAAGACCGACCATCACCCCGTAGGCACCTGCCGAATGGGCACTGACGACATGGCGGTGGTGGATCTCGAATTGAAGGTGCATGGCATTGCCGGCTTGCGCGTCTGCGACAGCTCGATCATGCCGCGCGTGCCTTCGTGCAACACCAACGGGCCGACGATCATGGTCGGCGAGAAGGGCGCGGACATCATCCGCAACCGCGAGCCGCTGCCGCCTGCCATTTTCACCCATGAGCGCAACGACGCGCGGCCACGAGCGCGCGCCGAGGTAAGTTAGGCGTACTGCTGGCGCCAGCTGCGTTATCTGGATATGCGAGCAGCACGTGAAGACGCTGGTTCGGCCACCTTGCTGCGTTCGACCAAGCGCGCCATGTCCGCCAACAACACGTCCTGCTCGTAGAAGGCGATACGTCCGCGACCGAGTTCCTTTGCGCGATAAAGCGCCTGATCCGCACGCTTCAACCAGGTCCTGACGTCCTGGCATTCCTCGCCCAGAAGCGTGATGCCGACGCTCGCGCCGATGGTGATGTTGTGCCCGTCGATGTCGTAGGGCGCGCACAGCACCTCCACCAGCCTGCTGCCGAGAGCAGCTGCGGCCTCGGGCTGATCGGCATTCGTCTGCACGATCGAGAACTCGTCACCGCCGACACGCGCGATGCTGTCTGTGCCGCTCGTGCAACTGCGCAATCTGGCAGCAACTTCGCACAGGAGCGCGTCGCCCACGGGGTGGCCTAGCGTGTCGTTCACCTGCTTGAATCGGTCGAGGTCGAGACAAAGCAAGGCACCTTGCGCGCCATTGCCTGCCTCTTTAGCAGCCTCCTCCAGGCGCAGCCGGAACAGGGTGCGGTTTCCAAGTCCAGTCAGCGCATCATGGTGCGCCATATGGGCGATGCGGGCCTGGTCCTTTTTCCGCGCGTCGATGTCTTCGAGGACACCGACCCATTCAACAACATGGCCATTGTCATCTGCGACCGGAGAGCCCTGCGAGCGGACCCAGAGCCACTGATCGTCCCTGACCTTCAGGCGGAACTCGACATCCAGCGGTGTCGCGTTGGCGATCGCCTCGCTCCAGGCTGCCGATGACTGCGGCCTGTCTTCGGGGTGGATGGCATCGGCCCAATCGTAGCCCACGAGCTCGCTTGCTGGCCGGCCGGTCAGTTGCTCCCAACCGGTGGCCGAACCGGCCCCATCGAGAGAACGGCGCCAAAGCACGATGGCGCCTGCTTCGGCAATGACCCGATAGCGCCGCTTTTCGCTTCGCAACGCCTTTTCGGCATTTTCGAAGCTCAGCCGCAGCATTTCGAACTCACGTATGGACGAAGGCGGCACTGACGCGTCGTTCGACAGCTTGCCGTCCGCAATCGCGTTGCTGTGGGCGACCAGCGCCTGAACCGGCTGGAGGATGCGGCGGCGCAGCCACATTGCAAGGGAGAGCGTCAGGCCGATCGCCACGATCGAACCGATCAGAAGACTCATGATGGGATCGCGCCAGCGCGCGTTGAAAAGGTTTGTCGGCTCGCCGACGACGACAACCCAACCTGGGGTGCCCTGCAATTTCTGGAACGAAAGCATGACTGGCAAGCCTTCGGCGGTTTCTGCTTCGATCAGTCCCGAGTCGGTTCCCAGCGCCTGGAGTTTAGGCCAGTCGGGCGCGATTTGACCGACGAAACGTTCGGGATCGCGCGAGCGGGCCACGATGCGGCCGTTGCCGTCGGTCACCGCGACGAGAATGCCAGTCAGCGAGCGTTTTCCTCGCAGCAAGGTCTGCACCAGCGCGGAAGGGGACGTCGTCAGGACAAACGCGGCCTGGCCGCCTGTCACCGGCAGCGCCAGCGACAGCAGGGGCCTGTCGTCCCTGATAACGATGTTCGAGACCATTGGCGATTGGCTCTGTAATGCCGCCAAGGCCGTGCCAGCTGCGACAGTCGAACGGTCACGCAAAAGATGCATGCTCTGCCTGTCGACCAGTGCGATTTCACCGTCGAGGCCGACCTTGCCGAAGCCTTTCTCAGACAGCGGAATTGGGTCCGCATGAGGCTGCCCAAAGGACGATGCGAGCACTTCCATGGTGGCGAAGCGCCCCTGCAGTTCGCCCTCTATGGCGTTGGCGAGCGTGCCGGCGGTGTCGTTCAACCTGGTGGTCGCGGTGTGCATGTAAGCGTATCCGGCATGCCAGACCGCAAGGGCCGAGACAGCAATTACTGGCACGAGGCAGACGAGCGCCAGCGCCAGGAGGTAGCTGTTCAAGCCCCGTTGCACGCCCTGTTTCGCTTCCGTGACCACCTTGCACATACTCCCGTGGATGCAACCCAGCGTAGGCCGATACCAGGGGTGGCTAATGCACCCAAAAGCCTTCCAAATGGTCAAGATTTGGCGCGCTTGAGGTCGGGGCAGCTGAGTTCATGCCACCTCGGAGAGGAAGTTGAAGCGGGAAGCAAGCACGTCGCGGAGGTGGTACGGCGAATGCCGCTCTAGCCGAACGGGCCGATCTGGAAGACCATGCTGACGATGGCTGCGACGCCGATGAAAAACAGGATCACTGCGGTCACGAGCGTGAACGATGGCGGAAAACTGCTTTGAGCGTGGACGAGCCCGGCAGCTCTCATCGCCTCACGCTCCCGTCGCAGGCCCAGCATGAACTGAAGATGGTAGATGATGCCGACAACGAGCATGACGAGGCCCAGCGCGACAAGGGCAATGCCGAAATTGCGCGCCGGCGCTGTGCCGGTAAGCGCTGCTTGTTCGCGCAATTTCTCAAACACCTGGTAGATGGTGAAGCCAAAGCTGATCAGCGCAAGCGAGGTACGGATCACCGACATCAAGGTGCGATCGGCACTCATGCGCGTACGCTGGAACGCCATGCCGGTTCGACGGGCGGCGAGTTCGTCCGACATGCTGTCGGACGAGAGCTTCGTTTCCGTCGACGTGACGTCCCTCCGGCTCACTGGCCCGAAGCCAGGCTCAGAGCTGGCAGCGATAGTACTTCATTGATATCTCGGGGAAGCTCGGGTCCATTCGCTCGAAAGTGTCCTTGTCGATCACCCTGAATGACAGGGACATGCTCTGGAACATCACTGAATCGGCGCAGTTCAGCAGCACCGAGAGGTGATCCTTCATCTCGCTTATCTTGCCAGCGGTGCAAGTCATGTTCGACCCGGTGATCTTGTTGCCGTTGATGAGCAGGCCGGTAGTCAAGCTGGACGTCTTGTCCTTGAACTGGATCACGCCGCCCACCTTATGGAAAGTATCGGCGCAGTCCGTGCCGCCTGTGGTCCAGGCGCCCTGCACCTGGTCCATCGATGCGGCCTGCACGCCGGTCGCAAAGATCATTCCCGCCGCAGCGAGTGCGAAAGCAACTCCATTTTTCGACATCACGGGACCCTCAGCCTCCTGTTGGTCAGGGAATGCTAGGGCGTGTCGCAAGGGAATGCTAGAGGCGCCGCGCAACAGGAAACTGATTGTGGTCACGCGGCCTGAGCATACTGCTGCGTGCAGTCGCATTTCAAAGATTTTTGTCAGTTGCATACTGGCCAAAAGAATACGCCTGGACAATCATGCGGCGAATGGGAGCTTGCGGAGCGACGGCGCAAGTCAAGCGAGGGGGTACCATGAGTGACCTGCGTAAATCGTGGATCGCGTTCGGAGCCATGTTGGCCGTTGCGCTGGCCATGCCTGGAACGGACCGCGCGCTGGCGCAAACCAGCAATACTGCAGCAGCAGAGACGGCAGCGGCTGCGGACGAGAGCGAGCCTGCGCCGCTGACCGAAGATGAACTTGAGATACTTGTCGCGCGTATCGCGCTCTATCCCGACGATCTGGTTGCCGTGGTGCTCGCAAGTTCGATCTATCCGCTTCAGATCGTGCAGGCGTCGCGCTTTCTCGAAGACAACAAGAAGACCCCTGACCTCAAGCCGAGCGACAAATGGGACGGCAGCGTCATTTCGCTGCTCAATTATCCTGAGGTCGTGAAGATGATGAGCGACGACCTCGACTGGACCCAGCAACTCGGCGACGTCGTTGCCTACCAGCAGAAGGACGTGCTGGTCGCCATCCAGCAATTGCGCGACCAGGCGGTGCAGAAGGGCGTTCTCAAATCCAGCGAGAAGGTGGTCGTTTCGAAGGAAAGCGACAAGGTTGTCATCAAGTCGTCCGACCCGCAAACGATCTATGTCCCGACATACCCGCCCGAGATGCTCTACGAACCGAACTATGTCTACCCGCCGGAGCCAATCGTCTACGCGCCATATCCTTCCTATTATTATCCCACCGCAACCTATTGGGCCGGCTTCGTCACCGGCGCTGCATGGGCTGCGGCCGTCGACTGGAACCATTGGGGCGCATGGGGTGGCAATGTCGACATCGACGTCAACCACATCAACAACCGCTTCGATGTCGATTTCAACAAGATCGACGTCAACAATATCGACGTGAACAAAATCCGGAACACGGATTTCCGCAACATCGACCGCTCGCAGATGGACCTCAAGAACCTCGACGTCGACCGCTCGAAGTTGACCCAGAACCTGCAGGGGCGGGACGGCAACAACCTTGCGCGCAAGGCGCAGAACAGGGAGGAGGGGGCGAATACCGCTGCCCGTGCCCATGACCTCAATGGCAAGGACATCAGAAAGAATGTCACCGAAGGGCTGAAGAACAATCCTGGCGCGCAACTTCCCAAGCCCGGGCAAAACCTCGACAGACCGACGGCCAGGGATCAGGTCAATCGTCCGGCTGCGGCAGGCGATAGGCCGGCGGCCAAACAAGTGACCGACAGAAAGGTCGCGCCGAAAAAGCCCGCCGCCCGCATCGACGATCGCCCGCGCAATCCCTCAGCGCTCGGCAATCCGGAAAGAGGCAGGGATGCGATGAACCATTCGGATCGGGGGGCTATGAGCCGCGGCGGCGGAAACCGTGGCGGAGAGCTGAGGGGCGGTGGCGGTCGGCCAAGAATGCACAGGTGATGGCAGCAGCTTCGAAGACAGCCAAACCCGAAGAAATTCAGGGAGAACGACAATGAACCGCCTGTTGATCGCAGCTACCGCCGCCATCTTCATCCTGGCACCAGCAAGCCACCACGCAGCGGTCGCGCAGGAAACTGCAACCGCCGACCACGACTTTGACAAGTTCATCGGAGCAAAGCCGACCGCATTCGACGGCGTTGACGCCCTTGTCGGCGCGTTCAAGTCCGGTTTGTCGTCATCAGACAAGCAGGCCGTTGCCAAGCTGCTCGGGCTCGACCCGGCGGCAGTTGCGGCGTCCAAGGATAGCGACGGGAGCTTCCCTGAAATCCGGGACGCCGCAGCCCAGTCCGTCACTCTCGACGAGACCAGCCCTGATCGCCGCATACTCGTGCTTGGCGACAAGGCCTGGCCGTTCCCGTTCCCGGTGGTGAAAGCCGACGGCAAGTGGTCGTTCGATACGGTTGCTGGTCTCGAAGAGGTGATCAACCGCCGCATCGGTGAAAATGAACTCACCGCGATCGCCGCAATGCGGAGCTATGTCTACGCGCAGCAGGTCTATCACAAGACCGATTGGGACGAAGACGGTGTGCTCGAATATGCGCAGAACCTGGTCAGCACACCTGGCACCTATGATGGCCTCTACTGGCATTCCGGAGATGGAATCCCCGAGAGCCCGGCCGGCGAGTTCGTCGATGAAAAAGCCCTGCAAAAACCGGAAGACGGCTATTTCGGCTATCGCTACCGTATCCTGAAAAGCCAAGGGGCAAACATTGCCGGTGGTGCGTATGACTACGTCATCAACGGCAATATGATCGGCGGTTTTGCCCTGATAGCGACGCCCGCACATTACGACCGAAGCGGCATCATGACCTTCGTCGTGAACCAGTACGGCACGGTCTATCAAAAAGACCTCGGAAGCGACTCGGGAAAGGCGGCCGCAGCCATTACCACGTTCAACCCTGACGACAGCTGGACCGTGGTCGACGAGCCGGGGGACTGAGTACAGGCACGGCTCCTGAATTGCATACATCGCCCTCATGCAGGCTTGCGATCTCTGCTCGGCGCCATGTCATTGGGCGGCGACCCTGCGAGCTTTTGACTAACCGTGCGATGGCGGGCACTCGCCATGGTCGCAAGCTCAGCCGGAGGTTGTATCCCCTAAACGGTATTTTAAGTCGTTTGCGCGCAAATAACCGCAACAAGAAATGCGGGGGTTGTGGTGTTCAAGCGCTTTTGGCAGTCGACCGGCGGTAATTTCGCGATCATTTTTGCCATATTACTGCCGGTGTTGCTGGCAGCCGTTGGCCTTGCGCTTGATGTCGCCAATCTGTCGAAAGCAAAGTCGGACCTGCAAAACGCGCTCGACTCCGCGGTGCTTGCGGCGTCGCGCCTGAGCGACCAGACAGGCTCCCGCACCGACGTGTTCAACGCGTTCTTCAAGACCAACATTGCCAACAGGCCAGCTCTCGTCAACGCGACGGCAGAGCTTACGGTCGACCAGCGCGTCAATCAGATCAAGACCACTGGGACCGCTGATGCCGACGTGGCATTGAATTTCGGTTTCATATTCGGGCAAAGCGCTCGCGTCTCGGCCGTGGCCAACGCCTTTGAATCGACAGCCAGGCTCGAGGTCGCTCTGGTACTGGACAACACCGGTTCGATGGGCGCTGCCAACATGAAGGCGCTGATCGAGGGTTCAAAAGACGTCATCAAGGCCCTCCAGAAGGTCAAGACCGACAGGCCCGAGCGCGAAATCCTTGCAGCGCTCGTGCCGTTCGTGACGGCGGTGAACATCAAAAGTACTGAAGGTTTCGATATGTCCTGGATCGACACCAGGGATGAAGTTCCGTTGGACGAGAGTTCCTGGAACGGCAAGAACTTCGAAAACCTAAAAGACCCCAAAGGCAACGATAAGAGCCGTATTGGCCACTGGAAGCTCTTCACGGAGCTGGAGAAAAGAAGGAAGTCCGGGCCAACAGGCGCATGGAAGGGCTGTGTAGAAGCACGCTTCGGTGATTACGCACTGGACGACACCGCACCCGACCTCACCAAACCCAACACCCTGTTCTTGCCCTATTTCGCGCCCGATGAGCCGGGCGACGCGGCACCGGCTGCCAATAGTGGGACCAACTACAACAATAGTTACCTAAATGATATCAACAAGGACCCGAGTGATCGTGTCCGACAGAAATCACTAGCGAAATACTCCGATCAGGGTGTCCGCGACAAAGCGATCATCAAAGATACGCCGAACTTGACGAGCGGTCCGAACTACGCCTGTCCGACACCGGTCGTTCCACTGACTGAAGATCTCATTTCACTGGTGGGCGAACCAGAAAAAAAACCTGCAGTCGTAGGCGAACTCGACAAGATGACATTCTGGAACGGCTCGGGAACCAATGTGTCGGAAGGCCTCGCCTGGGGTTATCGCGTGCTGTCGCCTGGCCAGCCCTTTAATCAGGGTGACCCCTTCAAGTCGCAGGACACTTCCAAGGTGGTGGTGGTCTTCACCGACGGCGAAAACAACGTCTTTGGTGCTCAGAGCGCAAAAATCAACAAGTCCGACTATGGTTCCTACGGCTTCCTGGATCAGGAACGGATGGAGTCGCAAAACCGTGCAACCGCTCTCACGAAGGTCAACTCCATGACGGAGGACGTATGCATACGGCTGAAGAATCAGGGGGTGATCATCTACACGGTGGTGTTGGACGCGAATATTTCCGTGGCCAACCGCAAGCTCTACAGTGAGTGCGCGACCACTCCGGCCAATTTTTTCCCGACCAAAAACACCGCCGAACTGAGGGCTGCGTTCCAAGCCATCGCGAACTCGATCTCGCCGCTGTACATAACCAACTGATCGAGGCCGTGTCGCGGCCGGCCCTGCGCTTCGGAGGTGTCGGCTGCCGATCTCGCTGGCGAGCCAGGCGCGCACGCTCGATCCGCCCATGCGCACGGCGTTGGGTTGCGCAGCATCGCTGGCAGGTATCGGCCAACGGCTGCTGAGGCCTCTTTGATTTTCGTCTGACACTAGACCGAGTTGATCGCGCCTGGATCAAGGTCGCCGTCTATATGATCTCAGCCCTCTCGGCGGACATCGCCGGCATCGCACAGACCTGCGGGCTCGGTGCCGTCACCCCCAATATCGAGTCAGGTATGGAACTTCAGGTGATAGCCGTCGCCGTCATCGGCGGCGCCATCGCGCTTGCGGTGCTGTTAGCAAAATCCGCATTTTTCGTCGCAGCGAGTAGGTAAGGTGGGGTTCGGATGGTGGGCGTGACAGGGATTGAACCTGTGACCCCTGCAATGTCAATGCAGTGCTCTCCCGCTGAGCTACACGCCCATCCGATGGAGGCGGATACACCATTTTTGATCCGGCGCGTCAATAGCGTGTTTGGCGGAAAATTGCGCCGGATCATCATTTCCCTTGGCGACGCAAGGGAAGCGCCTATGCGGCGTGCAGCATCTTTTCGACCTCGTTGACGAGATCGCGCAGATGGAAGGGCTTCGACAGCACTTTTGCGTCGCGTGGCGCCTTCGAATCAGGGTTCAGCGCCACCGCCGCGAAGCCGGTGATGAACATCACCTTGAGATCGGGATCGATCTCGGTGGCGCGGCGCGCCAGTTCGATGCCGTCCATTTCCGGCATGACGATGTCGGTCAAAAGCAGTGAGAAAGGTTCTTCGCGCAGCCGCTCGTAAGCGCTTGCGCCATTGTCGAAGTCGCTTACCTGGTAGCCGGCGCGCTCCAGCGCCTTGACCAGGAAGCGGCGCATATCGTCGTCGTCTTCTGCCAGAAGAATGCGTGCCATCAGTAATCCCGTCCGAATCAGCGGTCGAAGCCGCCCCCCAGCAGGGGCTTCGTTAACCATCTTGTATATGAGCGCCGGACGGTAAACATCAAGTGAATGCCGCGTCGGCGCAAAGACGCAAAGGCACGATCAGCGGCGGTTATCCACATTTCGAAGTGCTGGACACCGGCGGCGGCAGGTGGCACTTTCGAACGATGAGCAAGTGCATTTCGCAGGTCCATCAACAAAGATGACGCCAGCCGAAGATTTCTCGGTGTTGCCGCCGTTCGAAGTCCGGACGAGTGCCGAGCAGCGTGTGCCGTTCGTGTTCAATTCGCCGCATAGTGGGCGCTGCTATCCCGACCGATTCCTGGCGATGACCCGGCTCGATGCCACCTCGATCAGGCGCTCGGAGGATTGTTACGTCGATGAGCTGTTCGGTGCGGCGGTTGCCCTTGGCGCGCCGATGCTGGCCGCGCATTTTCCCCGCGCCTATCTCGATGTGAACCGCGAGCCTTGGGAGCTCGATCCCCGGATGTTCGCCGAGCCGGTGCCGTCATTTGCCAATATCCGTTCGGCGCGTGTTGCCGGCGGGCTCGGCACGGTGCCGAAGCTGGTCGGCGAGGGGCTCGACATCTATGCCGGCCGGCTGCCGCTGGCCGAAGCAATCGGGCGCATCGAATGCGTCTACAAGCCCTACCATGAGACGCTGAAGCGGCTGGTCACGCGCACGCACGCGCGTTTCGGCTATGCCGTGCTTGTCGATTGCCATTCGATGCCTGCGTCGATCCGCATCGGCGACAATGGGGTGCGGCCCGATTTCATCGTCGGCGACCGGTTCGGCACCTCTGCTGCATCTGCTCTGTCAGAATGTGCGATCGGCCTGCTTGCGGCGATGGGTTATACTGTGGCGCACAACAAGCCCTATGCGGGCGGCTTCATCACCGAGCATTATGGCCGGCCGTCGCGCAAGCTTCATGCGCTGCAGATCGAGATCAATCGCGGGCTGTACATGGACGAGCGCACCTTCAAGAAGTCGGCGGGCTTTTATGCGCTGGCGGACGATTTGGCCCGGTTTTCCGCAGATTTGATGGCGGTTCCGGATCATTATTTCCTCGACCTGCCGCTGGCGGCGGAATAGCCGGGGGCCAGGGAACGGCTAAAAAAAGACCGCCCCGAAGAGCGGTCCAAGTCTAGGGAGGAAACGCCCAAGGAGGGCATGGACAGGAGAACCTGTCCGAGGTCGAGATTATTGTGCGCTGCACAAAAGTCAAGGCGCGCCTTGGGACTTTTTAAATCATGGTGATGTGGTTATTGCCCGCTGGGGTTATGGCGTGTCATCCACGCAACAATTGAGATTGGGGTGAAGAATGGTCGACGCCGAGTTCATGCGACGAATCGCAAGCGCAGCTGCTGCCGAGACATTGCCGCGTTTTCGCCGGCAAGGCGCAGTGGCAAACAAGCTTGCCGGCGGCTTCGACCCGGTCACCGAGGCTGACCAGGAGGCCGAGCGCGCCATTCGCGCGCTGATCAATGCCGAGTTCCCCGATCACGGCATCCTCGGCGAGGAGCATGGCAGCGAAAACATCTCCAACAGCCATGTCTGGGTCATCGACCCGATCGACGGCACCCGCGCCTTCATTTCCGGCCTGCCGGTGTGGGGCACGCTGGTCGGGCTGACGGTCGATGGCGAAGCCGTTGCCGGTGTGATGTCGCAGCCTTTCACCGGCGAACTGTTCTTCGCCGACGGCAAGGGCTCGCATTACGAGGGCCCGGGCGGGCCGCGCAAGCTTGCCGTGCGCAAGACGACAGCACTTTCCGAAGCGACGATGTTCACCACCACGCCGGCTCTGTTCAAGGGCGAGATGCGCAAGCGCTACGACCAGCTGGAAAGCCAGGTGCAGCTCGCGCGCTACGGCACCGATTGCTACGCCTTCGCCATGGTTGCGGCGGGGCAGGTCGACATCGTCGTTGATCCGGGCCTCAAGCCCTATGACATCGTGGCATTGATCCCGATCATCGAGCAGGCCGGTGGCATCGTCACCACTTTCGAGGGCGGTCCGGCAGAAAATGGCGGCGACATTATTGCCGCGGCGACGCCCGAGCTGCATGCCGCGGCGATGGCGGTTCTCCGGGGCTAAGGGCCCGTCAATCCACCGTCGCGGGCGTTCCGGGCACGAAGGCCGAGAAGGCCGCGAGCAGTTGCTCGCGGTAGATGTCGACTTCCTGCAGGATCTCGTGGCGGGAACCGTCGATGGTCAACAGCGAGGCCACCCGGCAGCGGTTGGCATATTGCTCGACGTCGCGCGTCGACACCACCTCGTCGGCACCTGCGGTGACGATCAGCATCGGCACCTTGAGCGAGGCAATGAATGCCGGGTCGCGCACGGTTTCCGAGGCCTTGGCCGCGGCGCGCAGCCAGGCGATCGTAGGGCCTCCGACCGACAGCTCGGGATAGGTCTCGTAAAGCAGCATGTTGCGGCGATAGCGGCGTTCGTCGCTGGTCAGCTTGTTGACGGCGAACGGCGTTCCCTCGCGTGGGCGCGGGCCCCAGGCGGCATAAAGCCGGCCGAGGCCAAGCCAGCACATCGCGGTGGTGAGGCGCTTGATCGCCTTCATCGACAGCGGCGCGCCAATGACCGACAGGAACGGCGCCACCAGCACCATGCGCTGGACACGGTTGCTCATCAAAGGGGCTGCGAGCATGGCAATCAGCGCGCCGCTCGAATGGGCAAGGATGAAGAAGGGGCCACGGCAATCGGGCAGCACGATCTGCTCGAAGAAGGCCTCGAGATCTTTGACATAATGGTCGAAGCTTTTGACGTAGCCGCGATGACCGTCGCGCAATAGCCGTTCGGAGGCACCCTGGCCGCGCCAGTCGAAGGTGGCGACCGCATGGCCATGGGCGGAGAGGTTGCGAATGGTCTCGAAATACTTCTCGATGCACTCGTTGCGGCCCGGCAGCAGGATCACAGTGCCCTTGAAGGGGTGCGAGGTCGCCGGAAACAACCCATAGCGCAGCCGCTTGCCGTCATGTGCGGTGAAGTTGCCGCCCGTGGCCCTCTCCGGAACCGGATTGCCGGGGATTTCGTGGAACAGGTCCGTCATCAGGCGCTTCGGCTTGGAACTCGCTGCCATGGGATCGTCCAAGGGTGATAGAAAGGGCAGCGGCGAAAATCAAAGGAATTCCGTCACGAAGCCGAAACGAATGAGGCCGGAGGCAGCTTGCGGGTTGCCTCCGGCCTCTGTCGTTCCGGGAGGAAGGGACGTTACAACCCGGTTCGGCCTCATCGGCAGCGCTCTGTGGCGCCACCTGTTCGTGAACTTGGGTGCACTTTAGGCGCGGCGACCTGAATGGATACCGAAGGGCCGGTTCATCTGCGGTTCATCAGCGGCGCGAAAAGCTCTTTGACGAATGTCTTGAAATGGCTTGGGACGGCACCCAAATGTCTCCTGCGGCGCCCAATATCGGGCCGCTGATCACCGCCGGGACGCCAGGATGGGTTTCGGCACAGGTCATACGCAAACCTTGTTGCTCAATGGAGAACACCCATGCGTCACGTTGATTTTTCCTCGCTGCACCGCTCGACCGTCGGCTTTGACCGGCTGTTCAATATGCTCGACGGCCTTGGCCAGCCTGAAGGCGGGCAGACGACCTATCCGCCCTACAACATCGAGCGTACCGGCGAAGATGCCTATCGCATCAGCATGGCGGTTGCCGGCTTCTCGGAGACCGAGATTTCGATCGAAGCCCATCGCAATGTGCTGACGGTCAAGGGCGATCGCAGCAATGAAGCTGCTGGCGAAGGTTCGGAGCTGCTGTATCGCGGCATCGCCTCGCGTGCTTTCGAGCGCCGCTTCCAGCTTGCCGATCATGTCGAGGTTGTGGGTGCTGCCCTCAAGAACGGCCTGCTTCACATCGATCTCAAGCGCAACATTCCCGAAGAGCACAAGCCTCGCAAGATCGAGATTTCGGCTGCTCCGGCGAAGGCCAAGCAGATCGAAGCCAACACCGTGAACTAACCAAACACTCCTCCCAAGGAGAAAAGGCGGCGCTTTCGGGCGCCGCCTTTTTGTCATCTGGCGATGAAGTCGCCGAAACGACCGATCTCGTCTTCCGTCGTGGCGAAGCTGGTGACGAAGCGGTAGAGCGTTTCGTCCTCGGCGATCTGGCCGCCAAGGCTTGCCGGAGCATGCCAGTCGTAGAAGGCAGCACCCGCGTCTTGCGCCTTCCTTGCCGCTTCCGTCTTGATGACCGCAAAGACCTCGTTGGCCTCAGGCTGCCAGGCAAGGCGGGCGACCGTCGAGTTGGAGATGGTCGCGGCAAGTTTCGCTGTCATCGCATTGGCATGGCGCGCGGTATCCAGCCACAAGCCGCCGTCGAAATAAGCGTCGAACTGGGCGGAGATGAAGCGCGACTTGGAAAACAGCTGCGCTGCGCGCTTGCGCAGGAAGGCCATTTCCTTGGCGCGGTCGAGGTCGAACATGACAATGGCTTCGGCGCACCAGCAGCCATTCTTGGTGCCGCCGAACGAGACAATGTCGACGCCACGTTTCCAGGTCATTTCGGCGGGCGAGGTTTCAAGAGCCACCAAGGCATTGGCAAAACGCGCGCCATCCATGTGGAGCGGCAGGCTGTGGCGGCGGGCAAGGGCCGAGATCGTCGAGATGTCGTCGAGGCCATAGACAGTCCCGACCTCTGTCGACTGCGTGATCGAGATCGCTGCCGGGCGCCCGCCGTGAACGTTCTCCGAGGCGAAGCGGCCGACGGCGCGTTCCAGATTGCCGATGTCCATGCGTCCAAGCGGGCCATCGACTGGATGGAGCCGCGATCCGTGGGAAAAGTACTCCGGCGCGCCGCATTCGTCCTCGATAATGTGCGCTTCGCGGTGCGCGAAGGAAATGCCTCCCGGCTTGCCATAGGCGGCTAGCGCCAGCGAATTCGCCGCCGTCCCGGTCGCCACAAAGAACACAGCCACTTCGCGTTCGAAAATCTCGGAGAAGCGCTTGTAGACTGCCTTGTCGAGATCGCCGTCGCCATAGGCGCGGCTGAAGCCGCCTGCGCTGGCGTTAAGCCGTTCGGCGACTTTGGGATGTGCGCCGGCCCAATTGTCTGATGCAAAGAACATTTTGTGCGTCCGTAATGTGGCTGTCGGGGACTGCGTGGCAGGATGGGCCTGAGCTAGAGCGGATTTGGCGATTTTCGGCAAGTCCGACGGCCGGAATTCGATTGAGACAGAGCTGGATGCGCTTTTGACCGGTTGTTCAAAAATTACGCCGAATGCAGCTCCCGCGAAACTTTCTGTCTTCTTGAAGGCGGAAAATTCGTGAATCGGTCTTGTGCGTATTCAAGAATTCTGTCATATCAAATTTAGGACAGCAGTGCTGTCTTATTTATCTGCCCAAAGCGAACCGGATTTGGCGTATGATGACGCCCCGTCCGGCTTCCGCTGCGAGCGCGGGTGGAGCTTGAGGCGGGAAGCCTTCCGTCCTGTTCCCCCAGACCCGCGGTGAGTGCCGGTCGCCGGCACAAAGCCGCAGAATATCGATAGCAATATCGGCATAACAGGGACGGGCAACCCCTGCCGTCCCAACGTGGATTGCCCGAAAGGGCCATAATGGAGAACGAGACGATGACGGAGTTGACGCCATCTGTGACGACGGATTTTGTGCCGGCCGCGCAGACGAAAGCGGCCAACAAAAAAACCGATCATCTCCGAACCCCCACCGGCTATGCAGCGCATGGCCTCTATGATCCGCGCAACGAGCATGATGCCTGCGGCGTCGGTTTCATCGCCCAGATGAAGGGCGTGAAGTCGCATCAGATCGTCAAGGACGGTCTGTTCATGCTCAACAACCTGACGCATCGCGGCGCGGTTGGCGCTGATCCGCTGATGGGCGATGGTGCTGGCGTTCTGGTGCAGATCCCCGACAGGTTCTTCCGCGAAGAGATGGCCAAGCAGGACATCGAGCTGCCGGCGGCTGGCCAATACGGCGTCGGCCACTGGTTCATGCCCCAGGATCAGGCGCTTCGCGATCATATCGACGACATCATCCGCGAGTCGGCGCAGTCAGAGGGTTTGCCGCTGATCGGCTTCCGCGACGTCCCGGTCGACAACTCCTCGCTGTCCAAGGCGCCGGAGATCGTTGCCTCCGAGCCGTTCCATCGCCAGGTGTTCATCGGCCGCACGCCTGAAATCGACGACGACGAGGAATATGAGGCGCGGCTTTATCTGCTGCGCAAGGTGATTTCCGGCCGCATTTATGCCGAAAACAACAACAGGGACATCGGCGCCTATTGCGTGTCGCTGTCGGCGCGCACCATCGTCTACAAGGGCATGTTCCTCGCCTTCCAGGTTGGCGCCTATTACAAGGACCTTGCCGATCCGCGCTTCGAGACGGCGCTGATCCTGGTTCACCAGCGTTTCTCGACCAACACCTTCCCCTCGTGGAAGCTGGCGCACCCCTACCGCATGGTCGCGCACAATGGCGAGATCAACACGGTGCGCGGCAACAACAACTGGATGGCGGCGCGACAGGCCTCGGTCGACTCCGAGCTGTTCGGCAACAACATCTCCAAGCTGTGGCCGATTTCCTACGAAGGCCAGTCGGATACCGCTTGCTTCGACAATGCGCTCGAATTCCTGTTCCAGGGTGGCTACACCATGGCGCATGCCATGATGATGCTGATCCCGGAGGCCTGGGCCAGCAACAAGCTGATGGATGGCGACCGCAAGGCATTCTACGAATATCATGCAGCTCTGATGGAGCCGTGGGACGGTCCGGCGGCGGTGGCCTTCACCGACGGCCGCCAGATCGGTGCCACGCTCGACCGCAACGGACTGCGTCCGGCGCGCTACATCGTTACCGACGACGACCGGGTCATCCTGGCCTCCGAGGCCGGCGTGCTGCCGGTCGACGAGAAGAGCATCGTCAAGAAGTGGCGTTTGCAGCCAGGCAAGATGTTGCTGATCGACCTGGTCAAGGGCCGCATCATTTCGGACGAGGAGATCAAGTCCGAGATTGCAACCAAGCACCCTTACAAGACGTGGCTGTCCAACACGCAGATGATCCTCGAAGACCTCAAGCCGGTCGAGCCGCGGGCCCTGCGCAAGGACGTCTCTTTGCTCGATCGCCAACAGGCTTTCGGCTACACCCAGGAAGACACCAAGCTCTTGATGTCGCCGATGGCGACGACTGGCCAGGAAGCCGTGGGTTCGATGGGCACCGATACGCCGATCTCGGCGATGTCGGACAAGTCGAAGCTGCTCTACACCTACTTCAAGCAGAACTTCGCCCAGGTCACCAACCCGCCGATCGACCCGATCCGCGAGGAGCTGGTGATGAGCCTGGTGTCGTTCATCGGCCCGCGTCCGAACATCTTCGACCTCGTCGGTTCGTCGCGGCGCAAGCGTCTTGAAGTGCGCCAGCCTATCTTGACCAATGGCGATCTGGAGAAGATCCGCTCCATCGGTCACACCGAGGACCGCTTCGACACCAAGACCATCGACATCACCTATGGTGTGCAGGAAGGTGCTGCCGGCATGCCCGGCGCCATCGAGCGCCTGTGCGAGCGTGCCGAGGCTGCCGTTGCTGGCGGCTACAACATCATCATCCTGTCCGACCGTCAGATCGGCTCCGACCGCATCGCCATCCCGGTGCTGCTGGCGACCGCTGCCGTCCATCACCACCTGATCCGCAAGGGTCTGCGTACGTCGGTCGGTCTGGTCGTGGAATCGGGCGAACCGCGCGAGGTGCACCATTTCTGCTGCCTCGCCGGCTATGGTGCTGAAGCGATCAACCCCTATCTCGCCTTCGACACGCTGCTCGACATGCACAAGCGCGGCGAGCTGCCGGAAGAGGTCGACGCCTATGAGGTGGTCTCGCGCTACATCAAGTCAATCGGCAAGGGCATCCTCAAGGTGATGTCCAAGATGGGCATCTCGACCTATCAGTCCTATTGCGGCGCGCAGATCTTCGATGCGATCGGCCTCAAGACCGATTTCGTCGAGAAGTACTTCACTGGCACGGCGACCAACATCGAAGGCGTCGGGCTGGAAGAGGTGGCGACAGAAACCGTCAGCCGCCATGCTTCGGCATTCGGCGAAGACCCGGTGCTGCGCAATGCGCTCGAAGTCGGCGGCGAGTACATGTACCGCATGCGCGGCGAGGCCCACATCTGGTCACCGGATGCGGTTGCTTCGCTTCAGCACGCCGTCCGCTCGGGCTCGTGGTCGACCTTCAAGGAATTCTCGGCGCAGATCGACAGTGAAACGGCACGCGCCCAATCCATCCGCGGCCTGTTCCGCATCAAGATGGCCGAGGAGGGCGGGCGCAAGCCGGTTTCGCTCGACGAGGTCATGCCGGCCGCCGAGATCGTCAAGCGTTTCTCGACTGGTGCGATGTCCTTCGGCTCGATCAGCCGCGAGGCGCATTCGACGCTCGCCGTTGCCATGAACCGGATCGGCGGCAAGTCGAACACCGGCGAGGGTGGCGAGGAGCCGGATCGTTACCTGCCGCTGCCAGGCGGAGGGGTGAACCCCGAGCGTTCGGCGATCAAGCAGGTGGCTTCCGGCCGCTTCGGCGTGACGACGGAATATCTCGTCAACTCCGACATGATGCAGATCAAGGTGGCCCAGGGCGCCAAGCCCGGTGAGGGCGGCCAGTTGCCCGGCCACAAGGTCGATGCGACGATCGCCAAGACCCGCCACTCGACGCAAGGCGTTGGCCTGATCTCGCCGCCGCCGCATCACGACATCTATTCGATCGAAGATCTGGCGCAGCTGATCTACGACCTGAAGAACGTCAACCCGGCGGCCGACGTGTCGGTCAAGCTGGTGTCGGAAGTCGGTGTCGGAACGGTCGCGGCGGGTGTCGCCAAGGCGCGCGCCGACCACATCACCATCTCCGGCTATGACGGCGGCACCGGTGCATCGCCGCTCACTTCGCTCAAGCATGCCGGCAGCCCGTGGGAAATGGGCCTTGCCGAAACGCACCAGACGCTGGTGTTGAACGGCCTGCGCAGCCGCGTGGCGCTGCAGGTCGACGGTGGCCTGCGCACGGGTCGCGACGTCGTCATCGGCGCACTGCTGGGTGCCGACGAGTTCGGCTTCTCGACAGCACCGCTGATCGCCGTTGGCTGCATCATGATGCGCAAGTGCCATCTCAACACCTGCCCGGTTGGCGTCGCCACCCAGGATCCGGTGCTGCGCAAGCGCTTCAAGGGCACGCCCGAGCACGTCATCAACTACTTCTTCTACGTGGCCGAAGAGGTTCGCGAGCTGCTTGCCGCGATGGGCTATACCCATCTCGACCAGATCATCGGCGATGCCGACCTTCTGGAAAAGCGCGAGCTGATCACCCACTGGAAAGCGCGCGGGCTCGACTTCTCCAAGGTGTTCTTTAAGCCGGATGCGCCGCGCGAGGCGGTTCATTGGACCGAGCGTCAGAAGCATCCGATCGACGACGTGCTCGACCGCAGGCTGATCGCCGAGGCGAAGGCTGCCCTCGAATCCCGCCAGCCGGTGAAGATCGAGGCGACGATCCACAATGTCGACCGCTCAACCGGTGCGATGCTGTCGGGCGAGGTCGCCAAGCGCTTCAGGCACAAGGGCCTGCGTGATGACACCATCTCGGTCAAGCTGACCGGCACTGCCGGCCAGTCCTTCGGCGCCTTCCTGGCACGCGGCATCTCCTTCGAGCTTGTCGGCGACGGCAACGACTATGTCGGCAAGGGCTTGTCGGGTGGTCGCATCGTCATCCGTCCGCCAGAGGATTCCAAGATCCGCGCCGAGGAGTCGATCATCGTCGGCAATACCGTGCTTTACGGTGCGACAGAGGGCGAGTGCTACTTCCGCGGTGTGGCTGGCGAGCGTTTCGCGGTCCGCAACTCCGGTGCCGTCACCGTTGTCGAAGGTGTGGGCGACCATGGCTGTGAGTACATGACCGGCGGCGTCGTCGTTGTCATCGGCAAGACCGGGCGCAACTTCGCGGCAGGCATGTCGGGTGGCGTGGCCTATGTGCTCGACGAGGACGGCAACTTCGCCGAACGCTGCAACATGGCGATGGTCGAGCTCGAGCCTGTTCCCGAAGAGGACGACATGCTCGAAAAATTGCACCATCACGGCGGCGACATCGCCCATATGGGCCGTGTCGACGTGTCGGGCGACATGACCCGCCACGACGAGGAGCGCCTGGTGCAGCTCATCTCGAGCCACATGCACTACACCGGTTCGACGCGCGCCAAACAGATCCTCGACGACTGGGCGAGCTACCGTCCGAAATTCCGCAAGGTCATGCCGGTGGAGTACCGCCGCGCGCTGATCGAGATGGAGCGCATGAGGATGGGAGTCGCGGCGGAGTAGCCGCGACTTTACCTGCCGGCGTAGCGCCCAATTGGACGCACGCCATCGCATGCTTCATTGGAAGTGGTGGAACGATACGCCCGCGAGGTTCCCGCGAGGCTAGACTGACGAAAGTTAGACTATGGGCAAGGTTACAGGTTTTCTCGAAATCGACAGGCAGGTGCACAAGTACCAGCCGGCTTCCGACCGCATCAGGCATTTCCGCGAATTCACGCTGCCGATGTCGGACAAGGAAGTCGAAAAGCAGGCCGCGCGCTGCATGGATTGCGGCATTCCCTTCTGTCATGGCCCGACGGGCTGTCCGGTGCACAACCAGATCCCGGACTGGAATGATCTCGTCTATAATGGCGATTGGGACAACGCGATCCGCAACCTGCATTCGACCAACAACTTCCCCGAATTCACCGGCCGCATCTGCCCCGCACCTTGCGAGGAAGCCTGCACGCTGAACCTCGAGGACATTCCAGTCGCGATCAAGACCGTCGAGCAGGCGATCGCCGACAAGGCCTACGAGACCGGCTACATCAGGCCTTATCCGCCGGAGAAGAAGACCGGCAAGAAGGTCGCTGTCATCGGCTCGGGGCCTGCCGGCATGGCAGCCGCCCAACAGCTTGGCCGGGCTGGCCATGACGTGCATCTCTATGAGCGCGAGAGCCGCCCCGGCGGCCTGCTGCGCTTCGGCATCCCCGACTTCAAGATGGAGAAGCATTATATCGACCGTCGCGTCGAGCAGATGACGGGCGAGGGCGTGACCTTCCATTGCGGCGTCAATGTCGGCGTCGACAAGCCTGTTGCCGAGCTTCTCGCCGAACATGATGCCGTGCTTTATTGCGGCGGCTCCGAGACGCCGCGTCCTGCAGGCATTCCTGGCGACGACCTCGAAGGCGTGCACGACGCGATGCCTTATCTCGTCCAGCAGAACAAGCGCGTCGGCGGCGAGGATATCCAGTCGGTTGCCTGGCCGTCAGAGCCGATCGTCGCCAGCGGCCTGCATATCGTCGTTGTCGGCGGTGGCGACACCGCGTCCGACTGCGTCGGCACCGCATTCCGCCAGGGTGCTGTGCGCGTCACCCAGCTCGACATCCGACCGCAGCCGCCGGAGAAGGAAAACAAGCTCGCCGTGTGGCCCTATTGGGCGACCAAGATGCGCACCTCGTCCTCGCAGGCCGAGGGCGCGCAGCGCGAGTTCCAGGTGGCGACACTTGAGTTCATCGGAGAAGAAGGCCAGCTGACCGGCGTCAAGTGCTGCGAAGTCGACGACAAGCGCAAGCCGATCCCGGGTACCGAGTTCGTCATCCGCGCCGATCTCGCCTTCATCGCCATCGGCTTTGCCGGCCCGCTCGCCGGCGGCTTGGTCAAGGAACTGGAAGGCAAGCTCGACATCACTACCGACAACCGTCGCTCGACCAATGTCGCGGCCAACGACCAGGACTACAAGACCAATGTCGACAAGCTCTACGTCGCCGGCGACGTGCGCCGCGGCCAGTCGCTGGTGGTCTGGGCGATCCGCGAAGGCCGCCAGGCCGCGCATTCGATCGATGTGGCTCTGATGGGTTCAAGCGTGCTGCCGCGTTGAGGCGCGCGGTGGTTCGATAAACAAAAAAGGCGCCGCGAGGCGCCTTTTTCATTGGTGGATGCTGCTTCTACCGCCTGATCGCCGTCGTTGTTTCGGTGCTCTGGCCGGCTGCCAGCGGTTTGGGTGGCCACGAAAAATCGTCGGCGCGGCCGGCGGGCGCTGCTGGCGCTATGCCTTGCACGACAAGCTTTTCGCCCGGTGAGCGCGGGTCGCCCTTGGCAGCTGTTTGCGCGCCCAGCAATTCGCTGCCGCCGTCGAGCTCGGGGTCCGAAAGCGAGATGGGCACCGTCCGGTCGATATTGACGGGCACGTTGAGCTCACCCGGTGTTGCCTGTGGCAGGCTTGCCGGCAGCACTGCCTCGGTGCCTTGAGGGGTGATGCCGAGCAGCTTGTTCAGAGGCTTTTCTGCATAAAAGGCGAGCTTGCGCTTGCCTGCGCGGGTGACGTTGATGCCGTCGTCGGAGCGCAGGCGCACCGGCTGGCCGTTGATGTCGGGTCCGCTGGTGACGAAGGCGCCGCCTTCATCGACAAATCCGCCCCAGACATCGACGAATTCGCTACCTGCGGCTTCAGTTGCGGCACGATAGATGTCGTTGAAGACGAGCATGTCGGTGCTCGCCTTCGGCGACTTGAAGGCGGGCATGCCGACCCACAGGAACGGCACCTTCGTGGCGGAAATGGTCTTGGCCAGCGCTTCGGTGCGGGCCTTGTATTCCTTGGTCCAGGCCGCGTTCATCGGCGGCTCGCGGGTGTCGCCGACCGTCATCTGCTGGCGGTCGTTGGAGCCCATCATGACGATGATGGCGGCTGGCTTTTCCTGCTCGATCAGCGCCTTGGCCTTCTCGGGCCAGTTGTAATAGTCGTCGCGCACGAAGCCCGAAGAGCCGCTGGTCTTGTCGACCACGCGGACCTTGGCGTTTTCGGCGAAGACGGCGCTCAGTCCCTCGGCGATGCCGGCGCCCATGAAGTCGCCGATGACCAGAACGACCTTGGCATCGGGCAGTTTTTCAATCACCGGAACGGCCGGCTCGGCCGGCCTGCTGACTGCATCGACCGTCGACTTCGGCCTGCGCGGCGCCTTGCGGATCATGCGCTGCGGTGCCTGTGGCTGCTCGTAGATGTAGGGATCGACGCGAGGCTGGCGGAACGGGGTGAACAGGTCGCGCAGCGACCAGCGCCGCAATATGCCTTCCTGGGCTGCAGCCGGGGTTGGCATTACAGACGAGATGGCGGTCAAGGCGACCGCCACCGCAACCAGTGGCATCGTCAGGCGCAAGAGCAAAAACCTTGAACGTCGTGCCGATGCCAAATGCAGCCTCCGGTTGCTAATTGCGCCGCAGCGATTTGAGCACTTCCATGCTCGGGTGGCCGTCCGGCGTCAAGCCCAGCTGTGCCTGGAATGCCTTGATCGCCGAGCGCGAACCTTCGCCGATCTTGCCGTCGCTCTTGCCGTCGTAATAGCCATGCGCCGACAGGCGCTTCTGCAGCTCCTGCTTCTCTTCGAAGCTGAGCTTGGTGAACGGCCGCTTCCAGTCTTGCACCAGGCCACCATAGCCGGCGATCTCGTCGGCAAGAAGGCCGACGGCGAGCGCGTATTTGTCGGCGTTGTTGTAGCGCTTGATGACCGAAAAGTTCTTGGTCATCAGGAACGCCGGTCCACCGCGTCCGTCCGGCACCTTGAGGGTCGCAACATC
Organism: Aminobacter sp. 01T433; assembly: GCF_056398585.1. Classification (NCBI taxonomy): domain Bacteria; kingdom Pseudomonadati; phylum Pseudomonadota; class Alphaproteobacteria; order Hyphomicrobiales; family Phyllobacteriaceae; genus Aminobacter; species Aminobacter sp. 01T433. The sequence goes on from NZ_JBFTPR010000018.1 coordinate 72,171, forward strand.
CGAACCACGCCTGAAGGCCTTGCCGTTGGCGCGTTCGACGCCGAGTGCCGCCCATTTGTCGAGCGTCATCGATCCCGCAGGGAACTTCTGTCCCTGGGGCAAGACGACCTCGTAGCCCCAGGTCTTGCCGGCCTGCCAGCCATTTTTCTTCAAGAGATTGGCGGCCGTGGCGAGTGCGTCGGGCACGGAGTTCCAGATATCGCGCTTGCCATTGCCATCGGCGTCGACGGCATAGGCCTGGTAGCTGGTCGGGATGAACTGGGTGTGGCCCATCGCACCTGCCCACGAGCCGACCAGATGGCTCTCGTCGATGTCGCCGCTCTGCAGGATCTTGAGTGCTGCGATCAGCTGGGTGCGGGCGAATTTGGCCCGGCGCTGGTCGCCATAGGCAAGCGTTGCCAGCGAGCGCACCACGTTGCGCATCACCTTGTCGTTCTTGAGGATTTCGCCGTAGTTCGATTCCATCGACCAGATGGCGAGCAGGATGTAGCGGTCGACACCGTAGCTGGCCTCGATGCGGTCGAGCCACGGCTTCCACTTGCGTGCCATCTCGCGGCCGACGGCGATCGACTGGTCATGCACGCGGTTGTCGAAATAATCCCACACCGGTGCGGTGAATTCCGGCTGGAAGCGGGCTTTTTCGAGCACTTCGGGATCGGCGGCGGTCACGCCGCGAAAAGCTCGATCATAGGTCGAGCGGGAGATTCCGTTGTCGGCGGCTACCGAGCGGAAGCCCGCGACCCAGCGTTCGAAGCCGGCCTCGGCGGCCGCCGGGCCAGCAGGCAACAGCAGCGCGAGCGAAAGACCAGCGATCGCGGCAACGCCTGCGAGACTCTTGGCGGTTATGCGAAGGGGCATTCTTTCCTCCTTGGAGAGATCAGAAAGTCGATTCATCGCCGAAGCCGGTTAGCAATCAGTTTACCATGGGCATCCTGGGAACGAAAAACGCTGCTGGGGATTGTCTCCTGAAGCGCGCATGCAATCAAGATCGCGTGATCGATGGTCTTGCCCGCTATCCCCGAATATGTGAACGCGTTCAGTATTCCTCAATTCGGGCGTGACAATGTCACTCTTCGATACCCATAATCATCTATCGGACGACCAAACAATGAAGAGAGTTCGCAAGGCAGTTTTTCCAGTCGCCGGTTTGGGCACGCGTTTTTTGCCTGCCACCAAGTCGATCCCGAAGGAAATGCTGACGGTCGTCGATCGCCCGGTGATTCAATACGTGGTCGATGAGGCGCGCGAGGCCGGCATCGAGCATTTCATCTTCGTCACCGGCCGCAACAAGGCGGTCATCGAAGATCATTTCGACGTCCAGTTCGAACTCTACGACACGCTGGCCCAGCGTGGGAAAAGCGAGCAGCTTGAACGGCTACAGCGGCTGCAGCCCGGGCCGGGGCAGACCTCGTTCACCCGCCAGCAGGTGCCGCTTGGCCTTGGCCATGCGGTTTGGTGCGCGCGCGAACTGGTCGGCGACGAACCTTTCGCGCTGCTTTTGCCCGACATGATCATGCAGTCGGAAAAGAGCTGCATGCGCGAGATGGTTGAGCTTTATGCCGAAACCGGCAGCAACATCATCGCCGTGCAGGAGTGCGATCCCGCCGAGACGCACAAATACGGCATCGTCGGACAAGGCAAGGCCGTCCACACCGGCTTCGAGATCGAAGGCATGGTGGAAAAGCCGAAGCAGGGTACGGCACCCTCGAACCTTTTCATCAATGGCCGCTACATCCTGCAGCCTGAGATCTTCAACATCCTGGCAAGCCAGGAGCGTGGCGCCGGCGACGAGATCCAGCTCACCGACGCCATGCTGAAGCTTGAAAAGCAGCAGCGCTTCTACGGCTACCACTATCGCGGCCGCACCTTCGACTGCGGCTCGCCGGAAGGCTTCGTCGAAGCCAATGTCGCGTTCGCCCTGTCGCGTTCGGATCTCAGCAAAAGCATGGCCGGTGTCATCGAAGGCTTGCTGCACGAGATGAAGCCCGGCCGCTAAAGCGGCTGCAATGTCGCCCGCGCGTCAATTTTGGACGCGCGGAGCGATGGCCATCGACGCCCGCTCCAGATAGACATGTCCCGCCAGGTGCCCGCAGCGATGTGGGAGAATCGGGAACACGGTGCAAATCCGTGGCGTGCCCAACGCTGTAAGAGGGACCGTATCGGCAAAAGCCACTGTTCATCACGAACGGGAAGGTGCCGACAACGGGTTGAACTCGAGCCAGAAGACCGGCCCGGCAGAAATCGTCCTCCGCATGGTCAAGCGGGGGAAAACGATTGCTCGCAAGGGGACACGCGATGCCGGCTGACCATTTCAATTCCAATAGTTTCAACCAAGCTGCCCAAGATGCCGTCTACCGCGCCATCTTCACGCGCCGCGACGTGCGCAGCCATTTTCGGCCTGATCCGCTTGAAGACGAGCTGCTGGCGCGGCTGCTGATGGCGGCTCATCACGCGCCGTCGGTTGGCTTCATGCAGCCGTGGAATTTCATTGTCATCCGCGATGCAGAGCGCCGGCAGCAAGTGCGCGACCTGTTCTTCGCCGCACGCCAGCAGGAGCTGCCGCATATCGCCGAGGAGCGGCAGGCGCTCTACCGCAAGCTCAAGCTCGAAGGCATTTGCGAGACCCCGCTCAACCTTGTCGTCACCTGCGACCGCAGCCGCTCGGAAAATTCGCCGCTCGGACGCTGGCACAATCCGGAAATGGATCTCTACAGCACCGTTTGCGCCGTGCAGAATTTCTGGCTGGCGGCACGTGCCGAAGGTGTCGGTGTCGGCTGGGTCAGCATCCTCGACCGCGAGGCGCTGAAGCAGCTGCTCGGCATTCCAGATCATGTCGTGCCGGTGGCTTATCTCTGCGTTGGCCGGGTTTCCGAATTCGCGCAAGAGCCCGACCTTGAAAGGCATGGCTGGGGCAGTCGACTGCCGCTGGCCGATCTCATCATGAGCGAGGTGTTTTCCGGTGGAGGAGAAGAAGGGCTGAAGGCGATCGCCGCCGAGCTGGTTGCCCCTGGATCCTAGCGCTGGATTCTCATCCCGAGGAACACTGTGTTGGTCGTGCTGTCGCGGTTGGGCAGCGTGCTGGTGAACGTCTCATGGCGCAGCCTGCCGGTGAGGCCGGCATAGCGGTTGAGCCACCAGGTCATGCCTGCTTCGGCGGTCAGCGTCAGATCGTGGTCCTCGGAGTCGGCATAGTCGCGCCAACCGGCGCCGACGGCTGCCATGCCCGTGAGGTTCGCGCGCATTTCGCGCTCGACGCTGAGACGCCCGGCGTAGAGAATCGAGCCGCTTTCGCCCGGAGTAGTCGAGCCTTCCACGAAGGTCGCGCCGTTCAAGCCAACGATGGTGCCACGGATCGGCGACCATCTGAGGTCGGCGGCAAATGTCGGTTCGGAAATGGTCTTGAGGCGCTCGTCATCGAAGTTTTCGCTGATCCAGCCGGCCGAAAGCTCGCCGCCGAATTTCTCGCCCATGTCCAACTCGACACCGGCGCGCGCGCCGATCCTGTTCGACGAGCGTTCGAAGCCGGCGGTGTCGAAGCGGAGATCATAGACGCGGCGTCCGTATTCGACCTCGCCAAATGGCGTCAATGCAGGCGATATCTCGTACCCGGCGCGCAGCCGGCCAGTATAAAGCGTGGAATTCCTGTCTTCCTGGGACAGCGTGGCGCCGTCCGACAATTGAGCGTCGCTGTAGGTTTCCTTGGTCGCCTCGCCGGCCACGCCGAAGCGGAATTTGCCGACATCCTTCTCCAGCCCAAGCTCGCCATCGAGGATGTGGAGCGTCGGTCGCTCGGCGGTGCCGACGATGACGACGGGGGAGGTGGCCGATTCCGGGCGGAAATCATAGCCAAGACGCGCGATGGCCCGAAGGTCGTCGGCGAGGTCGAGCTGCAATCGACCATTGATGCCGCCGGCGAGGTCGTCGACCTCCTGCCCGGAGATGGATTTGCGAACGATGCCGTACGCATCGATGGTCGCCGAATGGGTTTCCCAGTCCGATGCGGCATTGAGCCGAAGGGCGGTATCCGACAGCACTGCCGACTTTCCGTCCGGGCTCGAATCGGCGTTCGAACTCGCCTCCAGTCCCTGCACCAGGCTGGGCCTGAGCACAAAACTGCCGACGCGGATGCCGGTGGGCGCGAAGGGAGTTGCGTCGATCAGGGGCGTGAGGCTCTCGATGGCGGCTTGCCGGGCGGATTCCGGGCCGTTCTCCACGCTGGTTTCTGAGTCGACGGTACCTTGGCGCACGGTGCCGGTTGTGATGTCGTCTTCCGCCGCTGGCGCAACGGGCCTGGCGGTGGGAGCTGTTGAGGGGGCGGCGCGTTGCCGTCGTGCCTCTTCGGCGCGTTGGCGGGCCGTCGTTGGCTGGCGAGCGGACGCCGCCCTGTCGGCGTTGGGCGGTTCGCTGAACAGGCTGTCGTCCGCGGCTGCGTCCGTTTGGTCGGGAAGGGCGCCGGGGCTGACAGGTTGATAGTCCGCGACCTGATCTTGGGGTTCGGGCGTTTGCGGCTGGTCTGGCGGTCTGCGCCTCACGTCAGCTTCACTGATTGCGCCGCGCAAGCCGGCTTCCTGAGCATGCAAAGGCATGGCGCAAAGCAGCGTCGCTACACTTGCTGTTGCCAGCAAGGTGCGCAGTCCTGCACTGCCCCACGGTCCTTTTTGCTCTGGCCTGATCTGCGCCATCTTTTCCACTGCTTCGCCGACGCATGGGCGCCGCAATTACCAACTGGTAAATGGCCATGGTTAACGGAGAGTTTCCCGCGACCCCGGGGACGCATCGTTCGGGCCGGATAATCATGGACAGGGACCGTTCGACGCGCTAACGCATGCGACATGCACGCTGGATCGCTGAAAAAAGAGCCGGACCGGCAGGCGTCGATCGCCTCCGCCCTCCGCACCGTCACCACTGAGCAGGCCGGAATGGCCGCGCTCGCTGCCGCGCTCGAAGGGGTATTGGCGGAGCCATTTGCCCAGGCGGTCTCGACCCTCGGGCGACTGAGCGGCCGGGTCATCGTCACGGGTGTCGGCAAGAGCGGCCATATCGGCTCCAAGGTCGCAGCGACCCTGGCCTCGACCGGAACGCCGGCCTATTTCGTGCACCCCTCCGAAGCCATCCACGGCGATCTCGGCATGATCACCAAGGAAGATGCGATCGTAGCACTGTCCTGGTCAGGCGAGACGGCCGAACTCAAGGGCATCGTTGCCTATTCCAGGCGCTTCTCGATTCCGCTGATTGCCATCACCGCCGGCGACGCTTCCGCATTGGCGCGTCAGGCTGATGTCGTTTTGTCATTGCCGCGTTCGCCAGAAGCTTGTCCGCATGGGCTCGCACCGACGACCTCGACACTGCTTCAGTTGGCGATCGGCGATGCGCTGGCAGTTGCCCTGCTTGAAGCACGCGGCTTCACCGCCGACCACTTCCGCACCTTCCATCCCGGCGGCCAGCTCGGCGCGAGCCTAACGCCGGTCGGCGATCTGATGCACACAGGCGATGAAATGCCGATCGTACCGGTTGGCACCAAGATGCCGGAAGCGGTCAAGACCTTGTCCAAGAAGCGCTTTGGTTGTGTCTGTATCGTCGATGCGGATGGCAAGCTCGCCGGTATCATCACCGACGGCGATCTTTCCCGCAATCTCGACAGGAACCTTGCAGAGGCCAATGTCGAAGAGATCATGACCCGACAGCCAAGAACGGTGCCACGTCAGATGCTGACCGGCACGGCGCTGGCCATGCTCAACGAGCACAACATCGGTGCGTTGATTGTGGTCGAAGACGACTGCCCGGTCGGCCTCGTCCATTTCCACGATCTGCTCAGGGTCGGTGCTGCCTAGAGCCTGTTCCATTCCGATTGAATCGGAATGGGGCTCTATTTTCTTGTTGGAGCATGATCTTTTCCGAAAACCGGTACCCACTTTTCGGGATCATGCTCTAGGCAGCGTCAGACCGGCTCCACCACCAGTTCAAGATCGGCGTCCGTAGCACTGACGACACGCACCTGCGTGCCGACAGGTAGGTCGGGACCGGAAACGCGCCATGTCGTGTCCCCGAGCTTGATCCGCCCCCGGCCTTCCTTGATCGGCTCGGTGAGCGTTGCGGTGCGCCCGATCATCTGGGCGCCGCGGCGGTTGAGCAGCGGCTGGTCGGAGACATCGCCACGCCCGCGTACGATCTGCTTGCCGATATAGGCCGAAGCAAGCGCCAGGACGAGGAAGAGCAGGACCTGAACCTGCCAACCCCAAAACGCGGCGTCCCACAAAAGCAGCGAGATCGAGCCGACGATAAGTGCGGCGATGCCGATCCACAACAAGAACACGCCAGGCGCGAAAATCTCCAGCGTCAGCAGGATGAAGCCGAGCAGCATCCAGTTCCAGGGGCCGAGTTCGGCAACGATGCGGGCGATCATATGCGGTTCCTCAATGCACCTGCGCTCAGCTCTGCTCCGGCGGGATGCGCGGGGGCCGCGATGCCTGGCGCTGGGCACCGTTGGTGCCTTCGCTGCGGAAGACTTCCTTGGCGATGGCGCCGATGCCGCCGAGCGAGCCGATCAGCGACGACGCCTCGAACGGCATCAGCACGATCTTGTTGTTGGGCGACGCGCCGATCTTGGCGAGTGCTTCGGTGTACTTCTGGGCAACGAAGTAGTTGATCGCCTGGACATCGCCCTTGGCGATGGCTTCCGACACCACCTGGGTGGCGCGGGCTTCGGCCTCGGCGGAGCGTTCGCGTGCTTCGGCGTCGCGGAAGGCGGCTTCCTTTCGGCCTTCGGCCTCGAGGATCTGCGACTGCTTGAGACCCTCAGCGGCCAGGATCTGCGCGCGCTTGTTGCGTTCGGCCATCATCTGGCGGCCCATCGATTCGACGAGATTGGCCGGCGGGTTGATATCCTTGATCTCGACGCGGGTGAGCTTGATGCCCCAGGGGTGTGCTGCTTCGTCGACGACGCGCAGCAGGCGCTCGTTGATGGCGTCGCGGTTCGACAGCAACTCGTCGAGGTCCATCGAGCCCATCACGGTACGGATGTTGGTCATGGTCAGGTTGAGGATGGCGTTCTGCAGGCCCGACACCTGATAGGCGGCCTGCGGCGCGTTGAGCACCTGGTAGAAGGCGATTCCGTCAACCGCGACGATGGCGTTGTCGCGGGTGATGATTTCCTGGGTCGGAACGTCGAGCACCTGCTCCATCATGTTCATCTTGGCGCCGATGCGGTCGATGAAGGGGATGATCAGGTTGAGGCCGGGCGTCAGCGTCTTGGTGTAACGACCGAAGCGCTCGACCGTGTAGTTGTAGCCCTGCGGAATGGTCTTGATGCCGGTGAACAGCACAAACAGCACCAGGACGACCAGTGCCGGAATGATAATGTCGAAACCGCTGATTTCCATTCGGCTGACCCCCTGAAATTGAGCGTGGCGGCAAGACAACCGCATCGCTTGATGCCGAAAGACTTAAGGGTCTTTCCAGGCTGTTACAATCATATGCTGGCGGATTGTCGGCTGTTCTCAACGGTCAAAGCCGAACAAATCGGCATCGGAGTCTTCGCCGCCTGAAATGGCCGCGCTGACGATCTCGGCTGCGATGCGCGAATAGGTGATGCCATTGCCGCCATAACCCATCACCGCATGGATGCGCGGGTGGCGAGGTAGTTTCCCGATTTGCGGCAGGCCTGTGGGCGTGGTGCCGAATGAACCTGCCCAGGCGAATTCTGGCGTCGTCTCGAGTTTCGGCAGAAGTGCCTTCAGCTTGCGCGAGATAAGCTCGGACTTTTCGGCGATCAGCATATCGCGCCGGGCTTCGTCGGTGAAATCCTCGTCCTCGCCGCCGCAGATGACACGACCGTCGGCGGTGGCGCGCAGATAGAGGTAAGGATCGGACGCTTCCCAGATGAAGGCGGCATCCGGCCACAGCGCCTGCTTCTGCGGTCGCGTGGCGATTGCCCATGTCGAGATGATCTTGTGGCCCGTCGCCGGCACGAGATCGGCGACGAGTTCGTATCCGGTTGCCAGTACGACGTGGCTGGCCGTAATCGTCGGGCCGCCGGCGGTTGTTATGACGACATCGTCGCGGCTGTCCTTGATGCCGGTTGCCTCAGCGGGTGCGTAAAAGCGCGCCTTGCGTTCGAGCGCCTTGCGGAAAAGCCCGGCGGTCAGCTTTCGCGGATCGACTGCCAGATTGCCATGGCTGAGGATGGCGCCATCACGCTTGATGCCGAATTTCTCGCGCAGTACCGATGGTGTCAGATAGGTCGCATGGATACCGGCAAGTTGCCGGGCTTCGGCTTCCTTACGCAGCGCGCTTGGGTCCAGCACATCGCCAGCCAGAAAGAGCGATTGCTTGATCTCGATGTTGCAATGGATGCCGAGTTCGGCGATGCGCGCCTGTAAGTTCATCACCGCGAGGCGCGACCGCCGCCAGGCGCGTTCGGCATGTTGCTTGCCGATCTGGCGCGACAAGCTTGAAAGCGGCTGGTCGATCTCGAACTGGACAAGGGCGGTGGTTGCCGACGTCGATCCCAGCAGCGGTCCCCGCCGGTCGATGCAAACGACCGCATGGCCAGCGTCGGTCAACGTCTCGGCCATCATTGCACTGCTGATGCCCATGCCGATGATGGCGACGTCGGTCTTGATATCGCGAACGAGCCCGCCGGTCGGAACAGAAGGTACGCGATAGGCGTACCAGACGGGCCGTCCGGTCCTGAGGTCGAGCTTGCGCGTCATCTGTGGCGAGGTCTCCGAGGTGCGCGCTCAACGCGCCGCCTCAAGAGAGGTTCCGCCTGGGGCGGGGCTCAGACCCAGCCGGACAGTTCGCGACGGGTGATCGTCTCGATGACCGCCATGCCCTCGGGACTGTCGTTGAGGCAGGGGATATGGGAGAAATTCTTGCCGCCGGCATGGTGGAAGATTTCGGCGTTTTCGCCGGCGATCTCCTCCAGCGTTTCGATGCAGTCAGCCGAAAAGCCGGGATTGACGATCGCGATCGATTTCACGCCTTCCTTGGCGAGCCGCTCGACAGTCTTGTCGGTGTAGGGCTGCAGCCATTCCTGCGCGCCGAAGCGCGACTGGAATGTGCTCATCAGCTTCTTGTCGCTCATCCCCAGCCGCTCGCGCAAAAGCCGCGTCGTCTTCACGCAATGGCAGTGATAGGGGTCGCCCTTTTCGAAATACGGTTTTGGGATGCCGTGATAGGAGGCGAGGATCACCTCCGGCTCGAAGTCGAGCTTGGCAAGATGCTGCTCGATGGAACGCGCAAGTGCTTCGATATAGACCGGCTCGTCATAATAGGCCGGCACGCTGCGGATGCTTGGCTGGGCGCGCAGCTTCATCAGCGCGCGGAACAGCTGGTCGTTGGCGGTTGCCGTCGTCGTTGCCGAATATTGCGGGTAGAGCGGAAACAGCACGATGCGGTCGCAGCCTTGTTCGACAAGCTTCTTGGTGACGCTTTCGGTAGAGGGATTGCCGTAGCGCATGGCCCAGTCGACGATCACGTCGGGCAGATCACGCAGCGCTTCGGCGAGTTTTTCGCCCTGGGCGCGGGTGTAGGTGCGCAAAGGCGACTCGTCGCGCTCGGTGTTCCAGATCTTCTTGTAGTTTGCGCCTGACTTCTTCGGCCGGGTGTTGAGCACGATGCCGTAGAGGATTGGATACCAGACGATGCGCGGCAATTCGATGACGCGCGGGTCCGACAGGAATTCGCGGAGATAGCGCCACATCGACTTTTGGTCGGTGCCGTCAGGCGTGCCGAGATTGACCAGGAGAACGCCGACCTTGCCCTTGCGCACCGCCGGATGCCCGTTGGGGAACGGGCCGAGCGCCTTGGCCGATTTTTCGTCGATCGTCGTGGTCAGGTTCATTCGGTGTCTCCGTTGAAGCATGATCCCGAAAAGTAGGTACGGGTTTTCGGCAAAGATCATGCTCAAACAAAAATGCTGGAGCCCTGTCCTACCCCGTCGGGGTGGAACAGGCTCTAGGCGGGATACCTAATTGAACGGCGCTGGCGTTCAATGTCGCGTCTGGCCGCACCCAAAAACAAAAAGCCCGCCCGGCATGCCGGGCGAGCTTGTTGGGCAGGACAGCCTTATCAGTTTACCGACGGGATCGAAAGCGTTCCGCCGATGTGCAGGGCCTTGGCCTTGGCGTCAGGATTGGCTTCGGCGATTGCCTTCCATTTGGTCGGATCGCCAAGATAGGTCTTGGCGAGATCCCAGAAGGTGTCGCCGGCAACCACCGTATGCGACTTGCCACCTGCTGCCGGTGCCGCCTCGGCGGGCTTGGCCGGATCGACGGTCGGCGGCGTGCTGGCGATTTCCGTCGAAGCGCTGGGCAGGGCAGGGGCTGCTTCGGCAGGCTTTGCCGGCTCGGCAGCCGCAGCTGCGGCGATCTCGGTGATGCGGCCATCGAGCTTGGGCGTGAACGGCCTGTTCTTGGCTAGATAGTCGGCGACCACCTGTTCGAGGCTCGGGCCGTAATCATAGGCGTTGGTGGCGTTCGAGGCGAACAGCTTGTAGCCATCGCCGCCCTGGCGGACGTAGTTGTTGGTCGCGACCGTATAGACCTTGGCTTCGTCGATCGGCTTCCAGGCACCGCCGTCCATCACTTCCACCGACTTGACGCGGCCGGCATTGGCGGCGACCGACTTGTCGAAGGAATATTTGAGGCCGGAGACCTGGGGGAATTTGCCCTTGCCTTCCTCGATCTCGCTGACGCCGGCCTCAAGCGAGGCAACGATGTCCTTGCCCGACAGCTGGAAGGTGGCGAGCGTGTTCTGGAACGGCAACACCGTCAGCACTTCGCCCATGGTGACGACGCCCTGGTCGATGGAGGCGCGAATGCCGCCACCGTTCTGGAAGACGATGGTCACGCCCTGGTCCTTGACCCGGTCCAAAATGGCGTCGGAGATCAAATTGCCCATCTCGCATTCGCGCGCGCGGCAGCTTTCGCGGCTGCCGTCGATGAGGGCCGTGGTCTCCGAGACCTCCTTGTTCTTCAGTTCCTCGATCGGTGCGCCGAGTTCCTTGATGCGGGCCAGCACGGCCTCGTCGGGCTTGATCGAATTGTCGAGATAGATCGGGTCGCCCTTGGCTTCCTTGACCACGCCATTGTCGTCGAAGGTCACGGTGAACTCGCCGAGATATTTCGAATAGGACGCCGCCTGAGTGACCGGCACCTTGTAGCCTTCGGGGTTGTCGATCATCGTCGGATAAGGCCCTTCGGCCTTGGCGTCGGTGTTCGACAAAAGCGAGTGCGAGTGGCCGCCGACGACAACGTCGACGCCCGGAATCTTGGCGATCATTTCCTTGTCGCGGGGATAGCCGACATGGGTGAGGGCGATGATCTTGTTGACGCCCGCAGCCTTCAGCTTTTCGACTTCGGCGGTGATGTTCTTGACGTCGTCCTCGATCGCAATATTGGGGCCGGGCGAGGCGACTTCGGGGGTGTCGTTGGTGACGGCACCGACGATGCCGATCTTCTGGCCGCCGACTTCGAGCACGAGCGAGGGCTTGATGCGGTCGCCGACCTTGGATTGTGCATTGGGATGCACGTTGGCCGAAAGCACCGGGAACTGGATCTTTTCCAGGAACGGCACCAGCGCTTCCTCGCCGTCGTCGAACTCGTGGTTGCCCACGGTCATGGCGTCAAACTTCATCTGGTTGAGGAATTCGGCTTCCACCGCGCCCTTGTAGGTGGTGTAAAACAGCGAGCCCTGGAAATTGTCGCCGCCATTGAGCAGCAGCACGTTCTGGCCTTCGAGCTTCTTGCGCTGGTCGGCAATCGCGGTCACCAGGCGTGCCGCGCCGCCAATGCACTCGCCCTTGCCTTCTTCCTCGGCCGAGCAGGTCGATTCGAACTTGTTGTTGCTCTCAATGCGGCTGTGCCAGTCATTGATGTGCATGATGGTCAAAGTGTAATCGGCGAATGACGGCGCGGCGGAATAGCCGAACGCCGAAGCTGACAAAGCCGCAATGGCAGCCAATCTCTTCATGATGAAATCTCCCGAATGACCCCCGCGAGACGTTTAGCGTCTTCGCTTGACCGGAATGTTACACATTCCTTGACGTCATGTTCACATCCAGATTTTGCGGATGCAAGGGAGAATCGGAAGCTGAAAGCCGGCTTGCTTGCCGGGCGGCATTTCCGGTCGCACCGGATGCCTAAAAAGGGAGTGTTGTGCCCGCCGTGGCGGGCACAAACTCAGGTCAGGCCGAACGCCTGGTCAGGGTAAACTGCTGGTTGGTTCCGCTGGTGCAGTTCAGCTGGTTGGCCGAGATCAACAGGCAGTTGAAGCTGATCGGCGACTGGCGGATCAGCGAGGTGCCGTTGATCTGCACCGCGTTGGCGCCGGTCAGGATGTAGGTGCCGTCAGAAAGCTTCTGGCCGGTGTCGGTCGCGACCGTCTGGAACGAGCCGCTCGTGAAGGTCGAAAGCCCGGTGCCCTTGGCATCGAGCCACGCGCCTTCCACACCCGACGGTGCCGATCCGGAACCACCGCCCGCAGAGCCGCCGCCGCTGGTCGAGCAGCCGGAAATGGCGGCCGCAAGCAGGGCAAATACTCCGGCCGAGACAATTTTGCGCGAAGTTGTCATGAAGTAATCCTCTCCTCAGTCCGCTTGCCTTCAATCGCCCGATTTGGCGGTGAAGGCAAGGGTAGGGCAATAGGGCAGTAGGGGAATATGGCAGCAGGTTCCTTGATGCCCTACTGCCTTACTCCCCTATTCCCTTACTCCCGTATTGCCTGGCCCTACCGGACCAGCACGTTACGGAACTGCCAGGGATCATCCCTGTCGAGGTCTTCCTCAAACAGGCCAGGGCGGCCTTCGAGAGGCGTCCAGTCGGTGTAGTAGCCCTTGACTGGTCCGAGATAGGGCAACTGCACTTCGAGGCAGCGCCTGTAGTCGGTTTCGTCGGTCTCGACGATGCCGGCCTCGGGGTTCTCCAGCGCCCAGACCATGCCGGCGAGCACGGCCGAGGTCACCTGCAGGCCGGTGGCGTTCTGGTAAGGTGCGAGCTTGCGTGCCTGTTCCAGCGACAATTGCGAGCCGAACCAGTAGGCGTTCTTCTCGTGGCCATAAAGCAGCACGCCGAGCTCGTCGACACCATCGACCAGCTCGTCTTCGTTGAGAACGTGCTGGACCGGCTGCGGCTTGCCGGCTGCGCCGAACATCTCATGCATCGACAGCACCGCGTCGTTGCAGGGATGGTAGGCATAGTGGCAGGTCGGCCGGTAGGTCACCTTGCCCTTCTTGGAGCGCACGGTGAAGAAGTCGGAGATCGAGATCGCCTCATTGTGCGTCACGAGGAACCCGTATTGCGGACCCGGCGTCGGGCACCAGGTGCGGACGCGGGTGTTGGCGCCAGGCTGTTCGAGATAGATCGCGCCCTTGTTGCCATGCTTGAACTTCTTGGCGTTCTTGGGTTTCCAGGTCTCGTGCGTACCCCAGCCGAGTTCGGCCGGCTGCAGTCCCTCTGAGATGAAACCTTCGACCGACCAGGTGTTCCAGAACACGTTCATCGGCTTGGGGTTCTTGGTGCGCTGGGTATCGCGCTCGGCGATGTGGATGCCCTTGACGCCAGCCTTCTTCATCAGCGCGGCCCAGCCTTCGCGGTCGTGCTGTGCGGGCTCTTCGAACTCGATGCCGAGGTCCTTGGACAGATTGACCAGCGCCTGCTTGACGAACCACGAGACCATGCCCGGATTGGCGCCGCAGGTGGAGACGGCAGTCGTGCCGCCTGGATGCTTGCGCCGTTCGGCCAGAAGCGTTTCGCGTAGCGCATAGTTGGTGCGCTCGTCATTGCCGGCGTTATTGTCGAAATAGAAGCCGAGCCAAGGCTCGATGACGGTGTCGACGTAGAGTGTGCCGAGCTTGCGGCAGAGATGCATCAGGTCCACCGAACCGGTGTCGACCGAGAGATTGACGCAGAAACCCTGGCCGCCGCCATTGGTCAGCAGGGGCGTCAAGAGCTCCTTGTAATTGTCCTTGGTTACCGCCTCCTGGATGAATTTGATGCCGCGCTCATCCGCGAGTTTACGGTTCTCGTCGCTGGGATCGATGATCACCATCCGCGACTTGTCGAAGTTGAAATGGCGTTCGATGAGGGGGAGCGTTCCGCGACCGATCGAGCCAAAGCCGATCATCACAACAGGGCCAGTAATCTCACCATAAACGGGCCATTTTTCATTCGCCATTTTTTATGGCACTCCTTCTCGCACTAAAAGAGCCGGGCCACGATTGACCCGACTTCAACGGCTAAACCATACAGGCTTGTTGCAATAAAGCGAATCCGCCGCCCCATATGCTGTATGAAGGGGACGTTATGCCGCTATAATTAGCCGGCGTTCGCCATGGCGCGCAAGAATTCGACGAGCCTCTCGCGGTCGGCGGCAAGGCCCTTGTAGTCGAGCTGATGCTGGTCGAGGCTCATCAATTGTTCGGCGAAGGATGCTGCCAATCGCTGGCGCTCGTCGCTCTGAGCAAGCACCGTCAGCGGGTCGAGATAGATGCGGATGGTGAACAGGATATCGCCCGACACCGGCAGCTTTCTCAAGGTCTGTCGCTCGACACGGATGAAGGCGTGGCCCGATACGTCGCTGCCGGGAAAACTCGATTGACCTTCGGCTGACCTTGCGATGCGCTGCCGATCCGACAACGGATGGTAGAGCGCGTCATCGGCCTGGATCGACCAGTTGAAACGTTCGACCAGCACGGCGAGCTTGTCGAACATGCGCGAGATCAGTTCGGCCATGCGCGTGCCGGGACCGAAATCGGGCACCGGACCGTGGATCTTGTCGATTGGCTGGCCGAACTTTTCCGTCAGCTTCCACGAGGACGGAAAGCACAGCGAGCCGGCCGCGAGCCGCCAGCCGTCTTCGCCGCGCCGCATCAGGATCAGGTCTTCCTGGATGAGCTTCGAGGCGGCGATGAGCGGGTTGTCGCCTGGGTTTGCGACGTCGATGGCGCGGTTCGTGCCGGCGACCATGCAACGGCCGCCGTCCATCCGATAGGTATCGGGAAAACGTTCGAGCAGATGCGCGACAAGCAGGTCCAGTACCTCCTGTTGCGCCGCGCGCGTCTCCGGTTCTGCGACGAAGACCTTGTCTGGGATTTCCCCATACAGCCGGTCTTTTTCGGCGAGATAAGCTTCGAGATGGCCGTCGAGTTCGATCCAGTCGCGCGGCTCGGCCTGCTTGAGGCCGATGGCGAAGGGTTTTGACGTACCGTCATAGGGCGTGTGGGTGGGGCTGTCGCTCATCGTAACTTGTCGGACTGAGTGGCTGGTCGTGACGTCGTGACTTAGCCCGCAGCGGGGATGTCGACAATGTCGGGTTATTGGACCAGCCTTGCCTCAATCAGTCCGCGTAGCGAGTTGCCGACCCAGATTTTCGCGGCGCCAAAAAGATTGACGGCGGTCAGCGCTGCCTCCACGGCCTCGCCATTCTCGACCATTTCCCCGCGCAGCACGCCGGCGAGCAGGCCGCAGGCAAGCGGTGGTGTTTTCAGCGGACCGCCATCGCCCATGTCGACAAAGATGCTGGTGATGCTGCCTTCGCAGACGTCTCCCGCCTCGTTGAGCAGGATGACCTCGTCGGCCTCGTTGCGCGAAAACTCGGCGCGGGCGCGCTCATAAACCTCGCGGCGCGTGGTCTTGTGGCCGAGCAGCGGATTTGAGGAATCGAGCCTAGCGTCGGCGATCCGCAGCGTCCAGATAGTATCAGGCGCGAGCGGCTTGAATGGCTGGGTAGTAACATCGGTCCTGCCATCGGGGGAGAGGGCGAGGCGGACCCGCAGGGCGGTGTCGCCGCCAACCGCATGCGGCAGAACCCGCTCGACAGATGCCGGGTCGAAGGCAAAACCAAGCGCTTTAGCCGACGCCTTGAGGCGGGCGAGATGCCGCGCGCCGAGCAGAAAGCCGGTCGCCGGCTCCCAGCGCATGGTTTCGATCAGCTCGAAGCCGGTACCGTGCCCGTGGCGAAGCGTGCTTTCAACAGACATTCCGCATACTCCGCTTCCGCAGTCGAATCGAAGACGACGCCGCCGCCGATATTGTAGATGGCCTCGCCATCCGGGTGCAGTGTGATGGTGCGGATCGCCACGCTGAAACGCATCGTACCACCTGGCGCAATCCAGCCGATCGCGCCGCAATAGACATCGCGTGGTGTGCCCTCCAACTCGCGCAGGATTTCCATGGCCCGGATTTTCGGTGCGCCAGTGATCGAGCCGCACGGAAAAAGGGCGGCAAAGACCTGCTCGATGGAAAGTCCTGGAAGCAGCTTGGCGCGCACGCGGCTGACCATCTGGTGCACGGTCGGATAGCTCTCGATGCGGAACAACTCGGGCACGTCGAGCGAGCCGACCTCGCTGATCAGCGAGATGTCGTTGCGCAGGAGATCGACGATCATGCGGTTTTCCGCCTGGTTCTTCTCGTCGTTGCGCAGGAAGTCGCGGAGCTCAGCATCTTCCTCAGGCGTCTTGCCGCGCGGGGCGGTGCCCTTCATGGGGTGCGTCTCGATCCAGCCCTCGCTGTTGATTTCGAAGAACAGTTCGGGCGAGCGCGACAGCACCACAGGACCGCCGAGCGAGACCAGCGCGCCATACTTCACCGGTTGGCGAGCGATCAGCGCATCGAAGGCGTCGAGTGCTTGGCCGGACCATTGCGCATGCACCGGGAAGGTCAAGTTCCCCTGGTAGCAGTCTCCCTGGCGCAAATGCTGGTGCAGGCGTTCGAACCGGCGCGCATAATCGGCTTGCGACCACGTCGCCCGCGCATCGAAGATCGGCCCGTTGGTGGCGGGCTCGCGTGACGGCGTACGGTCGCGGTCAGATGGCTGGTCGAATACGCCAAGGCAGATCAGCGGCGTGCGCCGCCCCTCGGGCAAAAGCGGCCGAAGCTTCGGCTCAAGCAAATAGCCGGCCTCATAGGAAAAATAGCCGGCCAGCCATTTGCCTTGTTCATGCGCCTTCTGGGCTGCTTGCAAGGCAGGAAAAAAGTCCGCCGCGTCATGCGCGACAATGACCTCGCGGGGTGCCTCGAACAGCACCTCGCGACCGGCGGGGTCGTCCCGAAACAGGACGAAAGGAGAAGCAAGATCAGTCATGATTTCAGCGTGCCTGGGATCGTGCCGGGCTCAGTCCAGCGCTTCCAGTTCGTCGATGAGGTTGCCGATGACGGCGAGACCCTTCTGCCAGAAGGCGGGGTCGGTGGCGTCGAGCCCGAATGGCTTCAGAAGCTCGGAGTGATGCTTGGTGCCACCGGCGCGCAGCATCTCGAAATACTTCTCCTGAAAGCCGCTCTCGGCGTTCTGGTAGACCGCATAAAGCGAGTTCACCAGGCAGTCGCCGAAGGCGTAGGCATAGACGTAGAAGGGCGAATGAATGAAGTGCGGGATGTAGGTCCAGAACACTTCATAGCCCTCGCGCAGCTTGATCGCAGGCCCCAGGCTCTCGGCCTGCACCTCGAGCCAGAACTGGCCGAGCTGGTCGGAGGTCAACTCGCCATTCTTGCGCTCCAGATGCACCTTGCGCTCAAACTCGTAGAAGGCGATCTGGCGCACGACCGTGTTGATCATGTCCTCGACCTTCTGGGCCAGCATCGCCTTGCGCTCACGCTTGTCGGTGGTGCGCTCGAGCAGCGAGCGGAAGGTCAGCATTTCGCCGAACACGCTTGCCGTCTCGGCCAGCGTCAGTGGTGTCGAGGCCATCAGCGCGCCCTGGCCCGCGGCCAGCACCTGGTGCACGCCATGGCCGAGCTCGTGGGCAAGGGTCATGACGTCGCGCGGCTTGCCCATGTAGTTGAGCAAAACGTAAGGGTGCGCCGAGGGCACGGTCGGATGCGCGAAGGCACCCGGCGCCTTGCCGGGGCGCACCGGCGCGTCGATCCAGCGGCGGTCGAAGAAGTCGCGCGCGATCTCGGCCATCTCGGGCGAGAAACTGCCGTAGGCCGTCAAGACCGTATCCTTGGCCTCGTCCCAGCCAATGACTGCCTGTGGGGTCTCGGGCAGCGGCGCGTTGCGATCCCAGTGGTTCATCACGTCGACGCCCAACCACTTGGCCTTCATCGCATAATAGCGGTGCGACAGGCGCGGATAGGCTTCGCGAACGGCGGCAGCGAGCGCATCGACGACTTCGCGCTCGACCCGGTTAGCGAGGTGGCGGGAGTCTGCGATGTCTTCGAAGCCGCGCCAGCGGTCGGAGATCTCCTTGTCCTTGGACAAGGTGTTGGTGATCAGCGTGAAGACGCGCAGGTTCTTGCGGAAGGTTGCCGCAAGCGCCTCGGATGCTGCCTTGCGGACTTCACCGTCCGGGTCCTGAAGCTTGTTCAGTGCCGGTTCAAGCGTCAGTTCCTCGCCGCCGATGTCGAAGCGCAAATCGGACATCGTCTCGTCGAACAGCCGGTTCCAGGCGCCGCGCCCGGTGATCGACTTCTCGTGGAACAGCTGCTCGACACGGTCCTCGAGCTGATAGGGCTTGTCCATGCGCAGGTCGAGCACCCAAGGGCGGTAGTGACCGAAGCCGGGATCGGCATCGAGCGCCTTGAAGATCAGTTCGTCGTCGACGAGGTTGAGTTCGAGCGCGAAGAACAAGAGATGCGCGCTGGCATCGGTCATCTTTTCCTGGACGTCGCCGTAAAGCTTGGCGCGCTTGGGGTCGGAGGTGTCGCCGGCATAGATCAGCCCGGCATATGAGACCACGCGCCCGACCAGTTCTTCCAGCGCCTCATAGGTCCGCATCGCTTCGCCAAGCTTGCCTGCGGCACCACGGCCGGCTTCGACCGCAAGCGTGCCTTTCCAACGGTTCTCGAAGGCGACCGCATCGACCGAGGCCTTTTCGAGGTCGCGGACAAGCTCAGGCGCGTCCATGCCTGAATAAAGGTCGGCCAGATTCCATTCGGGCAGTTCGCCAAGCCCTGTCACACTCCCGGGGGAGGCGGTGGCTGACATCTCTTGCCCGGAATTCCAACGCATTGCGTCTTCCTCTTCACTTACCTGCACCGGATCGTTCAAATCATAAGGGATTCGTTCACCGGCTTTCTTGAAACCTTATTTAGAACCCTGTGCCAGGATGATCCACATCCAAACAGCAGCTACGGGCACATTCCGGACATTCATGGCAGGTTCGATTCTCATAGTCGATGACGATCCCGTCCAGCGTCGCCTAGTCGACGCGGCGGTGACGAAATTCGGCCACACCTCTGTCGTGGCGGATGGCGGCGAGGCGGCGTTGCGCGTGCTCGACGGCCCGCTCGGCGGCGACATCGGTGTGATCATCCTCGACCTGTCCATGCCTGGTCTCGACGGTATCGGCGTGCTCAAGGCGATGCGCGAACGCGGCATGGTCATTCCGGTCATCGTCCAGACAGCGCAAGGCGGTATCGAGACCGTGGTCTCGGCGATGCGCAACGGCGCCTTCGATTTCGTGGTCAAGCCGGCCTCGCCGGACAAGCTCCAGGCCGCCATCGCCAATGCGCTCAAGGTCGAGGCGGTCGGGGGCGAGGTGCGGCGCACCGCGCGTCGCGGTAGCGGCTTGCTCACCTTCCGCGACATGATCACCCGAAGCCCGGCGATGGACCGGGTCATCCGGCTCGGCCAGAAGGCGTCGGCATCGAACATTCCGATCCTGATCGAGGGCGAATCCGGCGTCGGCAAGGAACTCGTGGCGCGCGCCATCCAGGGCTCCGGCGACAGGCGCTCGAAGCCCTTCGTCACGGTCAATTGCGGTGCGATCCCCGACAATCTGGTCGAAAGCATCCTGTTTGGCCATGAGAAGGGCTCGTTCACCGGCGCGACCGACAAGCACCCGGGCAAGTTTGTCGAAGCCAACAAGGGAACCTTGTTCCTCGACGAAATCGGCGACCTGCCGCTCGACGTG
Organism: Aminobacter sp. 01T433; assembly: GCF_056398585.1. Taxonomy (NCBI): domain Bacteria; kingdom Pseudomonadati; phylum Pseudomonadota; class Alphaproteobacteria; order Hyphomicrobiales; family Phyllobacteriaceae; genus Aminobacter; species Aminobacter sp. 01T433. Next base: position 92,023 of record NZ_JBFTPR010000018.1, read on the forward strand.
CAGGTCAAGCTGTTGCGCGCCGTGCAGGAAGGGGAGGTCGATCCCGTTGGCGGCCGCTCAACGGTCAAGGTCGACATCCGGCTGATCTCGGCGACGCACCGCAACCTTCTGCAGCAGGTCAAGGACGGCAAGTTCCGCGAGGACCTGTTTTACCGCCTTAACGTCTATCCGATCTTCGTGCCGCCGCTGCGCGAGCGCCGCGACGACATTCCGCTGCTTGTCAGCCATTTCATTTCCCGCGTCGCCCCGGCAAGCCCGCATGGCAGAATCCCGATGATCTCGGAAAATGCGCTGGCCCTGCTTCAGGCCTATGACTGGCCGGGCAATATCCGGCAGTTGGAAAACGCCATATTCCGTGCCTGCGTGCTGTCTGAGGGCGATTTGCTCACCGAAGACGAGTTCCCGCAGATCCGCGCCCAGGTCGAAGGCGTGGTCGACCTTGGTGGCAACGCTGCGCCGGCCGTCGCCGACACCGTTGCCGAAAGAGTTTCTGTCCCCACCCCAGTGCTGTCGCAGGCGCCTGAACGAACCCGGCCGGGCATGCTGCGGGCGCTCGACGAACGTGGCAATGTACGCCTGCTCGCCGATGTCGAACTCGAAATGATCCGGCTCGCCATCGATCACTACAATGGCCAGATGAGCGAGGTTGCGCGACGGTTGGGAATCGGTCGCTCGACGCTGTACCGCAAGCTCAAGGAATACGGAATCGATCCTGAGACCGGACGCAGCGTGCGACTCGCGTCCTGACGCTTTTCTTCAGCGGAACTGAATTAAAGCTTGCGTGTCGCTTGCGGGCCGCATGAATCTGCGGTGGCGCAGATATTTGTTAATCGCTATTTTTGTGGTTTAAACCAGCGGTTTACCATAAAAATCGGGGCTTCCGTTTTGCGGGGATATCGCCATGGTGTTACCGCATTTCGGCTTCAATAATCAGTGATTAACCATTAGGATCGATATTCGGACGCGAATTCGTAAGCGTGTCCGGGCTCAAATCCGGGGACAGATGGCAGCCTAACAGGGCCTTTTGATTTGAACAGGATCGAGAACACCGAAGGGCGTCGCTCGAAGTTAAACGTTTGGCAGAAGTGGCTTACGGCCGCTGCGCTGGCTTTTGGTTTCGTGACAGCTTCTCAGGCCACCGCCTCCGCCGAGACGCGGACGCTCAAGCTTTTCTATACCCACACGGGCGAGAAGGCTGAGATCACGTTCAAGCGCAACGGCAGATACGATGCTGCCGGACTGAAGAAACTCAACCAGTTCCTGCGCGATTGGCGCCGCAACGAGCCGACCAAGATGGACCCCCGTCTGTTCGACGTCGTCTGGGAATCCTATCGCTCGGTCGGGGCCACCGGCTATATCAGCGTCGTTTCCGCCTATCGTTCGCCGGCGACCAATTCGCTGCTGCGCAGCCGCTCGAACGGCGTTGCCGAAAAAAGCCAGCACATGCTCGGCAAGGCGATGGACTTCTACATTCCAGGTGTTCCGCTCAAGAAGCTGCGTGATGCGGGCCTGCGCGTCCAGGCCGGCGGCGTCGGTTATTATCCGCGTTCTGGTTCGCCCTTCGTCCACATGGACGTCGGTAATGTGCGCCATTGGCCGCGCATGAGCCGCCAGGAACTGGTCGCGGTGTTCCCGTCGGGCAAGACGCTGCATGTGCCGAGCGACGGCAAGCCGTTGCCTGGCTTCGAGCAGGCGCTCGCTTCCTATCAGGCTCGCAAGAGCAGCGGCGATCTGGTCATGGCCAGCGCTTCGCCTGCCAAGCGTGGCGGCCTGTTTGCTGCGCTGTTTGGCGGTGGCGGTGCCGACGAGGAAGAAGATACCGGCGAGAGCACGATTGCGGCGGTTGCCCCCAAGAAGGCGCCGACCCAGGTCGTGGCATCCGCGCCGGTTGCCAGGGCCCAGCCGGGCATCCAGATCGTTTCGCCTGAGAATGCCCAGCGCGCCGAGCTGCCGCAGGTTGCCGACCAGGCACCGGCCGAGCAGGCGCCTGAGACCATCATCGCAGCCCTTCCCGCACGCAGCGTTCCGCTGCCGGGTGTCGCGCCGCGGCCGCAGGCCGAGGTCGTCTCGGCGACCGCCGAGAACGTGCCGTTCGGTGCAGCATCGGCTCCGCTCGCCGAAAGCGAGCGGCCCACTCCGGTCGAACAGCAGATTGCCGCTAACGTGCCGCTGCCGAGCTGGCGTCCGAACTACACGCCGCCTGTAGAACTCAAGCCTGAGAACGAGAGCGTTCTGATGGCGCTTGCATCGACCGACGATGCACCGGCGATTGCTACCAATGTCAGGGCTCCGCTGCCTTCGGCGCGTCCGCAGGACATGACCGTTGAAGCCGCCTTGGCTGCTGCCAACGACATTCCGACTGAAGACGAGGGCAGCCAGGCAGAACTCGAAGTTGCTGCCCTCGCACCTCGGCCGGAGCAGCGTTCAGTGTTCGATCAGCCTGAAGCGGTGGCCGTTGCCACGCCCAAGAGCGCGATCGCTACAGCCTCGGCCGGTACCGATCCTGCGGTTGCCATCGGTGGTAACGTCAAGACCACGCGCAAGTCGGCACGTCCTCTCGCCCAGGAAGCCAAGCCTGAGCCCAAGGCTGTCGTCGTCGCCGCAGCACCCGATTCCGCACGCTGGGCATTGCGCAGCGGCGCTCAGGTCATCACGGTCACGACCAACACCAAGGCTCCGGGCTTTGCTTACAACATGGTGCGTACCGCGCCGAAGGAAGTCTACACGGCCGGCTTCCAGCAGGGCAATCAAGCTACCGAAGCTCACCGCTTCTCGGGCAGTGCCGTCAAGTTCCTCTCGGTCGCTCGCTTCGCGACGAACTGATCGACAAACCGAACAACAAAAAAGCCGCGCTGGGCAACCAGCGCGGCTTTTTTGATTTTTCGGGCACTTTTCTTCTCCCCCAAGGGGGAGGGGGAAAATCGCGCCTCAGTTCTTGCGCAGCTTGTTTGCCTCGGCGGCGAGCGCCTCGATGCCGGCCCAGTCGCCCGCCTTGACCATGTCGTCGGGCGCGACCCACGAGCCACCGACGCACACGACATTCGGCAGGCTGAGATAATCCTTGGCGTTCTTCGCCGAGATGCCGCCGGTCGGGCAGAACTTTACCCCGGCGAAGGGCGAAGCCAAGGCCTTGAGGAAAGGCGCGCCACCAGCCTGTTCGGCCGGGAAGAATTTCACGAAGTCGAGGCCGGCTTCTAGCGCGGCCATGATCTCGCCAGGCGTGATCATGCCGGGAAGCAGCGGGACGTCGCTGGGGGCGGCGTGGGCCATCAGTTCGCGTGTCGCGCCGGGGCTGACGATGAATTTCGAGCCTGCGGCAGCCGCCTCGTCGAATTGGCGGGCATTCAGGACGGTGCCGGCGCCGACGATGCAGTCCTCGACCTCGGCGGCGACGCGGCGGATGCATTCCAGCGCTCCGTCGGTCCTGAGCGTGATTTCGATTGCCTTGAGGCCGCCCCGTGCAAGCGCGCGGGCAAGCGGCACGGCATCGGCGGCGCGCTCGATCTTCAGCACCGGAATGACTGGCTGGCCATCCAGCAGCGCAAGCAGTTTCTGGGTTTTGCTGGTCATGGCATTCGCTCCATTGTCAATTTTCAACCGATTTAACAGACCGCGCATTTCAAGTCCACGAAGCCAGCAGCGACATGGTGTTGCGGGCTACCCAGCAGCGGGACACACGGTGCCCTACGATCCGCCGAAAAGCTTCGCCAGCCAAGTTTTCAATGTCTGCCAAAATCCGCCTGCCGGCTGCAGCGCCTTCTTGAGAGTGGCCTGGGTACGTTCGCCGGCGATGCCATCGGCGGCCAGGCCATGGTCCTTTTGGAACTTCTTGACCGCAGCTGCCGTGCCAGGGCCGAAGATACCGTCGGTGTCGACCGAATAGCCCAATGCGACAAGCGCTTCCTGAAGCTCGGTGACGAGCTCGCCGCGCGAGCCGACCGTCATCAGCAAGTCGCCGGGGGCAGGGCCGCTGATTTGTCTGTCGTACGCCTTCGCCAACTTGAGGTGGTATGCGTTCTTTCGAAAACCGGGGCCATTGTAGCCGTGGCCCACCGCCTCCCAGTCATGCGCGTTGAGCGCGTCGGTGAGGCCTGCTTTTTGAATGTAGCGTGCCATCAGCCGGGCCTGGCCGGCGGCTCCGGCGCGTGCCTCGTTGACCAGGGCGTCGACATTGTCGAAGCCGAGCCATAGCCAGTGCGCGCCCATCACCTGGCCGAGGCCCCACGAGGTCGACTCATAGGCGGCCTGGTGGTCGATTTCAGCCGCCTGGTCGAGCATCTGCCAGCGTGCCGCCTGGGCGCGTGGGTTGGCGACCACGCCAGCAGTCGGCGAGGCGAGACCTGCGCCTCGCGCCCTGTCTTGTTTGTCGCCGGAAAGCCTGCGGTCGAAATAATGGCCCTCGAAGCGGATCAGAGGCTCGTTTCGGCCATCGATCTTGGCAAACACCTGGCCGGCACTCTCGATCTCGGCGATGGCAAGCAATGCCGCCGGTTCGAGCCCGAATTCCTTGGCCGCCTTTTCGATTTCCGTCGCCGTCTGCCTGCTGAACATGCGCCTCACACTCCCTTTCGTCAGTGCAATTGTCGCCCGACTTTGGCAGGCGTGGATAAATATATTTGCATCTGGCCTGAAGCCGTCGTCACGACAATTCGGCAACGATCTGTAATCATTGGCTTTTCCGCGCCGCATTGAAAATTGCGAGCCAAGGCGCTAGGGGCTCTCGCCATGAATCTCTCCACGCCTGCACCCCATTTCCGTGTTGCCGCCCTCTACCGCTTCTGCCGGCTTGAGGGTTTCGAGGCTTTGCGCGCGCCGATCGCCGCCTTCTGCTGCGCCCGCGGCATCAAAGGCACGCTGCTGCTCGCCCGTGAGGGCATCAACGGCACCGTCGCCGGCACCGAGCAGGCGATTGCCGAACTCATCGCCTATCTCGAAGCCATGCCGGAGTTCACCGGGCTCGAGGTGAAATACAGTGCCGCCGAAGACATGCCGTTCCACCGCATGAAGGTGCGGCTCAAGAGCGAGATCGTCACCATGGGCGTCGAGGGCATCGACCCGCTCGCCAGCGTCGGCGCTTATGTCGAGGCGGATGCGTGGAACGCGCTCATCTCCGATCCCGACACCATCCTTGTCGACACCCGCAACGACTATGAGGTGTCGATCGGCACGTTCTCCGGTGCCGTCGACCCGCAGACCAAGAGTTTCCGCGAGTTTCCGGCCTGGGTCGAGAACCACCGCGCCGAACTCGAAGGCCGCAAGGTGGCGATGTTTTGCACCGGCGGCATTCGCTGCGAAAAGGCAACCGCCTATGTGAAGTCGCTCGGCATCGACGACGTCTTCCACCTCAAGGGCGGCATCCTCAAATATCTCGAAGCGGTGCCGGCCGAAGAGAGCCTGTGGCAGGGCGAGTGCTTCGTTTTTGACGAGCGTGTGTCGGTTTCCCATGGCTTGGCCGTTGGCGAAGCCGAGCTGTGCCGCGCCTGCCGGCACCCGCTGATGCCGGAAGAGCTTTTGTCGCCGAAATTTGTACCAGGCGTTTCGTGCCCGCATTGCCATGATGCCCGCACAGAAGAGGACCGCGCCCGCTACGCCGAACGCCACAAGCAGGTCGAACTCGCCGAAAAACGCGGCATAGCACCCCACATCGGAAGTTGACGTTCAGTCTCCGACGGCCTCGCCAAATTGGCTGATGTCATTGTAATGTCGCCTTCGTCCGCCTACCTCACGGCGACCGACATTCCAAACCGGAGGCACCCATGTTCGATCCCAAGAAGCTGCTCAACGATCTCCTCGGCTCCACGATCCCAGGCACCGGTTCCACTGTGCGCGACAAGGCTGGGCAGGCGACGCAGCTCGCCAAGGACAATCCGCTGGCCGCAGGCGCGCTGGTTGCCGTGCTGCTTGGCACCGGCACCGGCCGCCAGGTCACCGGCACCGCGCTGAAGGTCGGCGGTCTCGCCGCCATCGGTGGCCTCGCCTACAAGGCCTACCAGAACTACAAGGCCGGCAACGCGCCAGACGCCACCGCCAGCACCAATCCTGATACGCAGCTTCTGCCGCCACCGGCCGACAATTCCTTCCATCCGGCCCAGGCGCCGCAGGGCGAGACCGAGTTCGCCCTGACGCTGATCCGCGCCATGATCGCCGCCGCCAAGGCCGACGGCCATATCGACGACGAGGAACGCAAGAAGATCGGCGACAGGCTCAGCCTGTCGGGCATCGATTCCGAGGCTGCGCAGTTTCTGAACGCCGAACTCGACGCGCCGCTGGATCTCGACGCGCTCGTGGCCGCAGCCCAGACCGACGCGCAGAAGGTCGAGCTCTACACCGCCTCGCGCCTTGCGATCGATCCTGACACCCGCGCCGAGCGCGGCTATCTCGATCTGCTCGCGGGCCGTCTGAAGCTGCCGGACGCGCTTATCGACCACGTCGAGGCAACCATTTCGAGCGTCAAGGTGCCGGTAGAAGCCTCCGCCAATCCGCACGTCAATCCGCGCTGGTGAGGCGGCCTGCGGCGAGGGGGCCTGTCAGCCGCTAAAAGGCTGCTTTTCGCGTTAAGGATTTGTTAACCGACCAGGCGCATCCTTTCCTCATTCGGATCGGCTCTCCTCCTCCCAAGCACGGTTCGATTTAAAACTGGGCGGTCGCCAATGACCGCCCTTTTTGTCTGACTTTCCCGACATCTCCGAATGGACCATCAAGCAAAACCACGCTGGTTTTGCTTGAGCTGGCGCTCTAAAATTGACACCGCTACGAAAGATCGCCCGCCGGCGGTTGGCCATGCGCGGGGAGGGCTTCATCATGTCGAGCAACAGGGTTGCGGTGGTCACAGGTGCTGGCAAGGGCATCGGCAAGGCGGTGGCGACCGCATTGCTCCACGATGGCTGGAACACGGTTTTCTGCGGCCGCAGCAAGCATACGCTGGACGAGGCGATCCGCGATGCGGGCAAGACAGACGCCAAGGCGCTGGCCGTCGTCTGCGATGTCACCAAGCCTGAGCAGGTCGACGACATGTTCGAGACGATCACCGAGGCTTTTGGCCGTGTCGACCTGCTCTTCAACAATGCCGGCATGGGCTACAAGGCGTCCACCATCGACGAAATCCCGGTCGAAGCCTGGAACGAGGTCGTCGCTGTCAATCTGACAGGCTCATTCTTATGCTCGCGCGCAGCTTTCGCTGCGATGCGCAGGCAAGAGCCGATGGGCGGCCGTATCATCAACAACGGTTCCGTCTCGGCCCATGCACCGCGCCCCGGCTCGGTGCCCTATACCACCACCAAGCACGCCATCACCGGCCTCACCAAGACGCTGGCGCTCGATGGCCGGCCCTTCGACATCGCCTGCGGCCAGATCGACATCGGCAATGCGCTGACCGAGATGGCGTTGCCGATGACCATTGGCGTCCAGCAGGCCGACGGCTCGATCGCAGCAGAGGCTGTGATGGACGTCGCCCGTGTCGCCGAGGCCGTCGTCTACATGGCCGGCCTACCGCTCGACGCCAACGTGCTGTTCATGACCGTGATGGCGACAAAGATGCCTTATGTCGGGCGCGGTTGAAGCGCCCGGTCACTTCGCCAAAAACGCCTCGATGCGCTCCAGCGCGCGCAGGATGTTTTCTTCGGAGTTGGCGTAGGACAGCCTTATATAGCCCTCGCCAAGTATGCCGAAATCCGGGCCCCCGATCAGCGCGACACCGGCTTCCTCCAGCAACGCAGAGGCGAGCTGCTTGGCCTTCCAGCCGGTCTTTTCGACGTTCGGGAAGGCATAGAAAGCGCCCTTTGGCGTGATGCAGGAAATGCCGGGGATGGCGTTTAGACCCTCGACGACGATCTTTCGCCTGTTGTCGAAGGCACGCATCATACGCTCGACGTCGTCCTGCGGGCCGTCGATCGCGGCGATGCCGGCATATTGGCTCGGCGCGTTGACGCATGACCAGCAATTGACCGCGAGCTTGCGCACCTTGTCGTAGAGATGGCCGCCTTGTGGTCCGTTCGGCCAGATCGACCAGCCCATGCGCCAGCCGGTCATCGCCCAGGTCTTCGACCAGCCGTTGAGGATGATCAGCCGGTCGCGGATTTCAGGAAAACTCAGCAGCGAGCTGTGTTGCTCGCCGTCATACGTCATGACGTCGTAGATCTCGTCGGACATGACAGCGACATGGGGATGGGCTTCCAGCCCTTTCACCAGCTTGGCGATCTCCGTGCGAGGCGTCACTCCGCCGGTCGGGTTGGCCGGCGAATTCAGGATCAGGAGCCGCGTCTTGGGCGTGATCAGCGCAAGCGTTTCCTCCGCCGAAAAGGCAAAGCCGTTGGCCTCTCGCATCGGCACCGGTACCGGTACCGCTCCGGTGAACTCGATCATCGAGCGATAGATCGGGAAACCGGGGTCAGGGTAAAGGATTTCCGTACCCGGTTCGCCGAACATCAGGATCGCGGCGAACATCGTCGGCTTGCCACCAGGCATGATCATCACGCTTTCCGGCGACACTTCCACGCCTGTCGTCGTCAGCGTTCGCCGCACCACCGCTTCGCGTGTCGCCAAAAGACCGTTGGCGGGCGTGTAGCCGTGATGGCCGTCGCGCAGCGCCTTGATCGCTGCTTCCACAATATGCTCGGGCGTGCGGAAATCCGGCTGGCCGATGCCGAGATTGACGATGTCGCGCCCCTGGTGGAGAAGTGCCGTGGCGCGCGCCAGGACGGCAAATGCGTTTTCTTCACCAAGGCGGTCGAAGGCGGCAATCGTTTGGAGCATTGCGGGTATCCGTCTGGTTCTTTCGGTGGCTGTTGATTTTTGCGAGAGTCCGAACGGCCATGTCAAACGAATTGGAGAGATCGTTGACCGACAACCTGCAGGACTGGAAGCCGCGCCCGCGCCCCGAGCGCGTCGTGCTCGATGGTCGCTATGTCAGCCTTGAACCGCTCGATGCGGCAAAACACGGCGAACGCCTCTACGAGATGGCCACAGCCCAGGATGCCGAGGGCCGCTTCCGCTGGCTTTTCGATACCAAGCCGCAGACGCGTGCCGAGTTCCAACCCTGGCTCGAAAAGTCGGCGGCGAGCGAGGACCCGCTGTTTTTTGTCGTCATCGTCAAGGCGAGCGGCAAGATGGCCGGGCGCCAGACGCTGATGCGCATCGATCCCGCGCACGGCGTCATCGAGATCGGCAACATCTACTGGAGCGATGTCATCTCCCGCAAGCCGGCGGCGACCGAGGCGCAATTCCTGTTTGCGCGCTACATCTTCGATCTCGGCTACCGTCGCTACGAATGGAAATGCAATAACCGCAACGAGCCGTCAAAACGTGCCGCCGAACGTTTCGGCTTCAAGTTCGAGGGCATCTTCCGCCAGCACATGGTCGCCAAGGGCGAAAACCGCGACACCGCCTGGTATTCGATCCTCGACAAGGAATGGCCGGCATTGAAGCAAGCGTATGAAGCCTGGCTTGCCCCGGCAAATTTCGATGCCGCGGGCCAGCAGAAGCGCAAGCTTGAGGATTTCCGAGCCGAATTCGGTGCCTGACAGGCAGCAGTCGACGCGTTACTGGGGCTGCTCGAATCGCGCATGCGACAAAGGAACCGGCATTGACGCGTTGGCTGATGGGCCAGCGAGCGCTATGACGTTCAGCTTCGCCGGGCCTTGAACCCGCAACATCAGGAATTTGCCGATGGACACCAACAACCGCCAAGCCGCCGTCGCTGCTGCCTGCATCATGATCATTTTCGGCGTTGCCGCGTTCTTCCTGCCGAAGATCATGCTGGCGGTCGGCAATTATTCGACGGTCGCCGCCGGCATCGTTGGGGTGTTCTTCGTGCTCGGCTTCTTCGGCGTGTTCTGGCTGCGCGGCCGCAGCCAGCGCAGAAACGGCAACTGATCCTATTTGGCTGGCATCGGCTGTGCCGCCTGGGCCAGCGGGATCGTCAGCTCTGCGCGCAAGCCGCCACCATCGGCTCTGTTCTTCAGCGTCACGTCGCCGCCAAAGCGGCGCGCGATATTGCGGGCGATCGTCAGGCCTAGCCCAAAACCGCCGGTCTGGCGGTTGCGAGAGGCTTCAAGACGGGTAAACGGCCGGAAGATCGCCTCCATCTGGGCCTCGGGTATGCCCGGTCCGGAATCGTCGATGGTCAGCAGGATGCGGTCCGCATCGCGCGACAAGGCAAGACGCGCCTTGCCACCATATTTCACGGCATTGTCGACGAGATTCGACACGCATCGGCGCAAAGCGATGGCTTGGCCGTAGCAGGTAAGCCCGCGGGCATGGCTGCGGGCGCCATCGAAGACGACATGCGGGTTGCCGTCGGCGATCGAATCGACAAGCGACCAGAAATCGATCCGCTCGGATGTCTCGCCCTTGGCTTCGAAGGTTGCGAAGTCGAGGACCGAAGCCGAGATCGCCTCGATGTCGGCCAGATTGTTCATCAGTGCGGTGCGCAACGGAGAATTGCGCAGCAATTCCAGGCGCAAGCGGATGCGCGTAAGTGGTGTCCTCAGATCATGCGCAAGTGCCGCAGCGAGCAGTTCGCGGTCCTCGACATATTCGCGTAATCGCGCCTGCATGGTGTTCACCGCGCGGGCCGCCGATTTGTATTCGCTGCTGCCCCATTCCGGCAGCGGCGGGCTTTTGAGGTCCATGCCGATACGCCGGACGGCACTTTCGAGCGCACGGTATGGCGCAGTCAGACGGCGCAGAGACCAGATCGAAAGCGCCACCACAAGGGCTGCCACCGATCCGTAGAGCGGCAGGCTATCGGCATTGAGAATGGGGCTGAGCGGTGTGGCCTGCATGGTGAAGTTGAGCCACTGCCCGTCCTTGAATTCGATCGAGGCGATCAGCGTGTCGGAGTTGGTGAAGTCGGAAGACAGGTCGACCAGTTCCTTCTCGACACTGCCCATGCTCTCGTCTGGCTGTGTCGCGTTCTGGCTCGGCCGCGCTTGTGCCGTCTCGCGCCGCACCCGCGCTTCCTCGACGCCGTATTTCGACAGCCGGCCAACGATGATGTCTTCGAGTTCTGCCATGTCGTCGTCGGCTGGGATCGACGAGGTGATCGCCGGCTCATCCGATGTGCTCAGCACATGCGGCGGTACCGACAGACCGGCGGCGATGCGGGTGCGATCGGCCGGTTCTTCGGCATACATCAGCTTGGTGAGCGACAGCGCCCTGTCGTTGAGCCGGAGCAGGTCGAGCACATTGTTTGAGGCGACGCGTTCGCGCGAAACGATGGACAGCGTCGAAACCATGATGGCCAGCAGCCCGGCAATGACGATCAGCAGGACCCAGGCCGGCAGCGACCGCGGCAGGAGCCATTTCATTCGGCAACAACCTCTGGCACGAATTGATAGCCGCCGCCGCGCACTGTCAGCACCAGCTTGGGTGAACGCGGATCGTCTTCCATCTTGCGCCGCAGGCGGCTCACCAGGATGTCGACGCTGCGGTCGTAGCTGTAGTCGCCGTTCTGGTTGGACAGTTCCACCAGTTGCTCGCGGCTCAATACGCGCTGCGCGCTTCTTACCAGTGTGTGGAGCAGGTTGAATTCGGCGGTGGTCAGCTCGACCCGCACCTCGTCGGGCCTGAGCAGCCTGCGCCGCGAGGCATCAAGCGTCCAGCCGGCGAATTTGTAGATCTGCGGCATCGGGCGGTGGGCGGCACCCGCAGCGCTAGGCCGACGCAGCACGGCGCGCGCGCGGGCCAGCAGTTCGCGGGGGTCGAAGGGTTTCGGCACGTAATCGTCAGCGCCCATCTCCAGTCCGACGACGCGGTCGATCGTCTCGGTGACCGCCGTCAGCATGATGATCGGTATCTTGGAATGGGTGCGCAGGTCGCGGCAGATGTCGAGGCCGCTTTTGCCCGGCAGCATGACGTCGAGGATGATCAGGTCGACGGGTGCGCGGCGAAGTGCTGCCTGCATCTCGTCGTCGTCGCGGGCTATCGACACGCGCATGCCATGCTTTTGGAAAAATTCCTGAAGCAGGTCGCGGATTTCCTTGTCGTCGTCGACGATCAGAATGTGGGCGTCGGCTTTCAATTCATTTGCTTCCACTGTTGTGCTGAGTGGGGATCGGCCCGGACCTTGGCAAAATAAGGTCCGCGCCCCGATTTGACCAGCGAACCAGGCGCGCTGATGCACCGAATTCGGCAGTTACAATCCAGAAACAAAACTCTGCAAACGGGAAAACTAGCCGACAAGTCGGTCAGCGATAACAGCCGTGTTGCTTAACCACGGGTGCCGAAAACGACATGCGAAAGCTTGCGACCAGTTCGACGATCGTTCTGCTTGCAGCCCTTTCGCTAGGCGCGGCCAGCACCCAGCCGCAACCGAAGGGGACAATCAGCAGAACCGAACGTTGTGACAGGCTGCAACAGCAGTTCGCTCAAGAAATCACCGAACACGCAGAGGCAAAACGGGCCGCCGAAGCGAAAGCTCTTCAGAAAAAGGCGATGAAATTCTGTGCCGGCAAACAGCAGGCCCAGGGCATCCGCGCCTATGCGATAGCACTGAAGATGCTTGGAGTGCAGCCGATCGAACCCTGATCGGCCAACTCAAACCAGGCCCTTGTGCAAAAGGAAACTGATTATGAACATCAACAAGCCCCTCCTGACCGCCCTCGGCCTGGCCGTTGCTGTCGCCTTCTCCGCTCCCGTTCTGACCGCAAGCTCGGCAAGCGCTGCCGGCTACACCGCCCCGGCTGCCGGCGCGACGACCGCGAAGCCACCGGTGAAGAAGGTTTCCCAGAAGAAGCCGACTCACAAGACCACCAAGAAGCACAAGAAGCACAGCACGGCGACTGCTGCGCCCAAGAAGTCCACGATGTAACATTCGACGCCACGCAGGACGTGGTTCGAACAAATCCGCCCTGGTAGCCGCAACTCCAGGGCGGATTTCTTTTGCGCCGAGATTGGCGAGTGGTTGCAGGCGAGTGCCTGCATCATTTCCGGGTAATTTGAACGCGCCCTAAGCGCTCAGGCTGGCAGCCAGCAATGCCAGGCCAAGCAGCAAGACGAGCGCTGCGCCGCCGATCTCGATGACATTGTAGACACGGTTGCCGACCCGGCCGTCGCCGGCAATCGCCACGGCCCAGTTCTTGGCGGTCACGGCAAGTACGGCAAGCGTTGACACGGTGATCGCCGTTCCCAAAGCCATGGCGAAGACCGACAGGATACCGCCGGCCCACAGGCCGTTGAGGAAGGCGAAGCTGAGCACGATCAGCGCGCCCGAGCAGGGGCGGATTCCGACGGCTGCGACCGCCGACCAGGCCGTGCGCCAGTCGAAATGTTTGCCTTCGAGCATCCTGGGGTCCGGCGCATGCGAATGGCCACAGGTCGAGCAGACGTAGCCCGCTGCGTGATTGTGGTCGTGCTGATCATGATGATGATGCGCGTGGTCATGATGGAGGTCGTGTGAATGATCATGCCCGCATTTGGCGTGGTCATGATCATGCCCATGCGCATGTGTATGCGCGGCCGACAGGCTGTGCACCGGGGCGGCACCGGCAAAGCCGAATGCCATCGGCCGGAGCTTCTTCCACAAAAGCCAGGCGCCGAAGGCGGCGATCAACGCATAGCTCACTGTTTCCAGGAACCAGGTCGCCTTGGTCATCGACACCGACGTCCCGCGCAAGACGAGGAACACCAGCGTCATCAAAACGATAGCTGTGGCGCCCTGAAGAAAGGCCGAGACGAAGGAAAGCATGACGCCGCGGCGCAGCGCCACTTCGTTGGCGAGCATGTAAGACGAGATCACCGCCTTGCCGTGGCCGGGGCCGGCGGCATGGAAAATGCCATAGGCGAAGGATAGGCCGACCAGCAGCCAGATGCCGCCGCTCTGGCCGTCGCGCATCGCCTTCAGCGAACCTGTCAGCGAGCGGTAGAATTGCTGCTGATGCACGTTGATCCAGTTGAGCACACCGGAAAACAGTCCAGTCGAAGGCACCACCGCTTCGTTGGTGCCGATGCCGAGCGAGCTCTGGGCATGGGCCTGGAGGGCAAAATGGCTGAGCACGTAGCTGAGCGCCAAAAGTGCGAACACCAGGCGGATCGTCATCTTCTTCACTGCATCACCCCTTGGCTGGGCAGTTCAATTCCAGGCGCGTGGCAAAAATCTTGCTCATGTCGGTGCCCGATGGATCGTTGAAGAACGCCTCGGTCAGCTTGGACTGGTTCTGCGCAAGAGCTTCATCCGGGTCGGGGCGAATGACCTGCTTCGTACAGATCGAAGGCAGATTGGCGACGCTTAGGTTGGAGTCGTCGGTGAAATCGATCGCCGTATAGAAGGTCGGATCATAGACGCCGAAATCGATCTTACCGGCGAGCTTCAGCGGCTCTTTCGGCTCGGTCTCAAACAGGATGATCAGCTGCTGGTCTTCGAAGTTGGCGATCAGACTGGCCGGCGGCTTCATCGCGACATCCTTGCCGTCGACAGTCACGACCTGGAAGTAATTATACTCGCCGATGGATTCGAACACCGTCTTGCCCACCTCCGCCAGCTCCGTGTCGTCGAGCTTGAGGTCGGAATTCTTGTCGAACTCCATCAAGACCGTGCTCGAAAACAGGTCGTCGAAACGCCAGAGGTGGCGCAGCGACTTCACGCTGTTGTCGGGATTGAGCACGACGTCGAGCCGGGCCTCTGCAAAGACGTGCGGATGAACGCTTGCCGGCACGGTCATGGCCAGCAAAGCCGCTGCGGCTGTCGCCAGCATCGCCGTTGACGTTTTCAGAATCATTACACTGACGGTCCCGCGCTTTGGGTGTTGCCGACAATTATCAGAAACCGGGCAAAAGTGGGACGCGTTCGACTGTTATGTCGAATGATCGCAAGGATTGATCTTGAACCACTGGACCAGGAAATCGACGAAGACGCGGATTTTCGCCGGCAGATAGCGGCGATGCGGATAGACGGCGAAGATGCCGGCGCCGCTGAGCAGGCGATCGTCGAGCACCGGCACCAGCCGGCCGGCCTCGATATCGGGAGCGGCGATGAAGTCCGGCAACATAGCAAAGCCTAGCCCCGCGACTGCCGCTGCGCGCGCCGCCATCGGGCTGTTGACCTCCATCGGTCCGGACACCGAGACGGTCATGGTGTCGCCGGTGTCGCTGGTGAATGGCCAGTTGGAGAGGTAGCGCCCGTTGGTGTCGATGATGCAGGGCAAGCCGCCGAGGTCGGCAGGGCGCTTCGGGATGCCGTGCTTTTCGATCAGTTCCGGCGAAGCGCAGACCCTGATCCCGAACGGGGCCAGCCGGCGCGCGATCAAGGACGAGTTCTCCAGTCGTGAAATGCGGATGGCGAGGTCGAATCCCTCCTCGACCAGATCGACGAAACGATCATCGAGATGGATTTCGAGCACGATGTCGGGGTGCGCCTTGGCGAAGTCGATCAGCGACTGGCCGATCGGCGCATCGGCGAAGGTGCGCGGCGCCGATAGCTTGACGCGGCCGCGCACGTCGCCAGAGGATTCGCGCACCGCATCAGCTAGGCTGTCGACCTCGCGGATGATCTCGGAAGCGCGCCTGTAGTAAGTGTGGCCGGCCTCGGTCAGCGAAAACTGCCTGGTCGTGCGGTTGAGCAGCAGCGCGCCGAGCTCGTCTTCCAGCTCGCGCACATATTTGGACAAAAGCGCCTTCGAACGGCCGATCTTGCGCGCGGCGGCCGAAAAGCCCTCGGCTTCGACCACGTCGATGAAGGCGCGCATCCGGGTGAGTGTGTCCATGGTGCCTGCGGTCTCGTTCGAAAATTGACGACGACGACGCTAGGATTGTTCACACCAACGGGTCAAGGGCCATGGCGCGACACATGTCGTGTCTGGTGCGCCGGCTTGGATGGGCGCGCAAGCTAGCGGACAGGCCCTAAGCAATTGTCACCAACTTGAGGTTGTGGCGCCAGCTATCGACCGTGTAGGTAGCCCACCTGCGCCGATCCGTTGCTTCAGCGCTTCGTTTGCAGGACTTGCCGTCCCAACCGGATCAGCGCAAGGTCGCTGCTGGCCGGGCCGAGCAGCGACAGGCCGAAGGGCGCGCCGTCGACATTGCCGATGGGCAAGGTGATCTGCGGGAATCCCGACAGGCCAGACAGGCAAAGCAGCATCAGCGCGCGCTCGCGATAGGCAAGAAGCTCCTCATGCGAACCGTTGGCCAAGGGGGCTGCTCCCGGCACTGTCGGCATGACCAGAAAGCCGTCACCGCCCAGCAATGTGCCCAGCTCGTCGCGGACGGCATCGCGCTTGGCGATTTCTGCCTGATAGGCAGCCGCCTCGATGGTCGAACCGAATTCGAAGCGATCCTTGACGCCGGGGGTAAGGCCGCGATCGCCTGACGAGATCCAGGCGCCGTGTTGCTGCCAGGCCTCGTAGGCCTGGATCCTGCGGAAGCACCAGTAGAGTTCGTCGGGCGAGAAGGTGAGGGGCGCCGCATCGGCAATCGTGCCAAGGGCGCTTTCGGCTTGCCCGCGCATCCGCTTGTACTCGGCGGCTTCGGCAGGCCCGGTCGGCAATTGGTCGAGCCAGTCGAGCGCCAGGGGACGGTCGAGCGCGCCACCATAGGCGTCCGTGCCGATCAAAAGCTTCGCCACCTTCTCATAGGTGTCGATGTCCTTGGCGAACCAGCCGAAGGTGTCGAGACTGGGCGAGAGCTTCATGGCGCCGTCGAGAGAAATCAGGCGATGTGTCGTGCGCAGGCCGATCAGTCCGCAAAAGCTGGCCGGTGCCCGGATCGAGCCGCCAGTGTCGGAACCGATAGCAATGTCGGCAAGCTTGCCGGCCACCGCCGCCGCCGAACCCGACGACGAGCCCCCGGTCACGCGGTCGGGTGCGGCCGGATTGATCGGGTGGGGAAAATGCCCGTTTTGCCCCATCAGCGAGAAGGCGAGTTCGTCGGTCTGGGTCTTGCCGACGAATCGCGCGCCTGCATCGAGAGGCACTTGAATCGAGCCGGCCGTTTTAGGGGCCGGATGAGCGCTCGCGGCCTTTTGCGGGTTACCGCAGCCGGTGACGTAGCCGGCGACATCATAGATGTCCTTGACCGCTAGGGTCAGCCCCGCCAAAGCGCCGGATTCCGCATTTGGAACAGGCACTTGCGGCAGATCGAGAAACGCATTGAAGGGGCCGGACGTACCAGTCATTGTTCGAAGCCCGTTTACGATATCCGCAGCATTGTTCGACGTATGAATTTTTTCAACCCATCATGAGATTTTAATTGATTGTGACGGTCGCGGTGCATATATCCCCGCTTGCCCAAAGTCGCACGTGCCTGTGGGTGTCCGCCGATCCCTCGAATGGCGAGGAAATCGGTAAGGTAACTGGAGCTAACCCCTCCAGTCGATTTAGCGGCCAACCGCAAAATCGAGGACACCTTGAAGCAACGACGGTGCGGGCCTTTCTGGTTCTCTTCCGGCTGTCCAAAAGCCGGGGTTACTGAAGAGGCACACCTTCATTGCCGGCAGTGCGGAACGGGGTCTCCCATTTCCAAGCCAAGGCAGACAAAGCGAACCGAAGCCGGGCTGGCCTAGGTTCATCGCCGCGTGAAGCGCATTTATGGTTCCAGGGTCTCCACAGGCTGGTTCCATCAAATAGCGGTCATGTCTTTGTCCACCGTGGGATACCGCGGCCGGGAACGGCCGTCCCACAGCTTGATGATTTTGCGCGGCAGGACCGCGCGATGGAGAGACCTATGGCCACTCAGCGCATCCTCGACTTCCTCGCAACCCGACGCCCATCCGGCCCTTGCCTCGTCCTTGACCTCGATGTCGTGCGCGACAATTTCCACGCCTTCGAAAAGGCCATGCCGGAATCCAAGATCTATTATGCGGTGAAGGCAAACCCGGCGCCCGAGATTCTGCGCCTGCTCGCTGGCATGGGCTCGTCCTTCGACACCGCTTCGGTCGCCGAAGTCGAGATGGCCATGGATGCCGGCGCGCCGGCCGAGCGCATCTCCTTTGGCAACACCATCAAGAAGGAGCGCGACATCGCGCGCGCCTACGAACTCGGCATCCGGCTGTTTGCTGTCGATAGCGTCGAAGAGGTCGAAAAGATCGCGCGTGCCGCTCCCGGCGCACGCGTTTTCTGCCGCATTTTGGCCGATGGCGAAGGTGCCGAATGGCCGCTTTCGCGCAAGTTCGGCTGCGTGCCGGCTATGGCCGTCGACGTGCTGCGCCATGCCAAGTCGCTCGGGCTCGATGCCTGCGGCGTGTCGTTCCACGTCGGCTCGCAGCAGGTCAATCTCTCGGCCTGGGACCGCGCGCTGGCTGACGCCAAGCAGGTGTTTGCAGCTCTGGCCGAGGAGGGCATTGCTCTCAGCATGGTCAATATGGGCGGCGGCTTCCCGACGCGTTATCTGCGCGACGTGCCGGCGGCTCAGGCCTATGGCCAGGCCATCTTCGAGTCGCTGTCGAAGCACTTCGGCAACAACATTCCCGAGACGATCATCGAGCCGGGTCGTGGCATGGTCGGCAATGCGGGCGTCATCAAGTCCGAGGTCGTTTTGATTTCGAAGAAGGCCGACAACGACAATGTGCGTTGGGTGTTCCTCGACATCGGCAAGTTCAGCGGCCTCGCCGAGACGATGGACGAAGCTATCCGCTACCCGATCGTGACGGCGCGTGATGAAGACGAGAAGTCGCCTTGCGTGCTCGCCGGCCCGACCTGTGACTCGGCCGACGTCATGTACGAAAAGACGCCGTACCCGCTGCCCTTGTCGCTGACCATTGGCGACGAGGTGCTGATCGAGGGAACCGGCGCCTACACGACGACTTACTCGTCAGTCGCCTTCAACGGCTTCGAGCCTCTCCGATCCTACGTGATCTGACGGCTCGCAAGAGCCGATCAGATCATCCCGGCGCGGGCGCATCGGCGCCCGCACGGGTTCGCTTGTGGACCAGTTCTCCGCTCGTGAAGGATCACGGACATGCATATCGAAAAAGAAATCACCAACACCTCGACCGACATCTCCATCGTTGCCGAAACCTTTGCCGACATGCCGGCGCGTGAGGCTTTGCTCGACCGTGTCATGGGCCTGAAGCGGCGCAAGAAGTCGTCGGAGAAGTTGCGGCGCGGCCGTCGCCCCTCCGAGGGCCTGGCGCTGATCGCGCGCAATGCCGAGGGCTCGGTCGTCGGCACGGTCCGGCTGTGGGACGTGCGCCTGGGTGAGGGCGGTCCGGCAGCACTGCTGCTTGGCCCTCTCGCAGTCGATCCGTCGATGAAAAGCGGCGGCATCGGTTCTGCGTTGATGCGTCAGGCGATCGCTGAAGCCGGTCGTCTTGGCCACGGCGCCATCTTGCTGGTCGGCGACGCGCCTTACTACGCGCGCTTTGGCTTTTCGGCTCAAAAGACGGGCTCACTTTCGATGCCCGGGCCTTACGAGCGCGACCGTTTCCTGGCACTCGAACTTGTGCCGGGCGCCCTCGATGGCACCAAAGGCGTGTTGAGGGCTGCCGGCCGCAAGCTCAAGACAGAGCGCGCCCGCATGGCTGCCTGATCGGGCGCCGGGAGCTATCCCGGCGCCGTGGCATCACCAGCGGCTGATCTGCGCCTTGGGAGCGGGTGGAAAACAGATTGGCGACGGCGCCATGGCAGTTTTTGCCGCGCAATCGATCATTGGCTGTGCTCGTGGCAGGCGCGGGGTTCGCGGTGGGTCCGAGTCGTCTGCGGTACCGAACAGGTCGTTGGCGCAGCCGGTGAGAGATACTACGCACAGCATCGCCGTCACCACTGCTGCGAAGCGGTTTCGTTTCACCTTCAACTCCAGATCGGCTTTGGGAGATTGCTGCAAAACGCCGTGCCCATATGAGGGCACGGCGCTCAGGCATCATTGCTCGTTTATGTAATACCGGTCATCGCCATGGCGTGGCCGCCGCCTGTCGTAGCAGTCGGGGTGCCGATACCGGTCCGGTCCGCGTGAGCAGTCGATCGGTTCGGCGAAGGGTGGGCGTGGTGCGCGGGGCAGCCGCGGTGGCATTGGCGGCATTGGCGGACGCGGGTGATAGCGCGGATAGTCCCCGCCATGGCGCGGCGGATAGCGCGTGTCGTCCCAGCGCGGCGGGCCATAACGATCGTCCACGCAGCCCGCGAGAGCCGCCGCACACAAGGTCGCAGCCAAGGCAATCATTCGATTTCGATTCACATGATACTCCAGTCGCATTCAGTGACCGGAGCGCTGTGGGCGCCAATGATTACAGCGGCATTACGCGGAAGCGCCTATGTAATTTGGCATGCAAAAAGGCCCGGCTGTGACACCGGGCCTTTTTCGATGGGATGATTTCAGGTTGCTCGATCAGAGCAGCTGGCTCAGGCTCATGGCGACAGACATGTCGCCCTCAACCTTGATCTTGCCGGTCATGAACGCCATCGTCGGGTTGAGATCGCCTGCGATCAGCGACTCGAGATCGTCGAGCGACAGCTTGATGGTGCAATCGGCCGGTGCGTCGGTTGTCGAAAGCGTTGCGCCGTCGATGACGATGACGCCGTCGCTGCCGGTGTCGAACTTGATCGAGCGGTCGAAGCCGGAGCTCTCTACCTTCGCTTTGATCTTGTCTGCGACTGCCTGAATGCTCATGGCTCTCTCCTGGTCTCTTCCTGAAAGGCGCTGCGCGCCCGGCCTCCCCGGACCAATCCGGACAAAGCCGGCCCGCGTCACAGGTCTGTATTGCCTATAGCGGTCAGTTGACGTTTACGTCAACGTTGAATTGACTAGCGAACTGGCAACGACGACGCCCGAATGGGCTGCTAGCCGGTTCAGTGGGCTGTAGCAAGGGATGCCTCAGGCTTGGCGGATTCTGTAGCAGCGGCGTCCGCGGCTGAGGAGCGCTTGCGAACCGCGTTGTCGCGGACGTCGTCGGGGGTCAGGAAATCGATCTGCTCGACCATCACTTCATGCACCAGCTTGGAACCGATGCGTGCATTGATGCTGTCACGGATGCCGTTGCGAAAGGCATCGAGGTCGAGCTTATCGTATTGGGTGAAGTCGATCTGCGGGTTGCCGTAGAGATAAGAATAGACTTGATCGACAAGCAGAGCGTCCATCGGCACCGACATCTTGGCGACTTCCTTGGGCTCGACGGTGTAGACGAGGCGCGTGAGGAAATAGCCATGCACGCGCTCGCCACCGAGCAGCGGCACCGAGATCACGTCGGTCTTGACGTAATCGAGGCCGCCGAGCATCGGTTGCTTAGTACCATCTGCCGGCAGGTTGGCGGCGGCCTGGAACGAATAGAAGACCGCGCCGAGGGTCACGACGACAATCCACAGCGCCGCCGCGATAAACTTGATCACCGGGCCCATCCGAATTCGTTGGCCGAATAGGTGCCGTCCGCTTCGGAGCGCTGGATGGCGTCGCGGAGCAGGGCTGCGACTTCGCTGACCGCGCTGAGATGGGCGAGGATGGCGCGCTCATTGGCGACCAGCTTGTCGCGCAGGCGCTCGACGCCGACCTTGAGCTCGCTTGGGAACTCGCCTTCGACCAGGCCCTTGGTGGCGCGGGTCAGCTCATAGAGATAGCGGCTCTTGCGCGCGTTCGACGCCTTGATGTCAAAGTGGACGTCGGTGCGGATCGCGGCGGTTTCTTCCTCGACCGCATCTTCGATGCGGCTGATGATGGTCGCGACATTGCCTGGCCGGGCTGTGGTATCGGCGAGATCGGCAGTTGCCGGAAGGTTAGCCCTGTATTCGGAGAGATCCGACATATCTTATCCTCTACGATTGGTGTCAGTGACGGAGGCGGCTTTGTCGCTTCCAAGCGACTGGACCATCTTCCGCTGCAGTTCCTGGATGAGCGCAGTTGCCTGGCTCGTTTGTTCGTTGAGCGCGGCCTGATCGGGGCCGCCGGAGACGCCGCTTACCGGCACCGCCTTTTCGTTCTGGATGTAGTGGTCGCGCATCACGGCTTTGGCGATACCGATGCCGCCGGCCTCGGCCGTCTGGTTGGCGAGGTGCTCGGCCATCATCGACTTCCACATGTCGCCGGCCATACCCTTGCCGTACACGCTCTCGGTGTTCTTCGGCATCATGTTCTCGATGAAGGTCTGCAGCACCATCGCCTCGAAGCGCTTCATGGAAGCGTCCGGCGATGTCTTGTCGGGCTGGCGCGAGATGCCGCCGGTAACGCCTGCCTCGGTGAGCGAGAAGGTGCCAGCGGGACCCGCCGTACGGTTGGCGAGTGCTGTGCGCGCCGCCTGGATGCCGGCCGGATCGACAGCCTTGGCAACGTCCAGAATGATGTCGCTGGGTGGGGAGATGGCCAAAGCTGGCTCGCCTTTCCGGGTTTACGTTACCGCTGATTGTGGCGGGTCAAGCTTGTGGCAACCTTACTTGTCGTCCACAGCGCCGCGCGTCCTCGATTTTCGGGGTCATGCGCTGGGCTTTCTTTCAATGATTTCGAGCCGTTCGCGGTCGGCACTGTCGCGCTCGTCCTGACGCCTGACATCACGATAGGCGCGCTCGACCATGTTGGTGCGCGCGGTGGCAGTGGCGATCTTTCCGACCTCGACATTGGCAAGGCCGAGATTGAGCTGCTGCCTGTCGATCGCCGCCGAGATGCGGCGGTGATAAAGTTCCGGAAACAGCTGCGACATGCCCTCGGTGCTGTCGAAGCTTTGCACCAGCGCTGTCACCTCGGTGTCTGCGGCGATCGCCTGGGCGACAAATCCGGCATGGCGCGTCTCATGCAGCGCCTTGAGTTGCTCTTGCACGACGACCAGTTTCTTCAGGCGATCCCTACGCGAAGCCATGTCTATCTCCCGACGGTGATGTCGACGAAACCGTCGGCAAACAGGCTGAGCATGGTCGTGATACCGAAATACATCAGGATCAGCCCGCCAGCGACGACGAAGGGCAGCGAGATGAAGTAGACCGGGATCTGCGGGGTCAGCCTGTTGACGAAGCCGATCGTCAGGTTGACCAGGATCGCATAGGCGATGAACGGGCTACCGAGCCTGAGCACCACCATGAAGCTTTCCGACAGCGTGTCAGTGACATCGACCAGGGCGGCCTGTGGATTGAAGAACATGTTGACCGGCGCAACCTGGTAGGAGGCAACCAGCGCACGAATGATCTCATGGTGGAAATTGAAAGCGAAGAGCAGGATCAGCGCCGCGATCGAAATGATCGAGGCAAGCGGGGCCTGCGGCTCGTTTTCTTCGATGGCATGGCCTCCGACGCCGCCGAAACCGACGAGCATGGCGATGGCCGAGCCCATGAACATCAGCGCCAGTATATAAAGCCTGGCCATCAGGCCGATGAGGCCGCCGATCAGAAGTTCGGACGCGATCATCGGCATCAGCACGCCGGGGCGCGGATCGACGAAGGGAAATATCTGGTCCCACAGATGAGCCAAAAGGCCGCCGGTGGCGGCGACCGCGACGAACAGCCTGACATGCATGGGCACGCGCACGCTCGAAATGCCGGGCATCAGCATGAAGCAACTGCCGATGCGGCAAAAGGCGAGAAACCCCGCAAGGACGAAGCCCTGCGCTACAGCATTCATGAGACGGTACCGAGCACGCGCAGTTCGACGCCCTTGGCGATCTCGACATGGCTGAGCACCGGCAGTGTCGGGAACAGCCTTTCGATGATCATGCGGACATAGGGCCGGGCGTCGGGTGCTGTGACGATGACGAAACGCTCGCCGGTTTCAAGATGGGTGCGGATCGCCTTGGATGCGTCCTGGCCGAACTCCTCGAGCTGGCGCGGATCGATGTCGAACTCGCGTATGTCGCCCTTGGCGTCGCGCTTGAGGCTCTGGTGGAAGGCGAGGTCCCAGCGGTTGCCGAGACGCAGCACCTTGAGCACGCCGCCCTCGCTCAAATCGCCGCAGATCTGCTGCGCCATGCGGATGCGGACATGCTCGACGATCTGCTCGGTGCGGCGGACATGCGGGGAAATCTCGGCGATGGCCTCGATGATGAGGTGGAGATTGCGGATTGACACCCGCTCGGCGAGCAGCAGCTTGAGCGCCGCCTGCAGGCCCGGATAGGTGATGTGCGAGGTGCAGATCTCGTCGGCGAGCTTGCGGTATTCGGGGTCCTGGCGTTCGAGCAGCGCCTTCATATCCTTGTAGGACAAAAGCTGCGGCAGGTTGTTGCGGATCACTTCGGAGAGATGGGTGAGCAGCACCGACATGTTGTCGGCGAAGGTGAACTGTTCGCGCTTCAGATCTTCGGAGAAGGAATCGAGCACCGAAAACGCGCGCATGCCGAAGGCCGGCTCGCGGACTTCCTCGCCTGGAATATCGGGCAGATCGCGCGAACCGAGCAGCACCATGATCTCGCCGACGCGCATCTGGTATTCGGCGACGACGGTGCCATGGATCTTGATCTGATAGCTCTTGGGCGGGATCGAGAAGTCGTCGGTCATCCGCACTTCGGGAACGACGAAGCCATATTGGGTGGCGAACTTCTTGCGCATCTTCGACATGCGGAAGGCGAGTTCCTGATGGGTGGCGAGCAGGCGGGTCGATAGCTGCTTGCCGATCAGGAGTTCGATCTCGGCGGTGGCGAGCGATGCCTTGACCGAGTTCTTTTCCTCTTCGACCTTGTCGGCTGCGACCTGCTCCTTTTCGGCGTCGGCTTCGGCGATGCGGCGGTTGTGGCGCATCGGGATGACATAGCCGAGTGCTGCCATGCAGGCGGCGAGCGAAATGAACGGGAACATCGGCAGGCCCGGCATCAAGGCGAGCAGCAAAAGCAGGCCGGCCGCGACGTAGAGTGCGCGCGGATAAGCGCCAAGCTGGCCGAACACCGCCTGGTTGGTCGAGCCGCGCGTGCCGCCCTTGGAGACGAGCAGGCCGGCAGCGAGCGAGACGATGAGGGCCGGGATCTGGGTGACCAGGCCGTCGCCGACCGACAGCTTGATGAACACGTCGGCGGCTTCGCCCATGCTCATGTCGTGGCGGAAATAGCCGATGGCGATGCCGCCGACGATGTTGATGGCGGTGATCAACAGGCCAGCGATTGCGTCGCCGCGGACGAATTTCGACGCACCGTCCATCGAGCCGAAGAAAGAGCTTTCTTCTTCCAGTTCGCGGCGGCGCAGCTGGGCAGTCTTGTCGTCGATCATGCCGGCGGAAAGATCGGCGTCGATCGACATCTGCTTGCCGGGGATGGCGTCGAGGGTGAAACGCGCGCCAACCTCGGCGATACGCGTCGCGCCCTTGGTGATGACGATGAAATTGACCACGATGAGGATCAAGAACACGATCAAGCCGATGACGAAATCGCCCGACATGACAAGATTCGAGAAGCCCGAAATGACGTAGCCGGCGGCATGCGTGCCTTCGTTGCCATGCGACAGGATCATGCGCGTGGTGGCGATGTTGAGCGACAGCCGCAGCATGGTGGCGATCAGCAGGATCGTTGGGAACGACGAGAAATCGAGCGGGCGCTGGATCCACAATGCGACCATCAGGATCAGCACCGAAATCGCGATGGAGAAGGCGAGGCCGATATCGATCAGGAAAGCCGGGATCGGCAGGAACAGCACCGCCAGGATGATGACGATGCCAATGGCGAAGAAGACGTCGCGTCCGTTCTTGTTCGCCGTGCCTTCGCCCGAAATGGTTTCGCTGATCGCCATTGATGCTTCCGATCGAATCCCGCCGCGAGCCAATGCCACGACATGTCGACCCTATTGCGCCAAGCTTGCGCGAGGGTGGGAGCGTTCCCTCGCCCCGTTTATGGGGAGAGGGTGGCCCGAAGGGCCGGGTGAGGGGCCGGGCCAACCTTTGCAAGTTCGCGCCGCCCCTCATCCGCCTGCCGGCACCTTCTCCCCGTATAGTGACGGGGAGAAGGGAGCACACTTATTCACCGCCACGCTCGCTTTCGCGCCTGGCCATTGTCAAAGAACACTCCCTTGCAGGAGGTAGTTCGGGAAGCGGGGCGCGAGGCCGTGCCTTCCGATTGATAATATGTGGCGCTCTCCGGCCCTTCGCTATGGCTCCAGGCGTTCGACATTCAAAAAGCCAAATCGTTGGCTTTTTGCCGGCCTGCGGCCGGACATATCTCACCCCCGCTCGGTGTTCTTGCCCCGCTCAGTCGCCTCGGCTTTCACCGTCAGCCGCCGCAAGGCCCGGGCTTGGGGGCTCATCACCCAGCAGGAGAACCGACCTCCCACCAGCCCGGCACCGGCGCTTCCCCCCGAGCCCGGTGCGCACCGGGGTCCCGTG
>NZ_JBFTPR010000019.1:0-100461 GCF_056398585.1 Aminobacter sp. 01T433
GCGACGCACGCCGGGATGACCAGCGACGAGTTCCAAAAGATCGTTACCGATTGGATCGCGACCGCGCGTGATGGTCGGTTCAAGCGCCCCTACACCGAACTCGTCTACCAGCCGATGCTCGAATTGCTCGCCTATCTACGCGCCAACGGCTTCAAGACATTCATCGTCTCGGGCGGCGGCATAGAGTTCATGCGTCCCTGGTCCGAAAAGGTCTACGGCGTTCCACCGGAGCAGGTTGTCGGGTCGTCGATCAAGACGAGATTCGAGATGAAGGACGGTGCGCCAACTCTGTTTCGGCTGCCTGAGGTCAACTTTATCGACGACAAAACTGGCAAGCCGGTCGGCATCAACGAGCAGATCGGCCGCCGCCCGATCGCGGCCTTCGGCAACTCGGACGGTGACCTCGAAATGCTGCAATGGACGACGCTCACCGATGGTCCACGGTTCGGCTTGATAGTTCACCACACTGATGCCGAGCGCGAATATGCCTACGACCGAAAAAGCGAATTCGGTCACCTGGACAAGGCGCTCGATGCCGCCGCTGTCAACAATTGGACGGTCGTGGACATGAAGTCCGACTGGAAACAGATATTTCCGGGAAAATAGAGCCGGCGAGCATGATTGCTCGCATTCCGTGGACGGAAGGAGAATTCCAATGAACGTTGATCGCATCACGGACGACCACCAGCTGGGTCGCCAGAGATGTCTGCTCTGCGCCAATGGCAAAACTAGCATCTGCGACCCCATTGGGACGCAAGTGCGACGTCGATAGTGGTCGCAATGTCTGTTTTCAGGCAGTAGCAACAGTCACCTTAACGACCGCAATGGGGCGTTGCTGACATTCGAAATGGCTGGAAACGAAGGTCTTTGATGGGGCAATTTTTGAAACAGACGCCGGCCTACCGTGGACAAACGCTCGATGTCTGCGTCCCCAACCCATTGTTCCCGCTCATCTTTCAAAAAAACTTTCACCCGATTTATCCACGCCTCCAAAAGCCGGCTTAAGATCAGCCCATCTCCCTCAAGGGAAACCTGGTGCGCACCGGGTATCAGGTGAGGGGGACGGTGTCTTGGCCGGCGGCGCTGACGGTGGCGTTGCTGGGTGATGAGCCCCCAGGCCGAGGCCCTGCCAGCCGTTACGCGAAAATGCGTTGAACGGCACAAGGGTGGGGCAAGAGCACCGGCGGACGCATGGTGGCGTGCCGCATTCAGAATACTGAAGAAGGCGCGCCCCATGCGTCGGCTTCCCCTGACAAATCCGGCTGGTTCGCCAGGCCGGCGGTTTTCGTGCGCGCTCCCCCCAGCAAGAAGGTGTTTTGACATGAAACGACCAAGGCGAATGGACGACCGCCAAAGCATCATCGACGAGCGGCTGCCTTATACGGTGCGCAAAGTCGCAGGCCTTGCCGTGCGCATTGCCGCCACCCGCGACGGGGCGGCCTTGCGCTGCGCGCGGCGTGCCTGCCGCAAGGACCAATGCTGCCGCGCCGATCTCTACGGTTCCGAAGGCGCCCGCTGCACCGGCCGCCCCTCGGTCAAGGCAGCGTCCGAAGTCGAAGCGATGATGACCTTCCTCGCCGCCCTGTCGATGGGGGCCGTCGAGGTTTAGGCCTGCCGAAGGGCGAGGGCGGCGCTTACTCCGAAATGGTCTTCACGACTGTCGCGGCATGGATCCCCGGGATCTCCGCACTCGCTTTCGCTCGGCAGCGTTTGCCGAAGCGCGCTCGGATTGAAGCCGGTGGCGCTGCGAAAGGCGCGGCTGAAATTGGCTGGCGTGGAATAACCAAGCTCCGCGGCAATGCGGGTGATCGAGACATCCGTGTGCCGGAGCAGTTCATCGGCGCGCCGCGCCCGGGCAACATTGGCCAAGGAGCGAAAAGCCGATCCCTCGCCATTCAGCTCGCGCTGCAGGGTGCGGATGCTGATGCCCATCGCGCGGGCGGTGCTGTCGATGGAGATCGAGCCGCCGCGGACCTGAAGGCGGATATGTTCCGAGATCACGCCAAGTGTATCGCGTGGGGCAGCGCCGCGCCGATCACGCGCCACGTCGGCTATGGTGATAACAGGCGCTGCGGCTGGCGCAGCGCCGCGCGCGGTGAGGCAGCCCCGGTCGAATACGACGGCCAATGTCGGTGCATTGAAGACGACAGGGCAGTGGAACATGTCCTCGAAAGGCGCGGTGTGGCGCGGCCGCGGGATATCGAGCTCGATCCTGAGCGGCCGCCAGTTTTCGGACAGGAAGTGCCGGCAAACGCTAGACAGCGCGCCTGCCGCGACATTGGCGGCATGATCGTAGCCGGGGCGGCCAGCAAGCGCGAAGCCATAGCTGAAGCGCGCCTCGTCGCCACGGGTGACAAGGGCCATCGTATCGCCGGTGGAGTGGTAGGCGAGGGCTTCGATTGCCCGTTTGAACGCCGCGCCGAGCGTGTCGGCGGCGTAGATATATTGCCCATACATGCCGTAGTTGGCGACATCCATCTGCGGGGACATCAGCAAGCCGAAATTGGCCTCGCCGGCAACCCGCGCCGCCGTGTCGATCAGCCTCAAGCCCGCCGCTTGGGGGATGAAGCAGCTCTCGCCTTCGATCACTTCGAGGTCGACGCCGGCGGCGCGGACAGCCCGAGCCAGCGTCCGCTCGCCAAGCTCGCGCCGGATCAGCTGCGGCAGACCGTGCAAGGTGAGATTCGAAATGACCGGGGTCGTAGGCATTCGGCTACCCTCGAAGCATTTCTTCAGACTTGGCGCAAAATGAGTGGTGGCGCAACGCCGTGGCGGCCCAATAATGCATCTGTCGCGATTGACGACCTTAGGGAAGGCGACCCACAGTTGCAGTGGCCATTGGCGAGGAGAAGACAATCATGCGCATGACGAGACTGCTTTGTGCAACCGCTGCGGTGGTCCTAATGGGCTTGGGGGCCGCTTCCGCCGATACGGCGCCGAAGATGGCAACGCCGATACCGGATTCGATCATCACGCCGCAGACCTTGGACACCAGGCTTGGCAAGCTGAACTTTTTCGATGGCTTCCCGGATGAAGCCACTTCGGAGAAGATCTACGACAATCTCGATTTCATGCGTGGCGTCGACGCCTTTCTCAATGCCATGCCCGGTGCATCCGCCGAAGCTATCCGGATTGGCATCGCCAGTCAGGGCGCCGACGACAACCAATCCATCCTGATCTTCGAAAACCTCATGGACTCGCATTCGTTGTTCCTGACCGGCAACACCGAAAGCATCTACAATCTCATGTGGCTGGACACCAAGGCAGGCCCGCTGGTCATCGAAACACCCCCCAATATCCTGGGCATGGTCGACAACCACTGGTTCGAATATGTCGGCGATGTCGGCAATGCCGGCCCCGACAAGGGCAAGGGTGGAAAGTACCTGCTGTTGCCACCGGGCTATGAGGGCGAGATACCTGAAGGCTATTTCGTGCTCCGAACCGCGACTTACGGAAACCTGTTCTTCTGGCGCGGCTTCCTCGAAAATGGCAGCACCGCGACTGCGGTCGAAAACACCAAGAAGTTCGCCAAGGTCTATCTTCTTTCGGACGCCGGCAACCCGCCGCCGATGAAGATCATCAATTCCTCGGGCAAGGAGTACAACACCATCCATGCCAATGATTTCCATTTCTACGAGGAAGTGAACAACATCGTCCAATACGAGCCGAACGAGGCCTATCACCCGGAAGTGCTGGGACAGCTCGCCTCAATCGGCATCGAAAAGGGCAAACCCTTCGCACCCGACGAGCGGATGAAGAAGATCCTCACCGAAGCTGTGGCCGTCGGCAACGCGACGGCGCGCACCATCACCTTCAAGACCCGCATGAAGGACGCGTATTATTATCCCGACAGTGCCTGGTTCACCGGCTTTGTCGGCGGCAGCTACGAGTTTCTTCTGCAGCCCGGCGTTCGCTATCTGGATGCCCGCGTCCTGTTTCACTACTATGCGACGGGTGTCACACCGGCCATGGCGATAAAGCGTGTCGGCATCGGTTCGCAATACGCCGGTGCCACGACCGACAAGGACGGCAAGCCGTTCGATGGCGGCAAGACCTACAAGGTGCACCTGCCGCCAAACATTCCGGCAAAGGAATTCTGGTCGTTCGTTGTCTACGACAATCAGACCCGATCGATGCTGCAGACAGACCAGCAATTTCCCAGCATTGGCAGCGACAAGAAAGACATTGTGATCAACGCGGACTCCTCCGTCGATGTCTGGTTCGGCCCGACAGCGCCAGAAGGCCATGAGGCCAACTGGGTCCAGACAATTCCTGGCAAGGGTTGGAACGTTCTTCTTCGCCTCTATGGCCCCCTGGAGTCATGGTTCGACAAGACGTGGAAGCCGGGCGAGTTCGAACTCGACAGATAGGCAACGCGGACGACAACGCTTTGTCGGGCAAATCCGGGGGCACTCGGCCCCAGAGCAGACTGGATCGATTTGGCTGAGAGATGGCTGCCAGCGTGGCAGCCATCTAGTTGCTGCTTAGCCGGTATGTCCGGAAAGGGACAATTCCCGGCACAGACACTATCGTGGACAAATTCTTCGTCCATCGCTCCCAACCCATTGTTTCCGCTCACTTTTCAAAAAAACTTTCGTCCAATTTATCCACGCCTCCAAAAGCCGGCTTAAGATCAGCCCATCTCCCTCGAGGGAAACTTGGTGCGCACCGGGTATCAGGTGAGGGGGACGGTGTCTTGGCCGGCGGCGCTGACGCAGCATCCGAAGTCGAAGCAATGATGACCTTCCTCGCCGCCCTGTCGATGGGGCCGTGGAGGTTTAGGGGCTGGCAGGCCCCTCATCCCCCTGCCGGGACCTTCTCCCCGCAGGCGGGGCGAAGGAGGCTGGCCGCAACGCTGACGTCCCCCCTCTCCCTGTCCTTCACGGGGAGAGGGTAAGGGTG
Organism: Aminobacter sp. 01T433; assembly: GCF_056398585.1. Classification (NCBI taxonomy): domain Bacteria; kingdom Pseudomonadati; phylum Pseudomonadota; class Alphaproteobacteria; order Hyphomicrobiales; family Phyllobacteriaceae; genus Aminobacter; species Aminobacter sp. 01T433. The sequence continues at coordinate 4,903 of NZ_JBFTPR010000019.1, forward strand.
AGGGGCAAGATCGACTGGAAACGAGGCTAGATCACATTCAATTCCCGAAACGCCCGGCCCTCGGCAATGCGCTGGTAGCCGAAGGCGGAGCAGTCGATGGTGCGGTAGCCGCCATGGACCAGAAGCTCGGCCAGCGCCTTGCCCACCGCCGGCGCCTGCTGCAGGCCGTGGCCGGAAAAGCCATTGGCGAAGATGAAGTTTGTAACCTCGGGATGCGGGCCGATGACGGCGTTCTGGTCGAGCGCGTTGTAGTCGTAGTGCCCGACCCAGGCCTGCGTCGCCTTGATCGCCTCGAAGGCCGGCACGCGTGTCGCCAAAGCCGGCCAGATCACCTCTTCGAACAGCCCCCAGTCGGGGTTGAAATCGGTTGGATCAGCCGCCTGCTCGCCGTCCTCGCACTCGGCGCCGCCCGTGATGTAGACTGAACCCTCGGGGCGGACATAGACGCCGGAGGGGTCGACCATCAGCGGCATGTCGGCGAACTTGTCGCGCGCCTCGAAGACAAAGACGTTGCGCTTGCGCGGCTCGACCGGCAGCGCGATGGAGGCCATGGCCGAGACCTTGCCGGCGTTGGGCCCGGCCGCGTTGAACACCGTGCCCGCCTCCAGCCGCTCGCCATTGGCAAGGGTTACGGCGGTGACGCGGTTGCCCTCACGCTCGATGCCGGCGACCTCGGCGGTGATCAGGTCGACGTTTTTGGTTTTCAGCGCCTTGCGGAACAGGCCGAGCATGGCATGCGCGTCGAACCAGCCTTCGCCTGTGCGGCCATAGGCGCCGGCGGAAATGCCCTCGGTCGAGATCCACGAAAAGCGTTTTGCCAGTTGTTCGGCGTCCTCGAGCACGATGTCCGCACCTTCGGCCATCTGCGCCTCGTGGTTCGCCTTGAGGATCGGAAAACCGTTTTCACCGGCGAGGATCAGGTAACCGCCCTCGCGGAAGCCGATGTCGGCGTCGGGACCGAACTCGTCCTTGAGGCGCCTGAACAGGGAAAGCGTGAACTGCGACAGGCGGATGTTTTCGGGGATCGAGAATTGCTGACGGATCGAGGCGCAAGACAGCGTGGTCGCCGCATGGGCAAATTGCGGGTCGCGCTCGATCAGCGCGATCGAGCCGGTAAAACCCTCCTCGCGCAGATAGTAGGCGATCGAACTGCCGACGATCGCGCCGCCTGTGATGACCACGTCGTAGCGTGCCATGGAGTGTTCCCGTTCATTGATGGTGGAGCAGTTACGCCACCACCCCACAAGACCTTGCAAGGGCCAGCGTTGCCGGGCAAGAAGACCAGATGTCACATTCTGTCTCGCGCCCGCGCCGTTCGGTGCTTTATGTGCCCGCCACCAACGAAAAGGCGTTGGCCAAGCTCTCCTCGCTTGCCTGCGACGCCGTCATCCTCGACCTCGAAGACGCGGTGCTGCCGCAGGAGAAGGTTTTGGCGCGCCAAAGGCTCGGCCAGTTCCTCGCCCAGCGTGGGCCAGGCAAGCGTGAATTCGTCGTGCGCATCAATGCGCTGTCGAGCGAGTGGGGTGCTGACGACCTTGCGGCTGCGAGCGTATGGAATGTCGATGGCGTGCTGTTGCCCAAGGTCGCCACCCCGCGCGACATATTGGAAGCCGGCGACGTGCTCGACGACGCTGATGCGCCCGACGAGATGAAGCTGTGGGCGATGGTCGAGACGCCGCGCGCGCTGATCAATATCGGCGCCATCGCCGAACTTGGCCGCGATCCGGCCTCGCGGCTCGCCTGCCTGGTTGCCGGCACCAACGACATTGTCAAGGAAACCGGCGTTCTGATGACGCCCGACCGGCGCTACCTCATGCCCTGGCTGATGCAGATGGTGCTTGCCGCGCGTGCCGGCGGCCTCGACATGCTCGACGGCGTGTCCAACGATTTCCGCGATCTCGACGCTTTCGTGCATGACTGCGCCGAGGCATCCGCCATGGGTTTCGACGGCAAGACCGTCATCCATCCCGCCCAGATCGAAGGCGCCAACGCGGCCTTTTCGCCGTCGGTCGAAGCCCTTGCCGAAGCGCGCGCCATTGCGGACGCCTTCGCGCTTCCCGAAAACGCCTCGCGCGGTGTAATCTCGCTTGGTGGCAAGATGGTCGAGCGGCTGCATCTGGTCCAGGCCGAGAAGGTACTGGCTCGTGCGGCGATGATCGCTGAAATGACGGGAGACGAAAAATGAAACTCTACCGCTTCCTGACCGGCCCCGACGACGCCACCTTCTGCCACAAGGTCACCGCTGCCGTGAACAAGGGCTGGCACCTGTTCGGCTCGCCGACCTATGCCTTCGACACCGAAACCAAGACCATGCGCTGCGGCCAGGCCGTGGTGAAGGATGTCGAAGGCCACGACTACGAGGCCGGCGTCACCAAGCTCAGCGATTTTTGATCTTTTCGGGGGGCTGCCGCGCTATTCGGCGGCTTCCTCCAGCCTTTCCATGTCCTCGTCGGAAAGGCCGAAATGGTGCCCGATCTCATGGATCAGCACATGGGTGACGATGTCGCCCAGCGTCTCCTCGTTCTCGGACCAGTAGTCGAGAATGGCGCGGCGGTAGAGTGTCACGCGATTGGGGCCTTCGCCGGTCTGCGGGTTCCAGCGCTCGGCGATGCCGCGCCCCTCGAACAGGCCGAGCAGGTCGAAAGGCGTTTCCAGCGACAGGTCGTCCATGATCTCGTCGGTGGGGAATTCCGCCATCTGGATAACGACCTCGCCGGTCAGCTGGCGAAACTCCTCCGGCAGATGCGCATAGGCTTCGAGCGCCAGCAACTCCATCTCCTCGATCGAAGGCGAAAGCTGGTCGTGCCAGGCGCGGGTTTTGTAGATACGGGCCATTATTCTTCCTTTTGAGGGCATATAGCCGTTCACCGCAGCGCTTACGAGGCTTTTGCCGCCGAGCCGATAAATAAGCGGTGAGCAGCTCTTTCTGGGAGAGGAATAAATTCCCCATGAATCGGCTTGACTCTCATGGGCGGCTCTGGAATCTATAAGAACATAACAGGAACAACTAATCGAAGGCAGATCGACATGGCAACCAGCGCCGTGGCGCGGGACGTCGTTTTTGCCCTGCGTCAGAAAATAGCGAAAATCGAAGGCACGCTGCCCGAGCTGCTGGTGTCGCCCCCCGACAGCCCGGCGCCTTCAGGCATGCTGGTCCGTCGCAACGGCGTTGCCTCGGCGCGCGACCTCTTATTGCCGACCGGCGTCGAGCGGTTCGACGAAACCCTGGGCGGCGGGCTGCCGAAAGCGGCGCTGACTGAAATCCATGGCACCCAAACGCGCAATGCGGGGGCTGCCGCGGGCCTGGCTCTTTGTCTTGTCAGCCTCATGCTCAAGGCCTGCCGGAAACCGGGCGCGCTGGTGCTGTGGATCGGCACCGCGGAAATCTTCAGGGAGGCCGGGCTTCCTTATGCGGCGGGCCTGGAATGGCTTTTCGGCCTTGCGCCGGATCGCCTGCTTATTGCCGAAGCGCCCAAGCCGACGGATGCGCTGTGGATCGCAGAGGAAGCCGCCGGCATCGACGAGATTGCCACCGTCATTGTCGAGTTGCGCGGCAATCCGCGCGGGCTGGATCTCACAGCGACACGACGGCTCCACCGTCGCGCCCAGGAGGCCGGCCGGCCGGTGCTCCTGTTGCGCCAGTCGGCCGAGCCGGAACCGACCGCAGCACCCGTCCGGCTCATCGCCTCGCCGGCGCCAGCCTCGCTTCGGCGTACGATCGCTGGTCCGCTCGCCGGTTCCATCGGCCCGCCCGCCGTCACTGTCGAAATCGGCAAGAGCCGCGCCGCACTTGCCGGCAAATTCATTCTGGAATGGAACCCAAATGCACACACCTTCGAAGAAAGAAGAGACGGCCCAGAGAATCGTGTCGCTGTGGTTTCCCCATCTCGCGGCCGAACGGATCCTGCGGCGGCGGCTGGGACGGTCCTGGCGTTCAGGCCCGCGGCCGAGCCAACCCCTGGTGATCAGCCACCGGGAGAACAACGCCCAGCGCATAGCCGCCCTCGACGAGCAGGCTGAAGCGCGCAGGCTGAGGCCGGGCATGGGCATCGCCGAGGCGCGTGCCATGCATCCTGACATCGACATCGTCGAGGCCGATCCCGAGGCTGACCGCCGGCTGCTCGAAAGCCTCGCCGACTGGTGCGACCGCTACACGCCGCTTGTCGCGCTCGACGGCGAAAACGGACTGTTCCTCGACATCACCGGCTGTACCCATCTCTTTGGCGGCGAAAAAGCCCTGCTCGCCGACCTGATGGCACGGTTTTTCCACCAGGGCTTTGATGTCCGTGCAGGTCTTGCCTCCACGCCGGGAGCGGCATGGGCTGCGGCGCATTTTGCCGCCGGCCAAATCATTGCGCCTGGCGGCGAGCGCAACTTCTTCGCCCGCCTGCCGCTATCGGCGCTGCGGCTTGATCCGAAAACGAAGACAAGCCTCGAAAGTGTCGGGCTGCGCACCGTCGGCGCGATCATGGATGGACCGCGCGCGCCGCTTGTCCGGCGTTTCGGCGCAACACTCATCGAGCGGCTCGACCAGGGCCTTGGACATCTGGAGGAGGCGGTTTCGCCGCGCCTGCCGGTGGCGCCCCTTTCGGTCGAGCGGCATCTCGCCGACCCGCTTTCGCTGATCGAAGATGTCGAGCGGCTGGTCGGCCTGCTTGCCGCGACACTCAAGGTCGATCTCGAGCGTCGCGAGGAAGGTGCGCGCACGCTTGAGCTTTTGCTGTTCAGGGTCGACGGCATGGTCAGCCGCATCACAGTCGGGGCCTCGCGGCCGATCCGTGAAGCTGGGCTGGTGCGAAAGCTGTTTCATGAACGGCTGACCGCGCTTGGTGAGACCATCGATGCCGGCTGCGGCTTCGATCTCGTCCGCCTGTCGGCACTTTCGACAGCGCGTTTCGATGCGCGACAGGGCGATCTTGCCGGCGAGATCGAAGATGATGGAGAGGGGTTGGCGATCTTTGCCGACCGCGTGACGGCCCGGCTCGGCGAGGCCGCCGTCCTCGAACCTGTTCCCGCTGAAAGCCATCTGCCGGAACGTGCTGCTGCTGTCGTTTCTTATGCGCAGGAGGAAAACAGGAAGGCAGTCGCAAAACCTGGCAAGGCGCGGCGTAGCCCGGTCAGTCAGTCCGGCCGGCTGGAGCGCCCTATCCGCCTGTTCCGCTCGCCTGAGCCCATCGACGTTCCGTTGACCGAGGTGCCCGATGGTCCGCCACCGCATTTCCGCTGGCGTCGTGCCTTGCATCGCGTGGCGCGTGCCGAGGGGCCGGAACGCATTGCGCCCGAATGGTGGCGCGAAGGAAATGAGGCGCCAACGCGGGATTATTACCGGGTCGAAGATGCCGATGGCCGCCGCTACTGGCTCTACCGGCAGGGTCTTTACGGCGCGCAAGCAACGGCGCCGCGCTGGTTCCTGCATGGGGTTTTTGCATGAACATGGTCGCCGCCACGAATTACGCTGAATTCGGCATCCAGTCGAATTTCTCCTTCCTGCGCGGCGCCTCCGCACCGGAAGAGCTGGTGATCGCGGCGAAGTTTCTGGGACTTTCGGCGATCGGCCTTGCCGACTGCAACACTGTTGCGGGCACCGTACGCGCCTGGAAGATGGCCGAGACGGAAGGGCTTGCCTACCATCCCGGCTGCCGGCTGGTTTTTGCGGATGGCACGCCCGACATTCTTGCCTATCCTAGAGATCGCAAGGGCTGGGGCCATCTGTGCCGCATGCTCACCCAGGCCAATACCCGGCCTGAAAGCGAAAAGGGCGCGCCGCTTCTCTACCGGGAGGACCTTTTCGAGTGGGGTGATTTTCTATCGCTCGCCGTCCTGGCAGACGTTGCGGTTGCCTCGGAAGACGATGTCGCGCTTCTGCGGAGCCTCAAGGAACGTTTTGGTGCCTCCTTGTGGCTTGCGGTCGCTCCGGATTTCGGCGGTAATGATCGTTTCAGGATCGAGCAGGCGGCGGCCATGGCGGCGATCACTGGCCTGCCGCTGATGGCGACCAATGATGCGCTCTACCACGCGCCGACCCAGCGCCCGCTGCATGACGTTTTGACGGCAATCCGCCTCAATGTGCCGGTCACCGAGGCTGGCTTCGAACTCAAGGCGAATGCCGAGCGCCACCTGAAAGGGCCTGCCGATATGAGCCGGCTTTTTAGACGACATCCCGAGGCCCTGGCCGAGACGCTGCGGTTCGCCGAAAGCCTGCATTTTTCGCTGAAGGAACTCAAATACAACTATCCCGACGAGCCGACGGAATCGGGTCTTGAACCACAGGCAGAACTGGAAAGGCTGACCTGGGAAGGGGCTAAAAAACGCTATCCGGATGGTGTTCCGGAGAAGGTGCAAGGCATCATCCGGCACGAGCTCGGCATCGTCGAGGAGCTCAACTATGCCCGCTATTTCCTCACAGTCCACGACATCGTCCAGTTCGCCCGGTCGGAAGGTATCCTGTGCCAGGGGCGCGGGTCAGCGGCCAATTCCGTCATCTGCTTCTGCATCGGCATCACCGATGTCGGACCCGATATCGTCGATGTCCTGTTCGAGCGCTTCATCTCGGTCGAGCGTGGCGAGCCGCCCGACATCGACGTCGACTTCGAGCACGAACGGCGCAGCGAGGTGATCGAGTTCATCTACAAAAAATACAGCGCCAAACGCACCGCGCTCGCCGCTTCCGTTGTCACCTATCGCGGCCGCTCGGCATTGCGCGAGGTCGCCAAGGCGATGGGCCTGTCGGATGATGTCAGGGGGGCTTTGTCGGGCTCGATCTGGGGCTGGTATTCATCCGAGCTTGGCGAGAAGGAAACGGCAGCCGGTGGGCTCGACAAGGCCGATCCGCTGACCAGGCATGTGATCGAACATGCTAACGGCATCATGGGTTTTCCGCGTCATCTGTCCCAGCATGTCGGCGGCTTCGTCATCACCCGCGACCGGCTCGACGAGATCGTGCCGATCGTCAAGACGGCGATGGACGAGCGCAAGATGGTCGAGTGGGACAAGGACGACCTCGATGCCGTGGGCATATTGAAGGTCGATATCCTGGCGCTCGGCATGCTGACTTGCCTGCGAAAGGCCTTCGACCTGCTCGAAGCGCATTACGACGAGCGCGACCCGCATGATCGGCCTTACACGCTGGCGACGCTGCCGCCGGAGGACCCAAGGGTCTACGACATGATCTGCCGCGCCGACACGCTCGGCGTCTTCCAGATCGAAAGCCGGGCGCAGATGTCGATGCTGCCGCGCCTGCGGCCGCGCGAATTCTATGATCTCGTCATCGAGGTGGCGATCGTCCGGCCCGGCCCGATCCAGGGTGACATGGTGCATCCTTATCTTCGCCGCAGGATGGGCAAGGAAAAGGTCGAGTTCCCCAAAAAGGAACTTGAGGAGATACTGGGTAAAACGAAGGGCGTGCCGCTGTTTCAGGAACAGGCGATGAAGATCGCCATCGTTGCCGGCGGCTTCTCGCCGGGTGAGGCCGACAAGCTGCGCCGCGCCATGGCGACCTTCAAGCGCACCGGCACCATCGGCAATTACCGCGACCGGATGGTGGATGGCATGGTTTCGCGTGGTTACGAGCGCGACTTCGCCGAGCGCTGCTTCAAGCAGATCGAGGGCTTTGGCGAATACGGTTTTCCCGAAAGCCATGCCGCGGCCTTCGCGCTGCTCGTCTACGCCTCCTGCTGGTTCAAGGCCTACTACCCCGACGTGTTCTGTGCCGCGATCCTGAACTCGCAGCCGATGGGCTTTTACCGGCCGGCACAGCTGGTCCGCGATGCCGAGGACCATGGCGTCCAAATCCATGCCGTCGATATCAACCACTCCGATTGGGACTGCATGCTCGAACGCTCCGGTTTCGATCCCAAGCGAATCCGTGCCCGCCACGCCGAAATGCGCGATGTCATCAAGACCAGCCATGCCGTCCGGCTGGGCTTCCGCCAGATCAAAGGTCTCGGCGAAAAGAAGATGGAAACTTTCGTTGCGCGGCGCGGTAAGGGTTACATCTCGGTGCGCGATGTCTGGCTGCGTTCGGGGCTCGATGTCGGCGAGATCGAACTGCTCGCCCAGGCCGATGCCTTTCGCTCGATCGGCCTCGACCGGCGCGAGGCTTTATGGGCAGTGCGTGCGCTCGACGGCAAGAGTGCCGCCGAAATGTTGCCTTTGTTCGACCAGCCGGAGGTCCAACTGCCCGACAACGAGCCACAGATGTATCTGCCCGCCATGCCGCTTGGCGAGCATGTCATCCACGACTACCGTTCGCTCGGTCTTTCGCTGAAGGCGCATCCGGTGGTTTTCCTCAGGCAGAGATTGGACAAGGCCGGTATCACCCCGAACGGCCGACTTCCCTCCGTGCCGGACGGCAGGCGCGTCTCGGTGGCAGGGCTGGTGCTGGTTCGCCAGCGTCCCGGCAAGGGCAATGCGATCTTCCTGACGCTTGAGGACGAAAATTCGGTCGCCAACGTCATCGTCTGGGCGCGGGTCTTCGAGCGCTTCCGCGCTGTGATCATGGGATCGAAGTTCATCCGCGTCAGCGGCAAGCTGCAGACGGAATCGGGCGTGATCCACATCGTCGCCGACGAGATGGAGGACCTGACGCACTGGCTCGCCGCCATGTCGGAAGAGATGCAAATGTCAGCCGATGAAAAAGCACAAGCTTCACCTGTCCAGGCGAGCGGTACCAGGCAAAGCGCTGCCGACAAGGCCACCAAGGACCCGCGTGTCGTTCAAAGCTACGAGAGGCTTGCGCGCAAGGCCAGCAGCGTCATGCCCAAGGGGCGCAATTTCCAATGACGGGAGGTGCGAGATCAATCCGTAGGCGAGGTTTTTTTGGGTGCGGCCTCCGTGTCGAGAATTTGCCTGGCCTCGGAAGGCAGCATGACCGGAATACCGTCACGGACGGGATAGGCGAGGCGTGCGAGCCGGGACACCAGTTCGCCGCGTTCGGCGTCCCAGGTCAGCGGTCCCTTGGTCAGCGGACAGGCGAGCAATTCGAGCAGCTTGACGTCGATGTCGCGCTTGTTGGTGGTTTCAACCATCATTGCTCTCCAGCTGGCCCGACCTATTGCAGGCTCGAACCAAACTCGTCGTTTTCGCGCGCCAGCGCCATTTCGGTGATGGCGATCAGCGTCTCGGCGCGGGTCTTGAGATCGGGCGCTTCAAGCAGTGCCTGCTTTTCGGCGGCACCATATGGCGCCATCATCGATAGCGCATTGACCAGGATGGCATTGTCGGCGCGGCTGACGCTTTCCCAATCGGCCTCAAGCTCGTTGGCCTGCAGGTACGTACGAAAGGCCCTGAGCAGCGCTGGCCGGTCGACTTCCGCACCGGCCTTGTCCTCGGCGAGGTCGGCGGCGAAAGAGGTGATCTTGCATTGCCTGAACGGCGTCTTGACCATCAGTTCCTGGGCGACGCGGAAGCGGCACACGCCCTGCAGCGAAATCAGGTAGCGGCCGTCGCCGGTCTCGGAAAGCGAGGTGATGCGGCCGATGCAGCCGACGGGGCATAAGGACGGCTCGCCGTCGGGACGCAGCGTGCCGTCGAGCGAAGGCTGGATCATGCCGATCAGCCGGGACCCGGCCATCGCATTGTCGATCATCTGGAGATAACGCGGCTCGAAGATGTTGAGCGGCATGCGCCCACCCGGCAGCAGCAGCGCTCCCGTCAGCGGGAATACCGCCAATGTCGTCGGCAGATCGCTGTCGAGCCGGTAATGCGCGTTTCCTGCCTGCATCTTGTCCTCAGCTGGCTGCGGCCGTTGCGGTCAAACGCAAGGCCGCAGCAATACTGCTGTCACGAAAACAGCAGCGACGACAGCTTGCGCCGCGTGGCGAGCGTCACTTCGTTGGTAAACCCCCAGGCTTCGAAAAGCTTGAGCAATTGCGCTCTTGCGCCATCGTCGTTCCAGGTCCGGTCCGCCTTGACGATGGCAAGCAAGTTGTCGGCCGCTTCGGCGCGCTGGCCGTTGGCGTTCTGGATCATGGCCAGGTCGAAACGCGTCTGATGGTCTCCAGGATCTTGCGCCAGCTTGCGTTCGAGCTCGGCGGAATCGCCAAGTTCTGCCGCTTCTTCGGCAAGCGCGATCTTGGCGCGGACCGAAACAAGTGCTGCGGCGGATTTCTTGTCTTCCGGCGCACGCGCCAGCACCTCGTTTGCGCCAGCCGCATCGCCCGCCTCAAACAGAATATCGGCAAGTGCTGCGATCGCGTCGACATTGTCGGGCGCCTGTTCCAACACGGCATCATAGATCTGTGCCGCCGTCTGCAGGTCGCCGGCGTCGCGCGCTTCGGCCGCCGCCGCGAGCGCCTCGGCGATTTGCGGCGCCCCGCCATCCTTGCCTGCGATCTTGTCGATGAAGTCGCGGATCTGGCTCTCGGGCACCGCACCCATGAAGCCGTCGACCGGCTGGCCGTTCTTGAAGGCGATAACAGCAGGGATCGACTGGATGCCGAGCTGGCCGGCAATCGCCGGATGATCGTCGATGTTCATCTTGACCAGCTTCACCCGCCCGCCGGCGGACTGGACGACGCGCTCGATCACCGGGGTCAGCTGCTTGCATGGGCCGCACCAGGGCGCCCAGAAGTCGACCAGTACCGGCTGGTTGCGCGATTCCTGTATGACGTCGACAGCGAAGCCAGCGGTCGTCGTGTCCTTGATGAGATCGGCCGCCGGTGCAGCGCCATTGGCGGGTGCCGCGCCATACTGCACGTTGGTGGCGTACTGGCTGCTCATGCCGCCGAAGGGATTGCTTTCGTTGCTCATCTTCACTCTTCCGGTATGTCGTTCTCGCATGCGACTTGTTCGGCCGCGCGGCTGTCAGGCAACCATGTGGCGATCAGCCCGAGACTTTCAAGATAACAGCATCGTGGCCCGTTGCCTCGACGAAAAGCAAGAGGTCGCTGCTGGCGATGGAGGTGGTGGCCTCATTGGTCAGCGGGTGGGCGTTGATCACGGCGTTTTCCATCAGGGAACTGTCGAGGACCAGCTTGACCTTGCCTGAGCTGTCGTTGATCAGCCCGAAGACTGAGACCGAGCCGGGTGCCACGCCGAGCAGCTCCATCAAGGCCTCGGGCTTGCCGAAGGAAACCCGGCTCGACGCGCCGATCAGCTGATGGATCTGCTTGAGATCGACGCTCGCCTCCTCATCCACCGTGACGAGAAAGAAGTTGTCCTTCTTGTCCTTGAGGAAAAGGTTCTTGGTGTGCCCGCCGGGGATCGCGCCGCGCAGCGCCTGCGAATCCGCGACCGTGTAAAGCGGCGGGTGATCGTGCGTCTGGACGGTGATTCCGAGGGTGTCGAGGAAGGCCAAAAGCTCGGCCCTGGTCTTGGGATTCGTCGCGCCGGTCATGAAAGCCTTCGCCAAAAATTGCTTGGTGGGAGGGTTTATGGGCAAAGCCAGGGGCCAAGACAAGCCCGCCTTGTTCATCCACAGGCGCGGTTTCCGCGGAAATCCGGGCTTTCTCGGGCATTGGAAAAATAGCGAAAAAAGATCGCGTTTTCCCTGTTGCATTCACCGCGAGGTTCGGCCATATAGCAGCCGTTGCGGCGACGAGCCGTGCGAGCGGGTGTAGCTCAGGGGTAGAGCACAACCTTGCCAAGGTTGGGGTCGAGCGTTCGAATCGCTTCACCCGCTCCAGTTTTCCCAAGGGAAAACCAACATCAAAAGCGGCCACCTTCGGGTGGCCGTTTTGCTTTGCGCAATGCGCCATGTCTCCCACTGAACGGTTTGCGCAGTTGTCGCCCCATGCCTGATCTGGCGGCGGTTTTGACAATATTAGCCGCAGCTCATAGGCTGCCCCAAATCACGAGCGTCGGCTCCTTGCGGGAGCAAAGAGCCGTGCTGGTTCCTACGGGCACCAGTGGAACGCCGAAGCCTTTCGGCTTTCCAGGCAAGGTTCGGCAACAAGATGCATCCGGCGATCATGGTCCTGCCTTTGGCAGTCTTCACCTTTTCCGCGGCAATGGCGGACGAGAAGGATTTCCTCGAAACCCTTTCAGGAAACTGGCATGGCTCGGGTCAGATACGGCTGAAGCCCGAAGCAATGGCGATGAGCGTCTCTTGCAATCTCGATTCGCGCGCTGACGGTTCCGAACTCAATCTGGATGGTGCCTGCCGGGCTAAAGCTGTCTTTTCGCGCCATATCGGCGTCGACCTGATTGCCAACGGCCTGCATTATTCCGGTTCATATCTGGGGTCGATACGTGGCCCCGCTGAGCTTACCGGCACGCGATCAGGCGATACACTCAACCTCAAGGTCAGGTGGCCGGACAGAGGTTCTGGGCCACGCGTGGCAAGCATGCGGGTGGCGAATCTCGGCACAGGGCGCATGCGGATCGTGACGGTGGAAGCGCATCCCCAGACCGGCGAGCAGGTTGTGACGGCGCGGATCGAGTTCAGCCGAAACTAGATGGTGCAAGCCTGCCAATCGCCAGTCGCGGGCGATGCCATGGCGATGTGTGAAGCTGATGGAAAAGCCAGGTCAGATCGCGCGCATTGATCAATTCCCTCATTTGAGAGATAGTCGGGTCAGCGTTGCGTGGAGCCTTGGGCCTATGCGTACACCGGTTGCCAACCAGATCAGGAAGCGCAAGGCCGTCGCCGATGCGCTTGGCCGGCACAAGGTTTTCGTCAGCTCCCGGCTGTTTCGTGGCGACGGGCAGACCGTTTCGCGGGTGCTGATTTCCGGCCAGTACTACGACGTCAATGATGCCTTACTCGATAGGCTGATGGCCGGTGCTACCCCCAAGGAGCTCGAACTTGAGCCCGCGCCCGAAGATGCGGCGCTCTAGGCCGGGATGGCAGCGGAAAAGCTTCGCACCTACCGGCAAAAGCGCGATTTCACCAAGACGCGCGAGCCGCGCGGCGTCGAGCAGAGCGGCGAAGGCAACCGCTTCGTCGTGCACAAGCACCATGCCACCGCAGACCACTACGATCTCCGGCTCGAACTCGATGGCGTGCTGAAGAGCTGGGCTGTGCCGCGCGGGCCCTCGCTCAACCCGGCGGACAAGCGGCTTGCGGTCGAGACCGAGGATCACCCGCTGGATTATATCGATTTCGAGGGCGTCATCCCTCTGGGGGAGTATGGCGGCGGGCCGATGATCGTCTGGGACGCTGGTGTGTGGGCGCCGATGGAGGATGCACATTCGTCGCTGGAGAAAGGCGCGTTCAAATTCCGGCTATGGGGTGAAAAGCTCAAGGGCGGCTGGATGCTGGCACGGTTGAAGCCGAAACCCGGCGAGGACAAGCGCAACTGGCTGCTGTTCAAGGAGCATGATCCTGCCGCCGACGAGGGCGTCGATATTCTCGAAGCGCGGCCCGAAAGCGTGAAGACCGGGCGACGCATCGAGGAGCTGGTCGCTGCTCCCTCGAAAAAGCCGCCCACAAAACCTGGCGACCTCAAGCCCGGCAAGCTGGCCGGAGCGGTGCGCGCGCCGATGCCGGCGCGGGTCGAACCGCAACTGGCGACCGCTGCTCCGAAGCCGCCGTCGGGCGAGGGATGGCTGCACGAAATCAAGTTCGACGGCTATCGCACCATGGTGCATCTTGAGGGTGGCTCGGCGAAGCTGATCACCCGCAGCGGCATCGACTGGACGAAACGCTACGGCAAGCTGGCGTCGGCCTTTCGCGAGCTGCCTTGCAGCGACGCCGTCATCGATGGCGAGATCGTTGTGCTCGACGACAAGGGCATCAGCCGGTTTGCTGCCCTGCAAGATGCGCTCGCCAGCGGTCACGGCGAACTTCTGGTGTTTTACGCCTTCGATCTTGTCCATCTCAATGGCTGGGACCTGACCAGGACAGAGCTAGAGAAGCGCAAGGGCCTGCTGGAACAGTTGCTGGCAGGCCATGTCCACGCGCAGTCGGCGTTGCAGCTCAGCGGACATGTCGAGGGCGACGGCCAAGCGTTGTACGACCAGGCAACCGAGATGGGGCTCGAGGGCGTCGTGTCGAAACGGATTTCGGCGCATTACACCTCTGGCCGTTCGCATAGCTGGACCAAGACCAAGGCGCTTACGATCGGCGACTTCGTCATCGCCGGCTACACCATCTCTCAGGCGGCCGAGGGGCTGGCGGCACTTGCGCTTGGCGAATGGGTGGATGGCGAGCTGCAGTATCGTGGCAAGGTTGGAACCGGCTTCGACAGTGAGACGTTGGAGACATTGCTGCACCGGTTGGAAGGTCTACGCGAGGGGGCAGCGAAGCTCGATGGAGCGCCAAAGGAGGTCATCCCTGTGCGACCTGTGCTCAACGCCCGCATCCACTACGCCAATCGCACCACTGACAATGCGTTGCGTCATGCGGTGTTCAAGGGATTGCGCGAGGCCGAGCTGTCGGAAGCGCCGCAGGCTCCGCGCAAGCGGTTGATCACCGATGCCGACCTTGCCACCATCTCGATCACCAATCCGACACGTCGGGTGCTCGGCAAGTCCGGCCCGACGAAGCTCGACGTCGCCGTCTATTATGCCGCCGTCGGCGATTTCATGCTGCCGCATATCCTGGGGCGGCCGGTGTCGCTGTTTCGCTGTCCGACGGGTCAACCCAAGGACTGCTTCTTTCAGCGCCATGCCTTCAAGGGCATGCCGGCAACGATCGCATCCTTCGAGACCAAGAATTCAGACGACGAGAGCAAGACCTACATTTCGGTGGAGGACGCCAAGGGTTATCTGGCGCTGGCGCAGTTCGGCGTCGTCGAGTTCCATGTCTGGGGTGCGCTGCGCAAGCGTTTGGACAAGCCCGACCGGATGGTCTTCGACCTCGATCCAGGCGAAGGCATCAGCTGGCGCGAGGTCGTTGAGGCGGCCGTCCATGTCCGGGCCGAACTTGAGAAGATAGGGCTGGTGGCTTTCGCCAAGACGTCGGGCGGCAGCGGCATTCATGTCGTCGTGCCGACGACGGGCAAGCTCGGCTGGAAGCCGTTCCATCAGGCAAGCAGCGAAATCTCGTCTCGGATCGCCAAGACCGCGCCCGACACATTCACCACCGTGATGGGCAAGGACAACCGCAAGAAGCGCATTTTCATCGACTTCCACCGCAATGCGCGCAGCGCCACGGCGGCAGCTCCCTACAGCCTTCGCGCCCGCACCAACATGCCGGCGTCGACGCCGCTTAGCTGGCCGGATCTCGAGTCCATCGACGCTCCGGCGGATTTGAACTATTCTTCGCTTCCCGGACTTGTGGCCAAGTCAGGCGATCCTTGGGCGGACATATCAGATCACGCCCGGGACTTGCCGACCGAGGTCATCGCCAAGAGTAAGTCTTGACCAAGAGTATGTCTTGAATTGTGTCGCGTAGGAGACAAGCATGGCACCAAGGGCAAGTTGGAAGGGATATCTGAAGCTCAGCCTGGTCAGCTGCCCGGTACGGCTGTACCCGGCGACCAGCACGAGCGAGCGCATCAGCTTCAATCAGCTGCACAAGGACACGCATAACCGGATCAACATGAAACCCGTTGATCCGGAGCTTGGCCTTGTCGAGCGCTCAGACCTCGTCAAAGGTTACGAATACGAAGACAAGAGATATGTGGTCATCGACGAAGCCGACATCGATAGCGTCAAGATCGAATCCAACCACACGATGAACATCGAGGCGTTCGTCGACGAAGGCGACGTCGATGTGATCTACCAGGACGCGCCTTATTATCTGGCGCCTGATGGCGCGATGGCCGAGGAAACGTTTTCGGTGCTGCGCGAAGCGCTGCGCAAGTCGGGCAAGCTCGCCATCGCCCGCCTCGTCTTGTCGAGTCGCGAGCGCGTGGTGACCATCGGCGCACGCGAGAACGGCATGTTTGTCTGCACATTGCGCAATCCCAGCGAGGTGCGCGGCACGGCTGAATATTTCGGCAACATCCCCGCCGGAAATCCCGATCCCGAAATGCTTGAACTCGCCGAAGCCCTGATCAAGCAGAAGCTGACGACGTTTGATCCGAAGAACTACGAAGACCGCTACGAGATCGCCTTGATGAAGATGATCAAGGAGAAGCTGAAGGGCCACAAGCCGATCATTGCGGCAGCACCAGAGCGCGGCAATGTCATCAACCTGATGGATGCGCTGAAGGCCAGCCTCGGCCAGGCCAAGCCGCCGGCCAAGAGCAAGACCAAGGTCGAACCGGCTGAGAAGCCGGCAGCCAGGCTTGTGGCCGTTGGCGGTGGCAAGGCCGCGAAAGGCAAGAAGTGACGGCACTTTCGGGCAGGATATTCGGTCTGGTCGGTGCGCTTGCCGCTTTCCCCAGGCGGCTCGGCGTGCGTGAGGTCGCTCGCCAAGGCGGCGAGCTCCAGCACGGCATAACGCGACGTACGACCGATGTCGTACTCGGCAGGACATTGCTCGGCAAGCTCGACGAGGCGCAGCTGGAAGCACGGATCAATGCGGCATCGGGCTCGGGTCGTCCGGTGCTCAGCGAGAACGGGTTCCTGCGGGCGCTCGGCTTGCTGGACGCGGTCGAGGGCGCGGAAATGACCCGGCAGTCGCTGATCGATCAATCGCGCATCGTTCCTCGTGCCTTTGACTTCCTGTCGCTGTTCGACGCCTTTGAAAGCGACAGCGAGCCTTATGCGTTTCGCGATCTGATCCTCGCCAGGAAATATGCCGGGCTGCTGGCTGGTGGAGCCACATGGAGCGCGATCGCACGGTCGGTTCGCCGCTCGGGTGCAGTGGCCTCGCTAAGCGCCATGTCGCTTCATGCCGACGGCAAGGACGCGATCTACGCCCGCCTAGGTGCTGATCTCGCCGAACTGGACGGCCAGCGGCTCTTGCCGCTCGAACGAACCAGCGACGCCGAACTCGAAGACATGTTCGAGCTCGCCGAAGAGGCGGAAGAGGGTGGCCACTACGTCGAGGCGGCGGCGCTTTATGCGCGCTGCCTGGCGGCCGATCCGAGTGACAGCGTGGCTGCCTTCAACCGGGCAAACAGCCTGCGCGCGGCTGGCCTCAATCAAGAGGCGATGCAGACCTATCTCAGGGCGATCAAGCTCGACCCGAAATTCGTCGAAGCCTGGTTCAACCTTGCCGGCCTGTTTGCCGCCCAAGGCAAGGCGCATACGGCAAGGCGGCATCTCAAGAAGGCGGTGGCGCTCGACCCATCTTATGCGGACGCCGTGTTCAATCTCGCCAATCTCGAATATGAGGCGGGCGACCTTGCCGAGGCCAGGCGCTGGTGGTCGCTCTACCTCGAACTCGACGGCACGTCGGAATGGGCGAAGACCGCCGCCAAGGGCATCCAGTATGCCGATCTCCACCTCAGGGAACGGACGGCAAGCTAGATGGGCGTGAACTTTCTTTTCGACGGCGCGGAAGACGCACCTGTTACCGTGCTCCTGGCGCATGGGGCGGGTGCACCGATGGATTCGGCGTCGATGAATGCGGCAGCCAATGCTCTTGCCTTGGCTGGCTTTCGCGTGGCGCGTTTCGAATTCGGCTACATGGCGGCGCGGCGCACCGAGGCCGGACGCAAGCCGCCGCCAAGGGCTGAGACGCTGAACCCCGAATACAAGGCAGCGGTCGAACAGCTCGGCGCCAAGGGGCCGCTGATCATCGGCGGCAAGTCGATGGGCGGGCGCGTTGCCAGCATGGTTGCCGACGAGCTGTTTGCGTCGGGCAAGATTCTGGGGCTGTTGTGCCTGGGTTATCCCTTCCACCCGCCTGCCAAGCCGGACCAATTGCGCACCAAGCACCTTGCCAATCTCAAGACGCCGACGTTGATCGTGCAAGGTACGCGCGACGAGTTCGGCACGATCGAGGAGGTTCCGAATTACGAACTGTCCGACAGCATCGAGCTGCTGTGGCTTGAAGATGGCGACCATGATCTCAAGCCGCGCAAGAGCATTTCCGGCTTCTCCGCCGCCGATCACCTGAAAACGTTGGGCGATGCCGTGGCCGCATGGGCCGCGCGGCTCTCTTGATCCTTGGATGAAGATCGCGACCTTCAACATCAACAACGTCAACCGCAGGCTCGAAAACCTGCTGGCGTGGCTGAAGGAGGCCAAGCCCGATGTGGTTTGCCTTCAGGAGCTGAAGGCGGCTGACACACAGCTGCCGCGTTCGGCGATCGAGGCATCAGGTTATGGCGCGGTGTGGCGGGGGCAGTCGACCTGGAATGGGGTTGCGATCCTGGCACGCGGCGCTGAGCCGATCCTGACCCGGATGGAATTGCCCGGCGATCCCGACGACGGCCAAAGCCGCTACATCGAAGCCGCCGTCAATGGCGTGCTGATCGCCTCGCTCTATGCGCCCAACGGCAACCCGCAGCCGGGGCCGAAATTCGACTACAAGCTGGCCTGGCACGCACGGCTCAACGCCCATGCGGCGACGCTGCTGGCGGCCGACGTTCCGGCTGTGCTGGCTGGCGATTTCAACATCGCGCCGGAACCCCGCGACGTCTATGCGAGCAAATCTTATGACGACAACGCGCTGGTTCAGCCTGAAAGCCGCGATGCTTTCCGGCAGCTGCTCGACCAGGGTTGGATCGACGCCGTCCGCAAGAAATTTCCCGCTGATACGGTCTACACATTCTGGGACTACAGGCGGAACCGGTGGCCGCGCGATGCTGGGCTCAGGCTCGACCACCTGCTGCTCAGCAACAAGATGGCCAAGCGCCTGACCGGCGCCGGGGTGGATCGCGAGGTACGTGGCCGCGACGATGCGAGCGACCACGCCCCGGTCTGGATCAGCACGAAATAGGGCGGTTCAATTCACCGGCTGCGGCTCGGGGAACGTCCACTTGCCGTCGAGAACTTCCTGTCGAGGACGGTAGAGCCGCACGGTCTAGTTCCAGCCCTTCATGATGGGCAGGCAATTCGCGATCTTGCCGTCGCAGCCGCCGAACTGGATGGCGATCGCACCATCGTCGCTCTTCTTGGCTGTGATGTTGTTGAGCGAATAGGCGTTGTACGGGTTCTTCTCGTAGTAGCCCTCGCCATTGTAGAGGCTGACCGACCAGAAGCCGTCGACCGGCACATCCTTGACGTTCAGCTTGTAGACGGTGGTGCCGTCATTGTTGGCTGGCGTGATGTTGAGATAGGTGGCGTCCTTGTCTGGATTGCCGCCCCAACCGGCGGCGCTTCCGATCAGATGGCGGACAGGATCGACCTCGTCCTTCTTGCCGAAGGCGCCCTTGAAGTCAGGCATGGTCGTGGCAAGAACCAGCAACGCCTCGCGCACCTTCTTCTGGCTGGCTTGATCCCAGGCGGGGACCTCGAAGCTGCCTGGCCCACCCGGTTGCTCGAACTTGATGGCATCTTGCAAGGCATGGACCTCGGCGACGTCCTTGGGGTTCGCCGGATCGACCAACGTGCGAATGCCAACGATCACATAGCGCGTGCCGACCTTCGCCTTGTCCAACGTGTAGCTGCCCGCACCATAGGCAACCTCCGGGACATAATGATCTTCGCTGATCACCTGCATCGACATGAAACGCTCTCCCGCATCGGGGAGCGTAATGGTCACCGGCCCTGCGTCGAGGTCGAATACCGCCGCCGAATAGAGCGTGTCGCGGTTCGCGCGAACAACGGCCTGATGATCGATGTCCATCGGCTCGCGGCGATGATGGAATTTGCCTGGTCCGCTTGCATCGTTGACTGCGTTGCCGAAATAAAGATCGGTTTCGGCGCGGATGAAATTGTCGACGCCGACCGGTATGGTGTCCGCGGCCAGGGCTGTCGCTTGAGGGCTGCCGAACGCCGCCAGCGCGACGGCGAGTGTGCAAGCATATGCGATTTTCATATCCGATCTCCTGCTGTTCATTTTACCTGCTCCAGCGCCGGAGCTTTCCAGGTGCCATCCAGCGCTTCGGGCTTGGGCCAATATAGCCGCATCGCCATGAAGAAGGGGCCGGACGGCGCCGGCAGCCAGTTGGCTTCGTTGTCCGCGCCGGGGGACTGGTGCTGGATGTGGAGCGTGATGTCGCCGTCGGCGTCCTTCTTCAGGTCAGGCAGCATCGGCGAGTTGATCAGGTAGCGGTTGAGGGGGTTGGCCGAGAGAAGGCTGGACGGCAGCTCGTAAAGGGTCAGCGACCAGAAGGCGTTGGCAGGCGGCAATTGGCCGGGCGCGAAGCGAAGGGAGTAGCGGTTTGCGCCGCTTGTCGGCTTGCCATCAGCGTCGGTGAAATAGACGGGATAGATCGCCTCGTCCTTCGAATTGCCGTAGATGCCGAGCACCGCACCCGACATCCGCGCCATGTAGTCGCCATGCAGGAATTCCCGGGTTCCGAACGCATCGGCGCTGGACTGCTTGCCGGTATCGAGCTGAGTTGCCTTGTGTTCCTTGAACGCCGCCCAGGCGTCGGCCATGCCGTCGGTGACTGCCTTTTGTATCTCGGGCGAAAATGCCTTGAAATCGAAGGTCTTGCCGCCGCCGATATCGAGCTTTGCGAAACGTTCCATCAGCTCCGTTTCGGAGGGGTTCGTCGGGGCAAACTGCAGAATGAAATTCAACTCGGTGAAGAATTCCGGCGATGTCCTTTCGTTGTCAACGCTGAGCGGCTTGATGAAGTCGACAGCCTTTGGGGCTGCTGCCGGCGGCGGGTGGCGAAGGAAACTCGACAGCGGCTCGACCTTGTAGCCGGCTTGTATCTTCTTGACGTTTTCGATGTCGCCAGCGTTGAACAGCTGCGTGCGGTAGAGCACGAAGGCGAAATCCGTTTCGGAACGAATGACCTGCTTGATGCCGGCTGGCGTTTCGCCCTTCCAGCTCGGCCCGGCCAGCAGGAAGCTACCCGCCTCGTTGCCGGTGGCGCGGCTGCCGACATAGGCAAAATTGAATGTGTACTGGTCGATGAACTGGAGCGAATAATAGCGCTCCTTCTCAATCGCCGGCACCGTCAGCACCAGCGGCTCGGCACGCAGATCGGCACCGACGAAGGAATAAGGCGTGTCCGAATTGGGTGTCTGGATCGCCTTGTCGTCGGGCGTATAGACCCGCGCAGTGTTGGATATTTCATTCCACGGCGCCTTGAATTCAGGCCCGCTTTTGTCGATGAAATAGGAGTACTGGACGCGGTAGTTGTCGACCAGCGGGAAGCCGTAGATGGTGGCTTCCTTGGCGATGGCACGCGCCTCTTCCGGGGCGAGGGACTGCGCGTGAACCGTTCCGGAACTGGCGGCGGCGATGGCAACCAGACCTGCGGCGAGAAGCCGGCTCCGTCTCCAATCGCCAATCTTGAATCTCAGGCCCCGAACGAGCGCCTGTGGAGTTGGAGTGCACGAAGTCATGACCTCTCCCCAAGATGTTATTGCGCTTGGTTGTTAGCACGGCCCCTTTGCGCTCGCCAGCAAAGCTGGTTCGCCTTGAGGTCAGCTTTTCATGCCTCCGCAAGCATTCGTCGAAGTAGGGTTAGCGTATCTTTTACGGCGCCCAAAACAAACGGGCGGCGCACGAAGCGCCGCCCGAGTGTCCGATCATTGCCTTGGCGTCAGTTGGCGGCCGGCATCTTGCAGTCGGCGGCGTAGCTGTCGCTATGCGCGGTCAGCACCTTGGAGTCGGTCTTGAGCACCATCTTGCCGTCGGCGCCCTTCTCGGCCCTGAGCGAATACCAATCCTGCACCGGATGCTGGTTGGGGCCGAACTTGAACGAGCCGCGCACCGAAGGGATTTCCTGGGTCAGCAGCGCCTTGCGGAACGCCGGCAGGTCGTCGACGCCGGACTTTTCGAGGCCCGTGCCGATCAGCAGCGCTGCGTCATAGCCTTGCGCGGCATAATAAGTAATCGGACGATCGCCGAACTTGGCGCGCCATGCCTCGACAAAGGCCTTGTTGACCGGATTGTCGAAATCGTCGTTCCAGTGGCTGGTGACTTTCACGCCGGCGGCGGCGTCGCCGACAGCCTGGACGATGACCTGGTCGAGCGAGGCCGGATGGACGACCATCGGGATGTCCTTGAGCAGGCCGGCCTGCTGGTACTGGCGCATGAACGCGATGCCCAGCCCACCGGGCTCGAACTCGTAGACGACGTCGGGCTTGGCGGCGCGGATCTGCGCCATTTCGGCGGCGAAGTCGGTCTGGTCGAGGCCGGTATAGGTCTCGCCGACAACCTCTCCCTTATAGAAGCGCTTGAAGGCGCCCATCGTTTCCTTGCCGGCCTGGTAGTTCGGCGCGATCAGGAAGGCCTTCTTGTAGCCGAGCGACTGGGCGAGTGCGCCAGCGCTTTCGCCCTGGCTGTCGTCCTGCCAGGAGCTGACGAAATAATTGGGGTGGCATTCCTTGCCGGCAAAGGTCGCCGATGCGGTGTTGGCGCTGACATAGATGGCGTCGCCGTCGAGAATGTCGGGAAGTGCCGCGAAGGCGACATTGGCGAAGACCATGCCGGTGAACAGCTTGATGCCCTGCTCGGACAGCATCTTGTCGGCGATCTGCTTGGCGTTGCCGGGCTTCAGGGAATCGTCTTCGACCACCAGTTCGACGGCCTTGCCGCCGAGCTGGCCCTTGTTGGTGTCGATGGCAAGCTGGAAGCCGTCGCGGATGTCCTGGCCGAGATAGCCGGCCGGGCCCGAAAGCGTGGTGATCATGCCGATCTTGAGCGGGTCCTCGGCATAGGCCGCGCTCATCGTCAGCGCCAAAAATGCAGCCGACAAAATTCCCTTGAAATGCATCAGGTCAGTCCCTCCAGGTGAATGTGCCCTGACCGATCCGATGCGACTGCCGCGTCTCCCGATCGCGGTTTTGCGCAGCACCTTTGCGGCCAGCAGACGAAATAAGACGAGGAGGTCGCAGCGATGCGCGCGATCAGGCAGTTTGTCCGGCGCAAGGACGATGAGCGCTATCGCGCCAGCCTTGGCACCGGTCCAGAGATCGCAGGCACAACACGCTGCTCCTCCACGGTGTTGTCCAACGCCAAAACTTGGCGCAATCGCAGGCGCGGTAAATGGAAAACTCGTCGTCCAGACATGACGAGTAGGAATATCGGCGGATTGTTGATTGCTAATGCGTCATTGCGCGAGGTCGCGGGCGGTGCGGCGCAGCGTCTCGACCAGCACCTCGGCGGCAGGTGAAAGCCGGGCATTGGTGCGGGTGGTGATGCCGATCGGCATGGCGGTGGCGCGCAATGTCACCGGCAATATGGTGATGGCGCCGGCAGCGGCCTCGCGGCGGGCGACCTGGGCGGGGAAGACGCCGAGATAGTCGGCGTCGATCAAAAGCCCGCGATTGGTCAAAAGCGAAACGGAATCGACGGCATGCGGCGGCGGCTCGAGCCCTTCCTCGCGAAAGGCGATGTCGATCTGGCGGCGCAGGCTGGTTTCCTGTGGCGGCAGGATCCACTCCCAGCCGATCAGGTCGGCGAGGCTGACATGCTTGCGCTCGGCAAGCGGATGGCCGCGACGGGCGACCACGCAGGCGATGTCGTCCATCAGCACTTCCTGCACGACGTTGAGCCGGTCGCGCTGCTCGGACAGGCGCCCGACCACCATGTCGAGTTCGCCGGCGCGCAAGGCCGGGATCAGCACGTCGTTGGTGCCTTCGACGATCTTGACCACCAGCTTGGGCCGCTCCTTGCGCAGGCGGGCAATGGCTGTGGGCAGCAATTCGGCCGAGGCCGAAAGCAGCGTTCCGATGGCAACACGGCCGCCGGTGCCGTCGCGCAGGTCGGCGAGATGCTCCTCGGCATGCGCCAGCTGGGTGATGACGAGGCGTGCGTGCTCGGCCAGCGTGTCGCCGAACATCGTCGGCACGACGCCGCGATTGGTACGGTCGAACAGCCTTGCCTTGGTCAGCGCCTCGATTTCCTGCAGCGCCTTGGTGACGGCAGACTGGGTCATGTTCAGCCGCTTGGCCGCGCGCACGAGGTTGCCTTCCTCGACGATGGCCACGACCATGCGCAGATGGCGGATGGTCAGGCGGCTGGTCACGAGCTTCATTGCGGCATCATCCTCCCAATGACGATTGTGATTTTGATATTCCAAATCCTCATAGAAATATCCAGAGAATTCACTTGTTTGAATTTCCATTCGCTGGGACCTTGCCACGAGGAGGGGCTGGCGGCGCGAGGAACGTTGCCGGCTCACGGAGGTATTTGGGCCTGAGGTCGCACTTTGCGACCCGCGCAGCGGACGTCGGCAGCACCTGCCGCACGGGGAGGAAATTCACGACATGATGCAGAAAACCGGAGCCGGACGCCGCGCGGAAATAGCAGGCGCTGGAATTGGCGGCCTGACCACGGCAGCAGCCCTTGCCCAGCGCGGCTGGTCGGTGACCGTGCATGAACGCGCGCCGACACTCAGGACCTTCGGTGCGGGCATCTACATCTGGAGCAACGGCCTGCGCGTGCTGCAGGCGATCGGCGCCTACGACCAGGCGACGGTCGGCGCGCATATCGGTCCGCAGTTCCACACCCGCGACCACGACAACACGACCATGGAAGAGATTCCGATCAACGGCTCGGGTGATGCGAAGCTGATCACCATCCTGCGCGAGACGCTGATCAATTCGCTTGTCGACACCTGCCGTAGCAGCGGCGTCGAGATCCTCACCAATTCGGAAGCGGTGGGCGCGACGCCTGAGGGCGAATTGCTGCTCGCTGATGGTTCGAAGCGCAAGGCCGACCTGATCGTTGGTGCCGACGGCATCAACTCCAAGGTGCGCGATTCGCTCGACCTGATGATGTACCGCAAGCATCTCGGCTATGGCGCGATCCGCATGCTGATTGGGCGCGACGACGGCGACGTGCCGGCGGAAGACCGCGAGCGTTACATCGAATATTTCACCGGCACGCGCCGCATCCTCTATACGCCGGCGAGCGCCACCGATCTCTATGTCGCGCTGTGCTGCGCAGCCGACGATGCGGCGGCGCTGAAAGTGCCGGCCGACCGCAAGCTGTGGACGCAATCCTTTCCGCATCTTGCCAATCTCGTCGCCCGTTTCGGCGACGCGGGCCGCTGGGATGCCTTCGAGGTGGTCAAGCTCAAGCAGTGGAGCAAGGGACGCGTGGCGATCCTTGGCGATGCCGCGCATGCCATGCCGCCTTATCTCGGGCAGGGCGGCGGCTGCGCCCTGATGAACGGTCTTGGCCTTGCCGCAGCGGTTGACGAAGGAACCGACGTCGCCCAGTCGCTGGCCGATTGGGAAGCGCGCGAGCGCCCGATGACCGAGCACACGCAGGATACAGCCGAGCGGCTTGGCGACATGAATTTCTGGCCCGACGACGTCCGCTCGCAGGTCTTGAAGATCACCGGCAAAAGCCGCGAGATCGGCGCCGAGCGGATGAAGACGGCGCGCCACGCGCCGACCGCGACCAAAGCGCTGGTCTGAACCCACTGACATCAAGGGAAGCCTTGAGCTTGCCTTCAGAATTTCGGAGTCCGCACATGAAATCCATCGAGATCGGCGCCAACACTTTTTCCTATGACGATATCGGCGAAGGCCCGGTCCTTCTGCTGCTGTCCGGCTGGTGCCAGGATCACCGCCTGTTCAAGACGCTGGTACCGGAACTCGCCAAGACGAACCGCGTCATCCGCCTGGACTGGCGTGGCCATGGCGAGCACCGCCAGCATGATGGCGACTTCACCACCAGCGAGCAGGCCGACGATGTGGTCGCCTTCCTCGACAAGATGAACATCGACACGGTGGTGCCGGTTTCGACCTCGCATGGCGGCTGGGCCAACATCGAGATCACCGATCGCCTCGGTGTGGCGCGTATTCCGCGCTCGGTGGTGATCGACTGGATCCAGACGACGCCCGATGAGGCGTTCTTCTCGATGATCGACCACATCCAGGACCGTACCAACTGGGAAAACGGGCGTGGCGACTTCTTCAACTACTGGATCGGCGACACCGACAACCAAGACATCATCGGCCACGTCAATGACGAGATGGCCAAGTACAGCTTCGAGATGTGGGCGCGTTCGGGCCGCGAGATCGCCAAGGCCTATCGCAAATGGGGCAACCCGATGCAGCGCATGGCTGCGCTGAAGGAAAAGCGCCCGGTCACCCACATCTATTCGCAGCCCTTCGAGGCGGAATATGCGCAGGCGCAGCTCGATTTCGCGGCGAAAAACGACTGGTACATGCCCAACAAGCTGCCGGGCAAGACGCACTTCCCGACGCTGGAGCAGCCCAAGGTCGTGGCCGAGACCATCCGCGCTTTCGTGAAGTAGGAGTTTTGCATGAGCGCGCTTGCCGACGAAGCCAACTGGCCGCGAGAGACCATCGACCGCGACTACGGCGCGCGTGCTTCGGTCGCTCCTGAGGTGTTCGACGCCGAGATGCGCCATTATCGCAGCCGCTCGGAAGAGATGCGTCCTCACGCCTCGCATCTCGACGTCGTCTACGATGCCGAAAGTGGCCAGACCATCGACATCTACGGTGCGGGCGAAGGCCTGCGTCCGGTGTTCGTGTTCATCCATGGCGGTTATTGGCGCATGCTGTCCAAACACGATTCCGCCTTCATGGCCGGAATGCTGGCAAGCCATGGCATCGCCACCGCCGTCGTCGACTACAGGCTCGCCCCTGAGGTGACGCTGGACGAGATCGTGCGCGAGGTTCGCGCCGCCATCGCCTTCCTGGCCAAGAACGGCCGCGAATACGGCATCGACCCTGACCGCATCTATGTCGGGGGAAGTTCGGCTGGCGGACATCTGACGGGCGCTGTGTTGAGCCACGGCTGGCACCGGCAATTCGGCGTGCCCGAAAACGTCATCAAGGGTGCGATGCCGATCAGCGGCCTGTTTCACCTGGGGCCGATCGCCAAGTCGTTCGTCCAGGATTGGTTGTCGCTGGATGCTTCCGAGGTAGAGCGGCTGAGCCCGGTGGCGAACATCCCGGCCGTGGGCTGCCCGATCGTCGTTGCCTATGCCGATGGCGAGCCGGCCGGTTTCAAACGCCAGTCGGCAGAATATGACCGGCTCTGGCGGGAGGCGGGTTTTGGCTCGCAAATGATCGAGGTCGCCGGCCGCAACCATTTCGACGTGCTGCTCGATCTCGCCTCCGACGATACGATTATGTCGAAGGCGCTGGTCAAGTTGATCAAGGGCTAGCTGGTCTCGCGAGGCGTCAGCTGCTGGGCGTAGCGCCTTACGACGGCGGCGAAAGCGGAGACGGCGGGCGAGATCGAACGGCCGGTGGCGTGGATCATCACCACGTCGCGCGAGATGTTGGGCTCGATCAGTGGCTTGCCGACGACCTTGCGATGGCGGGCGGCCGCAAGCGCATAGGTCGGCAGCACGGCGACGCCGAGGCCGGCCTCGACGAGGGAGATTGCGGTCGTGATCTGCGTCACCTCATAGACTGGCTTCAGGGCAAGTTCCGCCGTTTCGAAGCCGACCTCGACCAAAAGCCGGATGCCGCTGTCACGGGTCAGGGTGATCAGCGGCTGGTCCTCCAATGCGCGCCATGGCACCGAAACAGCACTGTTGAACGGGCTGCGCTGGTCGCAAAACAGCATCAGGCTGTCGCGCACCAGAGGCAGGCGCTCGATGCCTTCTTCGGCCGGGGAGAATGTGCCCAAGCCGCAATCGGCCTTGCCGCTTCTGACGCTTTCGACGATCTGTTCGGTGCCGACGTCGGCGAGCTGGACCGCAATTCCGGGATAGCGCTTCTGGAAGTCGGCGATGGCCTGCGGCAACACGACGGCGGCGAGCAAGGGCGGGGCGGCGATGCGCAGGCGACCGCGCCTGCGTTCCGCCAGTTCGTGCACGCCTTCGACCGCGTGCTCCAGTTCCTCCAGAACCTTGGCGGCGGAGTGGCGGAATTCGCGCCCGGCGTCGGTCAGTTCGACGCGCCGCGTCGTGCGGTCGAACAGGCGCACGGCGAGTTCGGCTTCGAGATCCTTGATCGATTGCGAAAGTGCCGGCTGCGCGGTGTTCAGCCGTTCGGCGGCGCGCGAAAAATTGCCGAGATCGGCGACGGCGAGGAAGCTCTCGATCTGCTTGATGGTGATTTTCATGAGGCTTCCTGATCTATTGGAATTTCATCTCAATTAATAGCATGAATGATGATTGTCTTATAGATGGCGTCGGTGTTTTCTGAGCTGGGAGCAAGGCCTGCACTGCGGTGCGGGCGTGGAGGATTTCTTGAACGTGAAGGGCGCGATCAGCGACGCAACAAATGGCTGGATGGACCACAATGTCCGGCCGTACGCGCGATCTTCAAGTGCCGATCAATGCACGAAATTCTGGCTCGCCGTGCTCGGCAATGCGAGCGGCGATATTCAGGTGGATGACCTATGAAATATAGCAAGAAAGACGCCAAGGCCCATTCGCGGGCAACGATGAAGGGGATCTGGGCCGCCGGCCTGATGCCGTTCAAGCAGGACCTCGCCATCGATGAGGACGGCTTCCGCGGCAATATCGACCACTGGATCGAAGACCTCAAGATCGACGGCTTCTTCATTGCCGGCAAGCAGGGCGAGTTCTTCTCGATGTCGATCGACGAGCGCAAGCGCAGCTTCGATCTTGCCGTCGATGCCTGTGCCGGCCGCGCCCAGACCATCATGTCTTGCTCCGACCAGAACATGGACGTGGTCATCGACCTCGCCAAGCACGCGCAGAAATGCGGTGCCGACTACATCGTCGTGCATGCACCGGTGCTGCATTTCTTCAAGCAGCAGGACGAAACGCTGCTCAATTATTACCGCACCATCGCCGACAAGGTGGATATCGGCATAGCACTGTGGAGCCATCCCGATAGCGGTTATCTGATGAGCCCGCAGCTTTGCAACAAGCTCGCCGATATCGAAAACGTCGTCGCCATCAAGTACTCGGTGCCACGCCCGATGTACAAGGAACTGAATGCGCTCGCCGGCGACCGCATCCTGGTCAGCACGGCTTCGGAAGAGGAATGGCTGGACAATATCCTCGAGCTTAACTGGCAGCTTTATCTCTGCTCGTCTCCGCCCTACCTGATCCAGACCAAATACGACAGCCGGATGCGCGAGTACACGGACCTTGCCTTTGCCGGCAAAGCCGAAGAAGCGCGGCGCGTTCGCGACAGCCTCGACCCGGTGCGAGCCGCCCTCAAGGACACGCGCCCGGCCGAAAAGCCGCATTCGCACCAGAAATACTGGCAGCAACTGCTCGGGCAGACGGGTGGCCGTGTGCGCCCGCCGCTGCTCGAACTCACCGAGGAAGAAAAGCGCGTTACCCGCGCCGCTTTCGACAATTGTGGTCTCAAGACCACGGCCTGACCCACACCACCTACGCGCCCGCGCCGCCCAACCGGAGGAATGACCATGACCAAACGCCTCGCAGCGTTCAACTTCTCGAAATGGATCGACGAGCATCAGCATCTGCTCAAGCCGCCGGTCGGCAACCAGCTGGTGTTCAAGGATGCCGACCTGATGGTGACCGTCGTCGGCGGCCCGAACAGCCGCTGCGACTACCATGACGACCCGGTCGAGGAGTTTTTCTACCAGCTCAAGGGCGACATGCTGCTGAAGCTGCACGATACCACGACCGGCGAGTTCTATGACGTGCCGATCCGCGAGGGCGAGGTGTTCCTGTTGCCCGCGCACATGCGCCATTCGCCTCAGCGCCCACAGGAAGGCTCGATCGGCCTCGTCATCGAATCGCCCCGCCCCGAAGGCGCGCTCGACGCCATCGAATGGTATTGCTTCGAATGCAGCGCCCGGGTGCACCGCGCCGAGGTCGATCTGGAATCGATCGTCGACGACCTGCCGCCGATCTACAAGGCTTTCTACGAAGACGAAAAAGCCCGCACCTGCCCGAACTGCGGCACCCTCCATCCCGGCAAGGAACCGCCGGCCGGCTGGGTCAAGCTTTAGCTCTTTCGAACCTCGATATGGCCCGCCCCGATGCGGCGGGCCGGCTTACCCCAGGATTTTCCAAGGCATGAAACTGAAGTCTTCCATTCTGGCCCTTATGGCCGCGTCGCTGTTTGCCTCGAGCGCGCTCGCGCAGGACCCGGTCAAGATCGGCATGATCACGACGCTGTCGGGCTCCGCAGGCTATCTCGGCCAAGACGTGCGCGACGGCTTCCAGCTCGCCATCGACATGGAGGGTGGCAAGCTTGGCGGCATACCGGTCAAGGTGCTGGTGGAAGATGACGGGTTGAAGCCAGGCAGCGGCCGCCAGATCGCCGACAAGTTCCTCAACGACGAAGGCGTCAAGCTGTTCACCGGCATTGTCTTTTCCAACGTAGCGGGCGCCACGGTTCCCGAAATCGTCGATGCCGGCGCCATTTTCGTCAGCCCCAATGCCGGTCCCTCGGAATTCGCTGGCAAGGGTTGCAATCCGAATTACTTCGTCCTGTCCTGGCTGACCGACACGATGCAAGGCAGTGCCGGCCAGAACGCCAGCGACCTTGGCTACAAGAAGGCCTTCGTGCTGGCGCCGAACTACCAGGCCGGCAAGGACGCCATCACCGGCTTCAAGCGCTACTTCAAGGGCGAGATCACAGGCGAGATCTACACCCGTCTCGACCAGACCGATTTCGCCGCTGAGATGGCGCAGATCAAGGCGGCAAAGCCCGACGTGGTGTTCCAGTTCCAGCCCGGCGGTCTCGGCATCGCGTTCCTGCGCCAGTACCAGCAGTCGGGCCTGCTCGGGGCGGTGCCGATGGTCATCGCCGAACCGTCGATGGATCACGCGATCCTCAAGGCTGTCGGTGATGCGGCCGAAGGCCTGAATGTCTCCGGCGCCTGGAATACCGACCTCGACAACGAAACCAACCGCACGTTCGTGGCGAAGTTCGAAGAGACCTACAAGCGTACCCCGACCATGTATGCGGCGCAGGGCTACGACACGGCACTCGCCATCGCCTCGGCGCTCAAGCAGACCGAAGGCAATGTCGAGGACACCGAAGCCTTTCGCCAGGCCATGCTGAAGACCGAGTTCAAGACGACACGCGGCTCCTTCAGCTTCGGTTCCAACCAGCACCCGGTACAGGACTGGTATGCCATGCAGGTGGTGCGCGACGATGCCGGCAAGCTTGTGCTGAAGACCCGCAAGAAGCTTTTGACCAACCACGGCGATCCGTTTGCCGGCGAATGCCGGATGTGAGGCGGCCGATATGATGAAGGTCGTCAGGCGACATTTTCCGGAGCTCGGCATCGAACTGGAGCGGCTTGAAGCCGGTCCGGTCGCGGTGACGTGCATTCCCGACATGGCCAATGTCGCCTGGCCAGCCAAGGCGATCTTTGGCGGGCTTTCGCGAAACGATCTTGAAATTGCCGCGCAGCGGTCGCCGGCCGGCACCGTTGATCCCGCTGGCGAGACGGTAGCGCTGAGCTTCAACTGCTATGTCATCGAAACGCCCGACTATGTCGCGCTGATCGATGGCGGCATCGGCGATGGCAAGGAGCGGCCGCACCGGCCGGCCTGGCACCGCCGCGAAACCAAATTCCTCGACACGCTGAAGGCCATCGGCATCGCGCCCGAAGATGTCGACATCGTCATCAACACGCATCTGCACGCCGACCATGTCGGCTGGAACACCAGGCGGGAAGGCGAAACCTGGCGGCCGACCTTTCCCAATGCCCGCTATGTCGTATCTGAGGTCGAGCTCGCCCACTGGATAGCTGTCCACGAGGCTGAGCCGCTGGGCTACACATTGCACGGCGCCTTCGCAGATAGCGTGTTGCCTATTATTCGCAGCGTCGGCTTCGAGGCGGTCGCTTCAGATGCCGAGGTCGTGCCCGGCCTCACGCTGCGCCCGGCGCCCGGCCATTCGCCGGGTATGGTGGTGGTGTCGCTGGCAACAGGGGAGGGCCAGGTGCTGTTTCTCGCCGACGCTGTGCATCACCCGCTGCAGCTCGGCGACGACAGCATCGTTTGCAATTTCTGCGAGGACCCCAAGCAGGCACGCACGACGCGCATCGCGCTGCTCACTGATGCCGCGGCAGCCAATACGGTGCTTGCGCCTTACCATTTTCCCGCTCCTGTCTTCGGCCGGCTTGAGGCGGATGCGGCTTCTTTCAGGTTTTGTCCTCTCGAAATCGAGACGACAGCTAAGCCGGCAAATAACAACGCGCGCCCATAAGACGCCACCCAGAGGAGAACTGACCCATGAATTTCAGACGTGTCTTGCTTGCCGCTTCCGTCGCCGCCTTGGCGGCACTGCCGGCCTTCGCCGCCGACCCGGTCAAGATCGGCATGATCACCACGCTTTCGGGCCCGGCCGGCTATCTCGGCCAGGACATCCGCGACGGCTTCAAGCTCGCCATGGAAGATGGCAAGCTCGGCGGCGTGCCGGTCGAACTCGTCGTTGAGGATGACGGCCTCAAGCCCGGCCAGGGCAAGCAGATCGCCGAGCGCTTCCTCAGCGAAAACGGCATCAAGCTGTTCACCGGCATCGTCTTTTCCAATGTCGCCGGCGCCACCATTCCTGACATCGTCGACAGCGGCGCCTTCTACATCAGCCCGAACGCCGCACCTTCGAACCTTGCCGGCAAGGAGTGCAACGAGAACTATTTCGTCGTCTCCTGGCAGAACGACTCGCTGCATGAGAGCGCCGGACAGAACGCCACCAATCTCGGCTACAAGAAGGCCTTCGTGCTGGCGCCCAACTACCAGGCAGGCAAGGACGCCATCGCCGGCTTCAAGCGCTATTTCAAGGGTGAGATCGCGGGCGAAATCTACACCCGCCTCGACCAGACCGACTTTGCAGCGGAACTCGCCCAGGTGCGCGCGGCCAAGCCTGACGTGGTGTTCCAGTTCCATCCGGGCGGACTCGGCATCACCTTCCTGCGCCAGTACGAGCAGTCGGGCCTGATGAAGGAAATCCCCATGGTCGTGGCCGAGCCGTCGATGGACGGTGTGACACTTGCTGCCGTCGGCGATGCCGCCATCGGCCTCAACGTGTCGAGCCACTGGAACTCGGACTTCGACAACGCGGCCAACAAGAAGTTCATGGACGCCTGGAACAAGACCTACAACCGTCCGGTGACCTACTATGCCAGCCAGGGTTATGACGCGGCACTCGCCTACGCTTCGGCGCTGAAGGCGACCGGCGGCAATATCGACGACGCCGACGCGTTCCGAGACGCGCTGCGCAAGGCCGACTTCGAGTCGGTTCGCGGCAAGTTCGCATTCGGCCCCAACCAGCACCCGGTTCAGAACTGGTACGCGTTGAAGGTCGAAAAGGGCGCCGACGGCAAGCCGGTGTTGAAGACGGTCGGCGAGGTCTTCAAGGACCATGGCGACGTCTACGCCGCCGATTGCAAGATGTAGTTTCGGCCCGCTCGATGCTGCGGGCGGCACGATTGCCGCTCGCCATTTCTCCCAATTTTTCCCAATCGAAGCGATAGGCGATGACGCTCTTCCTCGAACAGATGCTCAATGGCGTGCAATTCGGCGTCATGCTTTTCCTGCTGGCGGCCGGCCTGACGCTGATCTTCGGCATCATGGGCGTCATCAACCTGGCGCATGGCTCGATCTATATGATCGGCGCCTATGCCGGCACGTGGGTAGCGGCTGAAACCGGTTCGTTCTGGCTCGGCATTCCAGCGGCCCTTGCGGCGGCTGCCGTCACCGGCGCTGCAATCGAATTCCTTGTCGTGCGGCGGCTTTATGGGCGTGACCATCTCGACCAGGTGCTGGCGACCTTCGGCTTGATCCTGATCTTCAACCAGACCATCACCATCCTGTTTGGACGCCAGCCGCTGTTCGTGTCGATGCCGGCCTTGCTCGACGGTTCGGTCGAACTGCTGCCGGGGCTGGTCTATCCGATCTACCGGCTGGCGATCATCGCCGTTGGCCTGCTGGTGGCGCTCGGGCTCTACCTCCTGATCAACAAGACGCGCATCGGCATGCTGGTCCGCGCCGGCTCGACCAACCGCGAGATGGTGCGGGCACTCGGCGTCGACATCCGGCTGCTCTACACGCTGGTGTTCGGCCTGGGTGCGCTGCTTGCCGGTCTCGCCGGTTTCATGGCTGGCCCGATCCTTGCGGTGCAGGTCGGCATGGGCGAGCAGATCCTGATCACGACCTTCGTCGTGGTGGTGATCGGCGGCGTCGGCTCGATCCGTGGTGCCTTCTTCGCCAGCCTCATCCTCGGTATCGTCGACACCGGCCTGCGCGCCTATCTGCCTGGCCTTCTGCGCCAGGTCATGGTCGGTCCGGATGCGGACGCGCTCGGCGCCGGCATCTCGTCGATGGGCATCTATCTGCTGATGGCGCTCGTGCTTCTCATCAGGCCAAAGGGCCTGTTCATCCGAAATTCCTGAACTAGGCGCTGACTGGCCCATGGAAAAATCACTCAAGCGACCTGCCTTGCTTGCCGGCGTGCTGATCGCGCTGATCGCATTGCCGACGGTCGCCGACGCAACCGGCTACGCCGCGCTGACGTCGCTGGCGACACGCGTGCTGATCTACGGCATTGCTGCCGCGAGCCTCAACTTCGTGCTCGGCTATGGCGGCATGGTGAGCTTCGGCCACGCCGCTTTCTTCGGCATCGGCGGTTATGTCGTCGGTATCCTCTACCAGCACTACGCGCTGGGCGAGCCGCTTTTCGGCTTCATATCAGGAACCAACCAGCTTCTGATCACCATTCCGGTGGCGCTGGTGGTCTCCGGCATCATGGCGGCGCTCATCGGGGCCTTGTCGCTGCGCACCGGCGGTGTGCAGTTCATCATGATCACGCTGGCCTTCGCGCAGATGCTGTTTTTCCTGTTTGTCTCGCTGAAGACCTATGGCGGCGATGACGGGCTGATCATCCGCCGTGCCAACGAGCTGCCGGGCCTCAACATGCGCGACAAGCAGACCGTCTATTATGTCTGCCTGGCGATCACGGTGCTGTTTTTCGTGATCTTGTGGCGCATCGTCAATTCGCGCTTCGGCAACGTCATCGTCGGCCTGCGCCAGAGCGAAAAGCGCATGGCGGCGATTGGCCTTCCCGCCTATCGCTACAAGCTGATGGCCTTCGTCATCTCCGGCATGGGCTGCGGCCTTGCCGGGGCGCTGATGGCCAATTTCCTGCGCTATGCCAGCCCCGACATGATGCACTGGACCAAGTCGGGCGAACTGATGGTGATGGTCATCCTGGGCGGTGTCGGCACTTTGTTCGGACCGCTGCTCGGTGCAGCCGTGTTCATCGTGCTTGAATCCATCCTCGCTTCATGGACGGAGAACTGGCAGCTGGGCCTTGGACTGATCCTGCTGTTTGTCGTGCTCTACACCCAAGGCGGCGTCCAGGCGCTCGGTGCCCGTATGTTCGGGAGGCGCGCATGACCACTCCTGTCCTCAACGTCCAGGGCATGGTCAAGCGCTTCGGCGGCCTGCTTGCCACCGACCATGTCGATTTGACCGTGAGGCCCGGCGAGATCCACGCCTTGATCGGCCCGAACGGTGCCGGCAAGACGACGCTGATCTCGCAGCTGATGGGCGAGCTCAAGCAGAACGAAGGCACCATCGAACTCGCCGGCCAGCCGATCACCACCTTGCCGACCGCAAAGCGCGTGTCGATGGGGCTGGCGCGCACCTTCCAGATCACCTGCCTGCTGCCGGACTATACGGTGCTCGACAATGTCGCCATCGCCGTCCAGGTGCGGCAGGGCCACAGCTTCCGCTTCTGGGGCAATGTCAGGCACGAGGCCGAGCTGCGTGAAGATGCGCGCAGCTACCTCGCAGGTGCCGGCCTTGCCGACCGCGCCGACGAGCTGGTCGCCAACCTGTCGCATGGCGAGCAGAAGCAGCTCGAACTGGCCGTGGCGCTCGCCACCAAGCCTCGCCTGCTTTTGCTCGACGAGCCAATGGCCGGTCTCGGCCATCTCGAAAGCCAGCAGATGATCGAGATGCTGCGCGGCCTCAAGAACCAGGTCTCGATGCTGCTTGTCGAGCACGACATGGAGGCGGTGTTTGCGCTCGCCGACCGCGTCTCGGTGCTGGTCTATGGCCGCATCATCGCCACCGGTTCGGTCGACGAAATCAGGGACAATCCCGAGGTCCGAACGGCCTATCTGGGCGAGGGAGACGAGCTATGCTGAGCGTCGCCAAATTGCAGTCGGCCTACGGGCGAAGCCAGGTGCTTTTCGATGTCGCGCTGGAGATCGGCGACGGCGAGGTGGTGACGCTGCTCGGCCGCAACGGCATGGGCAAGACAACCACGGTCAAATCGATCATGGGCCTGCTCAAGCCGCTGTCGGGCGAGATCAGCTTCGGTGGCCGCGATGTCCGCGGTGCCATGCCCGAGACGGTGGCGCGGCTTGGCGTCGGTCTGGTGCCCGAGGGACGCCAGGCGTTTTCCACGCTGACGGTGCGCGAAAACCTCGTTGCCACCGCTGCCAATCGCCTCGGCCGCAAGAATGCCTGGACGCTTGAACGCGTCTACGCGCTGTTTCCGCGCCTGCGCGAACGTGCCGGCCAGGCAGCGGGCACGCTGTCGGGCGGCGAACAGCAGATGCTGGTCGTCGGCCGCGCGCTGATGACCAATCCCAAGCTGCTCATCCTCGATGAAGCGACCGAGGGCTTGGCGCCGGTCATCCGTGCCGAGATCTGGGCTTGCATCGAGGCGCTGAAGGCGGAGGGGCAGTCGATCCTGTTGATCGACAAGAACCTCAACGTGCTGAAGCGGCTCGCCGATCGCCACTACATCCTGGAAAAGGGCAGGACAGTCTGGTCGGGAACCGGCGAAGACCTGACCCGCAACGCCGAACTGGTGCAGCGCTATGTCGGCCTCTGAGAAGCGGCAACGCCGGTTGCGGATATGCTTCGTTGGCTGGGGCGCGATTGCCGGCCGCGTTGGCGAGCTGCTCGCCGAGCGCAAGCCGGCGGGCGTCGAGATCGTAGCCGTCGCTGTCCGCGATGTCGGACAAGTGCGCGACAATCTCCCCGAAGGTGCGCGGTTGATCTCAAGCACAGACGAACTGGCAAGGCTCGACGTCGACATGGTGATCGAAGTTGCAGGCCGCCCCGCCGTCGCCATCTGGGGCGAGGCGGCTTTGCGGCATGCGGCAAGCTTTGTCGTCTCCTCGACGAGCGCATTCTGCGACGACGCACTCCACGAGCGGCTGCTTGCCGTGGCACGCGAGACCGGGAGCCGTATCGTCATGCCATCGGGCGCACTCGGCGACCTGGGCGCGCTGGCCGCAGCCTCGATCCTGCCGATCGACGAGGTGACGCACACCATCGTCAAGCCGCCGCTGGCATGGCAAGGCACCAAGGCGAGTGAGCTCGTTAACCTCGACAAGCTCACGGAGCGCAGCGCGTTTTTCACCGGCACGGCGCGTCAGGCGGCCAACGCGTTCCCGCAGAATGCCAATGTGGCCGTCATTTCCGCTTTGTCGGGTATCGGCCTCGACCGTACGCGCATTGTGCTGGTGGCCGACCCGGCAGCCAAGCGCAACGTCCACGAGGTCAGCGCCTCAGGCGCCTTTGGCCGGCTTGATCTGCGCCTTGAAAACGAAGCGCTCAAGAACAATCCGAAATCATCCGAGATGACCGCGCTCAGCCTTGTCAGGCTTATCGAAAACCAGCTTTCCCCCCTTGCGCGCTAGCCGCCAGGGACAATGGAGACTTTCATGACGAACACCTATCCCGACCTCATGCTTTACATCGGCGGCTCCTGGCGCAAGACGGTCGACACCCAGCCTGTGCTCAATCCGGCTGACGAAACCGTCATCGGCGCGGTGCCGGTCGCCTCGCGCGCGGACCTCGACGACGCGCTCGACGCTGCGGCGAAAGGCTTCAACGTTTGGCGCAAGACCTCGCCGGCAAGGCGCGCCGAGGTCATCCTCAAGGCTGCCCAGCTGATGCGTGAACGCATCGAAGAGATCGCCTATGCCATCACCGTGGAGCACGGCAAGCCGCTCGCCCAGGCTCGTCTCGAGGTCATTCGCGGCTGCGAGTTTTTCGAATGGGACGCGGCGGAAGGCCAGCGCACCTATGGCCGCGTCATTCCCAGCGAGCCGGGCATCAAATACATCGTGCATCACCAGCCCATCGGCACGGTTGCGGCGTTTTCGCCGTGGAACTTCCCGATGAGCCAGCCGTCGCGCAAGATCGCAGGCGCGCTAGCCGCAGGATGCTCGATCATCCTGAAAGCCGCCGAGGAAACACCTGCGGGCGCTTTCCATATCGCGCGTGCGTTCCACGATGCGGGCCTGCCCGCAGGCGTCTTCAACCTCGTCTTCGGCGTGCCTGCGGAGATTTCGGGCTATCTCATTCCCCAGAGCCAGGTCCGGCTGGTCGCCTTCACCGGCTCGACCGCCGTTGGCAAGCACCTGACCGAGATGGCGGCGCGCCACATGACGCCGGTGCTGATGGAACTCGGCGGTCATGCGCCTGTCATCGTCTGCGACGATGTTGATCCCGTCGCTGCCGCGATCACCTCGGCGGTGCGCAAGGCGCGCAATTCCGGGCAGGTCTGCACCTCGCCTACGCGCTTCTTTGTGCAGGAGCGTATCTATGAAGCCTTCACCAAGGCGTTCGCCGAGACGGCCCGCGCCATCACGGTGGGCAACGGGCTGGATTCTGCCACCCAGATGGGGCCTGTGGCCAACCATCGCCGGATCGAGGCCCTGGAAGCGATGGCGGCGGACGCCCGCGCCAAGGGTGCCCGCGTTCTGACAGGCGGCGAGCGGCTCGGCAATCGCGGCTATTTCTTCCCCGTCACCACGATCGCTGACCTGCCGGACGACGCGCGCGCCATGCGCGAGGAGCCGTTCGGCCCGATGGCGCTGATCAATCCCGTGCGTTCCGTCGAAGAGGCTATCGAAAAGGCCAACGCGCTGCCCTTCGGCCTGGCGGCCTATGCCTTCACGCATTCGGCCCGCATCGCCGACCAGCTTGCGGACGGGATCGAGGCGGGCAATGTCTCGATCAACACGCTGGAGGCGTCCGTTCCCGAAACGCCGTTCGGCGGCGTGAAGGAAAGCGGTTACGGCCGTGAAGGCGGCCTCGAAGGGCTGGCGCAGTACACCGTCATCAAGAATGTGTCGCACCGCATGACGATCGCCTGACGCAGGCGGGACAGGACGGCCGGTGCCGGCGAGGCATCGGCCGTCGGGGATCATGCTCTCGCGATCCCGGTCAGTCCAACGCGCGGTCGAGGTGGGTGTAGCCGCCGTCGACGAACAGCCACTGGCCGGTGGTGTGGCTGGCGCGGTCCGACAGCAGGAAAAGCACCGTGTCGGCGATCTCTTCTGCCGTGGTCATGCGCTGTCCCAGCGGAATGCGCCTGGTGATCTCGGCAAGGCGCGCCTCGGGATCGTCGAAGGTCTTGAGCCACTTCTCGTAGAGCGGCGTCATCACTTCTGCCGGAATGACAGCGTTGACGCGGACACCGTCGCCGCGCAGCGCTGCCGCCCATTCGCGCGTCAAGGATAGCTGCGCGCCCTTGGCGGCGGTGTAGCCGCTGGTGTTGCCCTGGCCAGTGAGTGCTGTCTTGGACGAGACGTTGACGATCGATCCGCGTGCCGCCTTGAGCCAGTGCAGGCAGTGATGCGCTGTCGTGTAGTAGTGGACCAAATTGCGTTCCAGCGACTCGCGGAAGGCTTCCGGGCCGGCTTCGAGGCCGATGCCGTCATTGATGCCGGCATTGTTGACCAGCCCGTCGATGCGGCCGAAAGCTTTTGCCACCTTCTCGACGGCCGCGCCGATCTCGGGATCGTGCATCAACTCGACCTGGACGAACATCGAGCGCGGCGATGCCGCCTTGAGTTTCGCGGCAAAATCTTCGGCCAGCGGGCTGCGGCCGAAGACGACGGGAATGGCGCCTTCAGCGGCAAGGCCAAGCGCGACCGCGCCGCCGATGCCGGCACCGCCGCCGGTGACGATGATGACCTTGTCCTTCAGCCCGAGATCCATCTCCGTCAGCCCTTGAACTGATAGTCTTTGAGCGTCGCCGGCTTCATCTCGATGGAGAAACCTGCCGCCGTTGGGGGTAAATAGGCGGCGTTGCGGACGATGCAGGGTTCCTTGAAGTGCTCGTGCAGGTGGTCGACATATTCGACGACACGGCCCTCGCGGGTGCCGGCGATGCAGATGTAATCGATCATCGACAGATGCTGGACGTATTCGCACAGTCCGACGCCGCCGGCGTGCGGACAGACCAGCAGATCGTACTTCGCAGCCATCAACAGAACGGCGAGGATCTCGTTGACGCCGCCGAGACGGCAGGCGTCGATCTGCACCACGTCAATGGCGCCGCGCATGATGAACTGCTTGAACATGATGCGGTTCTGGCACATCTCGCCCGTGGCGACCTGGACGGGCGCCACGCCTTCGCGGATCTTGCGGTGGCCCTCGACATCGTCGGGATTTGTCGGCTCCTCGATGAACCACGGCTTGGCGAAGGCGAGGTCGCGCACCCAGTCGATCGCCTGATCGACTTCCCAGACCTGGTTGGCGTCGATCATCAGCTGGCGATCCGGCCCCAGCACTTCACGCGCGATGCGCAGGCGCCTGATGTCGTCGGCCTTGTCGCGCCCGACCTTCAGCTTGACGTGGTTGAAGCCGGCATCGACCGCCTCGCGGCAGAGACGGCGCAGCTTCTCGTCCTCATAGCCGAGCCAGCCGGCCGAAGTGGTGTAGCAGGGATAGCCTTCGCGCTCGAGGATGGCGATCCGCTCGGCCTTGCCAGGCGCTTTGTCGCGCAGCATGGCGAGCGCTTCGTCAGGCGTGATGCAGTCGGTGATGTAGCGGAAGTCGATGCAGCGCACGAGTTCTTCC
Source organism: Aminobacter sp. 01T433 (assembly GCF_056398585.1). NCBI lineage: Bacteria > Pseudomonadati > Pseudomonadota > Alphaproteobacteria > Hyphomicrobiales > Phyllobacteriaceae > Aminobacter > Aminobacter sp. 01T433. Next base: position 45,432 of record NZ_JBFTPR010000019.1, read on the forward strand.
GGCGACATGTCGGCGACCAGCTTCCATACCGGCTTGCCCGACATCTTGGCCCAGATGTCCCACACCGCGTTGACGACGGCGCCGGTTGCGAGGTGGATCGCGCCCTTGTCGGGCCCGATCCAGCGCAACTGGCTGTCGGAGGTGACATGGCGCCAGAAGGCGCCCATGTCGGCTGCGACCTTGTCCATGTCCAGCCCGACGACGAGGTGGCGCATCGCTTCGATCGCCGCGCAGCAGATCTCGTTGCCACGGCCGATGGTGAAGGTCAGGCCGTGACCTTCAATGCCGGGCGTGTCGGTTTCCAGGATGACATAGGCCGCCGAATAATCGGGGTCCGGGTTCATCGCGTCGGAACCGTCGAGATGCTTCGAGGTCGGGAAGCGCAGGTCGAGCACCCGCATGTCGATGATGCTGGTCATAGCAGGGGTCCCTAATGGTTCAGGCGGCGATGACGCGCTGCCTCTGGGTGCCGAGGCCTTCGATGCCGAGATGCATGGTCTGGCCGGCTTTGAGATAGACGGGCGGCTTCTGGCCAAGGCCGACGCCGGGCGGTGTGCCGGTGGAGATGACGTCGCCGGCCTGCAGGCTCATGAAGCGGCTGAGATAGGCGACAACCTGCTGGACCGAGAAAATCATCGTCTTGGTCGAGCCGTCCTGGAAGCGCTTGCCGTCGACGTCGAGCCACATCTTGAGGTTTTGCGGGTCAGCGATCTCGTCAGCAGTCACCATCCACGGGCCGGTCGGGCCGAAGGTGTCGCAGCCCTTGCCCTTGTCCCAGGTGCCGCCGCGCTCGATCTGGTATTCGCGCTCGGAGACGTCGTTGATGACGCAATAGCCGGCGACATGGGACATGGCGTCGGCCTCGTCGATGTAGCGGCCGGGCTTGCCGATGACGACGCCGAGCTCGACCTCCCAGTCGGTCTTGACCGATCCGCGCGGGATTTCGACGTCATCGTCGGGACCGACGATGGCGGACGTCCACTTGTTGAAGACGATGGGTTCGGCGGGGATCGCGGCTCCCGTTTCGGCGGCGTGGTCGGCGTAGTTGAGGCCGATGCAGATGAATTTTCCGATGCGGCCGACGCAGGCGCCGAGACGCAGGTCATCCTGGGGCGTGCCGGCGACGAGCGGCAGCGTCTGAGGATCGATGCCGCGCAGACGGGCGAGGCCTTCAGGTGTCAGCACGTCGCCGGCGATGTCGTCGACGACGCCCGAGAGGTCGCGGACGCGGCCCGCGGAGTCGAGGATGCCGGGCTTTTCGTTGCCCTTGGGGCCGTAGCGGAGCAGTTTCATTACAATCACCTTGTTTGGAAGAAACCGGAGGCGGCGAGCCGCCTCCGGGTGGTTTGGACAGGATCAGTCGTACAGGACGGCTGCGATCTCAGGCTTATCGATGTTGGTCTTGTCGTAGTAGTAGAAGCCGGTGTCGATGTTCTTTTCGACTGCTTCACCCTTGGCTGCCTTGACCGCCGCTTCGACGGTCTTGTAGCCGATGCCGACCGGGTTCTGGGTGATGGCGCCAGCCATCTCGCCGTCGCGGATCGCCGCCTTCTGCTGGGCGCCCGAATCGTAGCCGATGATCACCAGCTTGCGGCCCAGTTCCTTGGCGCCGTTGACCACGCCGATGGCCGAGCCTTCATTGGCGCCGAACATGCCCTTGAGGTCGGGGTTGGCCTGCAGGATCGCCTTGGTGATCTCGGTCGACTTGAGGTGATCGCCCTCGCCATATTCGATGGCGACGATCTCGACCTTCGGGTGGGCTTCCTTCATGCGGTTGACGAAGCCGTCGCGGCGGTCGATGCCGGTGCGGCTGGTCTGGTCGTGCACGACCAGTGCCACCTTGCCTTCGTCGCCGATCAGTTCGGCCATCTTGTCTGCGGCAAGGGACGCGGCGGCGATGTTGTTGGTCGAGGCGGTGGCGACCGGGATATCGCCTTCGACGCCGGAGTCGAAGGCGACGACCGGGATCTTGGCGTCCTTGGCCTGCTGCAGCAGCGGCAGGGCAGCCTGGCTGTCGAGGGCGGCGAAACCGATCGCTGCCGGCTTCTTGGCGAGGGCGGCGGCCAGCATGTCGATCTGGCGGTCGACCTGCGTTTCCGAATCCGGGCCTTCGAAGGTTACGGTGACGCCGAGATCGGCGGCGGCCTTGTCGGCGCCCGCCTTCACGGCCTGCCAGAACTGGTGCTGGAAGCCCTTGGAGATCAGCGGGATGTACATCTTGTCCTGGGCCATTGCCATGGTCGAGCCGTAGCCGAGGATTGTCATGGCGCTAAGGGCGCCGAGCACAGTGCGTCTGGTGAACATGTTTCCTCCGATTGAACTTTGGTTGATCGTTTCTGGTGGAGCGTTTTCGCTCTCTTGTTGGTGTTGGCGCAGGGCGATGCACTGCGCGAAGCAAGCCTTCCTCAAAGCCTGCGGCGCCGCAGAATGTCGGTGTAGACGGCGAGAATGATGATCGAGCCGGTGACCACGGTCTGCCATTCCTGGGCGACCGAAAGGATGCGCAGGCCGTTGGCGAGCACGGAGATGATGAGCGCGCCGATGAGCGTGCCGATGATGGTGCCGCGCCCACCCGAGAGCGAGGTGCCGCCGATGACCACTGCTGCGATGGCGTCAAGCTCGTAGCCCTGGCCGAGCGCGGGCTGGGCCGAATTGAGGCGCGAGGCGATCAGCAGACCGGCGACGCCGCAGATGCTGCCGGCGAGCGCATAGACGGCGATCTTCCAGCGGTCGGTGTTGACGCCCGACAGGCGCACGGCCTCCTCGTTGGAGCCGAGCGCGAAGGTGAAGCGGCCAAGGATGGTGCGCTCGAGGATGAAGCTCGTGGCGATCGCCACCAGAAACAGGATCAGCACGCCGTTGGGGATGGGCAGGCTGGGAATGACCGTGCCGATCAGCGAGCCTTGCGAGATCTGGGTGAATCCGGGTGTTCCGTTGAAATAGATCGGACGCGTGCCTGAGATGACCAGCGACAGGCCCTTGAGGATCAGCATCATGCCGAGCGTGGCGATGAAGGGCGGGATCTTGAGCTTGGCGACGAAGGTGCCGGACAAGGTGCCGCTGCAAGCGCCTGCAAGGATAGCGGCTAGCACGCCGAGGCCCAGAGGCATGCCCCAGAAGGTCAGCACCACGCCCGCACAGACGGCGCAAAAGGTCATCAGCGTGCCGACCGACAGGTCGATGCCGCCTGTGATGATGACCAAGGTTGCTGCAATCGCCAGCACGCCGTTGACCGACGTTGCCTGCAGGATGGCGATGATGTTGGAGGTCTGCATGAAGTTGGGCGAGGCGAGGCTGAAGACGAGGATCAGCGCGATCAGGCTGGCGAAGGCAAGCAGCCTGTGGGCGCCGGAGAATTTCGAGCCTGTCGAGACAATTCCGGTGGACGCGGTCGCGCTCATTTGGCCTCTCCCTTAGCCGGCTTGTTATTTTGGTTGGCGCCTTCGCCGCGCAGCGTGGCGAGGTGCATGATCTCTTCCTGGCTGGCGCCACCAGGCAAAATGCCGGTCAGCCTGCCCTCGCACATGACAGCGATGCGGTGGCTAAGCCGGAGCACCTCGGGCAGTTCGGACGAGATGACGATGATGGCGCGGCCCTGCTGGGCGAGCGCATTGAGCAGCTTGTAGATTTCGTTCTTGGCGCCGACATCGATACCGCGCGTCGGTTCGTCGAAGATCAGCACCTCGCAATCGCGCAGCAGCCATTTGGCGATGACGATCTTCTGCTGGTTGCCGCCGGAAAGCAGCCGCACTTCCTGGCGGTCGGACGGGGTCTTGATCGCCAGCTGGTCGATGTAGCGGCTTGCCGCATCGTGCATGGCGGCTTCTTTCAGCAGGCCGCCGGGACCAGTGAAGCGGCGCAGGCTCGCCAGCACGACATTGTTGCGCACGTCCATGCCTGTGGCGAGGCCGAAATGCTTGCGGTCCTCGGAGAGGTAGCCGATGCCGGCGCGCACGGCATCCTGCGGCTTGCGGATGTCGGCCATCTTGCCGTGCATGAAGATGTCGCCGCTGTCGCGCCGGTCGGCGCCGAAGATGGCGCGCGCGACCTCGGTGCGGCCGGCACCCATCAGGCCGGCGAAACCGAGGATCTCGCCCTTGCGCACGGAGAAGCTGACGTCGCGGATGACCGCGCCGCGACGGAGGTTCCTGACATCGAGCACGACCTCCGAATTGGCATGATCGGGCATGTGGGGGCGGTCTTCGGTGAGGGCGCGGCCGACCATCATCGAGATGATCTTTTCGACCGGCGTCGTTTCGGCCGGCACCGTGCCGATATATTCGCCGTCGCGCATGACGGTGACGCGGTCGGCGATGCGCTTCAACTCATCCATCTTGTGCGAGATGTAGACGATGCCGACGCCCTCGGCCTTGAGCCGGGCGATGATGGCGAACAGCTCGGCGATCTCGGCATCGTTCAAGGCAGCCGTCGGCTCGTCCATGATCAGCACGCGCGAGCGGTAGGACAGGGCCTTGGCGATCTCGACCATCTGCTGGCGGGCGATGGTCAGCCCGCCGACCAGCGTGCGCGGATCGAGCTTCAAATGCATGCTGGCGAAGATTTCGGCGGCCTGGGCGTTGAGCTTGCCTTCATCGAGCAGCAGGCCGGCGGCCTTGCGCGGCTCGCGGCCGATGAACATGTTCTGCGCCGCCGTCAGATGCGGCATCAGGTTGAGTTCCTGATGGATGATGCCGATGCCGAGGTCCTGCGCCTGGCGTGGCGAGTTGATCTCGACCGGCTTGGCGTCGAGCAGGATTTCGCCAGCGTCGCGCCGGTAGATGCCGGCGAGGATCTTCATCATCGTCGATTTGCCAGCACCGTTCTCGCCCATCAGCGCGTGGACTTCGCCCGAGCGCAGTTCAAGCTGGGCGTTGTGCAGCGCGCGCACGCCGGGGAACGACTTCTCGATGTTCTTCATGACGACGAGGGCGTTCATGCGCGTCCTCCTTCGATGCCGTAGAAGCGCTTGGCCGTCGCCGAGAGGATCTGTTCCCGTTCGTTCGCGCTGAGACCTTCGAGCAAGAGTTCGGTGACCGCGATCCAGAAGCCGAAGCTCCCTGCCAGGGTCAGGACCGGCCAGTCCGATCCCCAGACGATGCGGCGCGGACCGAACCAGGCCAGCAGCTTTTCGACTGTAGGCCGGAGAGCCGCGACGGCTTTTTCGGGTGTGGAGCGGCGGTCGGCGGGCAGCTCGGTGAGCAGGCCGGAAAGCTTGCAATGCACCTGTGGGTGACGTGCAAGCGCTGCCATGCCTGTCTCCCACATAGCGAGGCGCGGATCGTTGGCTTCAGCCGCAAGTGCAGGCTTTGCGGCATGGTCGATGATGACGGGAAGGTCGGGGTTCGCATCGACGAAACGTTTCAGCCCAGCGAGTTGTTGGGGCATGACCAGGGCGTCGAAACGCAGGCCGAGCCGCTTCAACGCGGCGATGGCTTCAGCAAGCGGGCGGGTGGCGATCCAGTCGGGATCGTCGAGATCCTGGAGCATCGGCCGCACGCCCTTGAAGAGCGGGTTTTTCGCGAGGCGCTCCAGCGACGCAATGCTATCGGGCAAAGACAGATCGACCCAGCCGACGACGCCTGCAACTGCTGTGTCTTCGCGGCCCTGATCGAGCAGGAACTGTGTTTCCGCCTCGGTCGGGGCCGCCTGGACCAGGATACGCTGGGCGATGCCAGCGGTGTCGGCGAGGGGACGCATCTCGGGCGGGCCAAAGTCGCGATAGATCGGCGCGAGATGAGCGGCATCAGGCGTCAGCCAGCCATAATCGCCGCGGTGAAGCGTCCAGTAGTGGCAGTGGCCGTCGATCCTTTCGATCATGGCCGCCGCCCCGCCTAGATGGTGACGCCGCCGTCGACCAGGACAGCCTGGCCGGTGACGAAGCGGGATTCATCGGACAACAGGTAAACGACCAGCGGCGCGATGTCGTCAACGGTCGCCAGGCGGCCGATCGGCTGGCGGGCGATGAAGTCCTTTTCGGCCTGGACAGGGTCGGCGGCAGCAGCGATGCGGCCGCGCAGCGAGGGTGTGTCGACAGTGCCGGGGCAGAGCGCGTTGCAGCGCACGCCGCGCCTGACATAGTCGGCGGCCATGCCCTTGGTGAAGCCGATCACCGCAGCCTTGGTCGCGCCATAGAGCAGGCGGTTGGGGAAGCCTTTGATCGACGAGGCCATCGAGGCCATGTTGAGAATGGCAACGCCACCGGTCTTTTCCGCCTGCTCCAGCATGCCGGGCAGGAAGGCCTTGGTGGTGCGGTACATGCTCTTGACGTTGAGGTCGAAGCTGAAATCCCAGTCTTCGTCGCTGCAGTCCAAGATGGTGCCGTTGTGCACGAAACCGGCGCAGTTGAAGAGCCCGTCGAGGGCTGGCTGCTGCTTGGCGAAGGCTGCGACCGCATTGCCATCACGCACATCGAGACGATGGGTCTCGATGCGGCTACTTTCGGCCGCGAGTGCCGCCAACGCCTCGGCGTTGATGTCTGTGGCAATGACGTGGGCGCCCTCTTTGGCGCAGGCCAGCGCACTGGCGCGGCCGATGCCTTGGGCGGCGGCGGAAATGAAGATGCGTTTCCCGCTTAGTCGCATAACCGTTGCCCTCCCAGCAAACTGCTTGCGTCTGTGTATATACGAACATACTATTCATAAATGAACCGACCTTGCAACGGGAAATGTGGGGCGGTCGACTGGGAGGATTTCGAGCGATGCCCAAAAGGCCAGCTTACGCCGCAAACGACCAGGACAAGGACGAGCGCTACCGGGCGCCGGCGCTCGACAAGGGGCTCGACATCCTGGAACTGCTGTCCGAGCAGCCGGGTGGGCTGACACGCGCCGAAATCGTCAAGGCGATGGGCCGGGGGCCAAGCGAAGTCTACCGCATGCTCGAACGGCTGGTGGCGCGCGATTATGTCAGCCGCTCACCCGAAGGCGACCGCTACGCCCTGACCATGAAGCTGTTCGTGCTGGCCCACCGGCATCCGCCGGTTCGGCGCCTTGTGGCGCGGGCGCTGCCGCTGATGGACGGCTTTGCCAGCGATGCCGGCCAATCCTGCCATCTGGTGGTGCCGGAGGGTGGGGCGGCACTAGTCGTGGCGCATGCCAGTTGCCCAGGCAATTGGGAGTTCGGCATCAGGATCGGTGCCCATATCGACCTGCTTGCGACGGGGTCGGGCCAGACCCTGCTTGCCTTCCAGGACGAGCACTCCCAGGCGGAGGCAACGATACGGTGGGAAGGAACCAAGCTGGCAATCGCCCGGGCCAAGCTAGAGCCGGTGCTCGAAGGCTACCGCAGGGACGGCCACCGCATCGCCGAAAGCCAGCAGATCAGGGGCGTCGACGACATCTCCGTGCCGATCCTGACGCCCGACGGCTATGCGATCGCGGTGCTGACCTGTCCCTATATTCAGCGGCTGGACGACGCCCAGGCCGATATCGACCAGACTCTCGTATTGCTCAAGGATGTCGCGGCGAAGCTGTCGCTTTCGTAGCGCATTTCCGCCCAGCTTAGCGCTGCCCCTCACCCTTACCCTCTCCCCGTAAACGGGGCGAGGGGGGCGTCGGCGTTGCCGCTTGTTCCTTCTCCCCGTTCACGGGGAGAAGGTCCGGTAGGGGATGAGGGGCGGCTCTACGTCAACCGAAACTGTCTCAAGCGTCCGGCGGCACCACGCCCTTGCGGACGGCAAAATCGGCGTAGAAGCGGCGTTCCTGCGTCTGGATGACGGCGTAGGCCTTCTTGGCCCGTTCATAAAAGGCGAAGCGCTCGATGCCGACCATCTTGGTGTCCGTGCCAGCGATCAACTTGCCGACCTCGCGCTGAACGTCGGGAAGTTCGTCCGGATTGCCGACGACCTCCATGCGGCCGAAGGCATCGTCGACGAAGGTGTCGACAGGCATCACCGACAGCACCGCCTTCATCACCCGGACAATGTCGGCGTCGATGCGCAGCGGGCGGCCGAACACCGTCTGGCGCGAGATCGCTTCGGCCGGGAAATTGGCGTCGGCGATGATCAGGTCATCGCCATGTCCCATCGAGCGAAGCACGTAAAGCACATCGGGGCTGAGCAGGGGATCGATGCCGAGTAGCATGGGCGGATACCTGATGATGCGGGTTGCTGATCGGCTGCAATGTGCAGGCGCGCGCGGCAACAGGCAAGCGAAAGCCTTGGTGCATGACCCCGAAAATCGGAATCGATTTTCGGAAAGGATCATGCACCAATTCAAGGCGTTACAGCGTCCTTTGCGCGTCCAGAGGCCGCGCGGCGCTGTAGGTCAAGGCTCGCGGACAAAACCCTCGCTGGCGACCAGAAGATTGCGCGTATAATCCTTGGTGACATTGCGGGAGGCGAGATCGCCGGCTTCGAGCCGCTCGACCTCCGCGCCGCTTTGCATCACCATCAGCCGCTCGCACATATGGGTGATGACGCCAAGGTCGTGGCTGACCATGACGAAGGTCAGCTTGCGGTCGCGGCGGATCTGCTCGAGCAAATTGAGCACTTCGGCCTGCACCGAGGCGTCCAGTGCCGATGTCGGCTCGTCGAGCAGGAGCACCGAAGGTTCGAGGATCAGCGCGCGGGCAATCGCCACGCGCTGGCGCTGGCCGCCGGAGAGCTGGTGCGAATAACGGAAGCGGAAGCCGGAGCCGAGGCCAACCTCGTCGAGCGCACGCTGGATGCGTTTGTCGATGTCGGCAAAGCCGTGGATCGCCAAGGGCTCGAGCAGCAGCCGATCGACGGTCTGGCGCGGATGCAGCGAACCGTAAGGGTCCTGGAACACCATCTGCACCTGGCGGTAGAATTCCTTGTCACGCGTCTTGCCGAGACGCTTGCCGCCGACGTCGATAGTGCCCGAGGTCACGGGTGCCAGGCCTGCTAGGGCGCGCAGCAGCGTCGACTTGCCGGAACCGGATTCGCCGACGAGGCCGAAGGATTCACCTTGTGCAACCGTCAGGCTGACGTCCTTGAGCGCGATGAACTCGTCATAGACGACGCGCAGGCGATCGATGGAAAGGGCAGGGATCACAGCAGCCACTCCGGCTGGCGGTCGAGCACTGGCAACGGGTGCCGGCTCGTGCCGATCTTGGGCATGCAGTTGAGCAGGCCTTGGGTGTAGGGGTGCCTGGCCTGCGACAGCTCGGAGGCCTTGAGCTCCTCGACGACCTTGCCGGCATACATGACGATCACCCGGTCGCAGAAGGTCGAGACCAGGCGCAGATCGTGCGAGATGAAGATCAGCCCCATGCCACGGTCGATGACCAGCCGGTCGAGGATGCGCAGGATGTCGAGCTGGACGGTGACGTCGAGCGCCGAGGTCGGCTCGTCGGCGATCAGAAGCTCGGGGCCGGCGATCAGCATCATGGCGATCATGGCGCGCTGGCCCATGCCGCCCGACACCTCGTGCGGGTAAAGGTCGAAGACACGCTTGGGGTCGCGGATCTGCACCGCCGAGAGCATGTCGAGCGCGCGCTCGCGGGCCTCCGACTTGGCGATCTTTTCATGCGTGCGCAGGGTCTCGACGATCTGCCGGCCGATGGTCATGACAGGATCGAGCGAATATTTCGGGTCCTGCAGGATCATGGCGATGCGATTGCCGCGCAAGGCCCGCCGTTCGGCCGCCGATGTCTTCAAAAGGTCGATGCCAGCGAATTCGAGCCGCTTGGCCTTGATCTCGGCCTGCTGCGGCGTCAGCCCCATGATGGCGCGGCCGGTCTGCGACTTGCCCGAACCGGACTCGCCGACGATGCCGAGCCGCTCCTGGCCAAGCGCGAAGGAGACGCCGCGCACCGCCTCCACCACACCTGTGCGGGTGGGGAAGGATACGCGGAGGTCGTCAACATGCAGCAGCGTGCTCATTGGCCACCGCTGCGTGTGTCGAGCGCGTCGCGCAGGCCATCGCCCAGCAGGTTGAAGCCGAGGCTGACGATGAGGATGGCAGCACCGGGAGCGGCCGCGACCCACCACTGGTCGAGGATGAAGCGGCGGCCCGAGGCGATCATCGAGCCCCATTCCGGCAGCGGCGGCTGGGCGCCGAGACCAAGGAAGCCGAGGCCTGCGGCGGTGAGGATGATACCGGCCATGTCGAGCGTGACGCGCACGATCAGCGAGGAGATGCACAGCGGCATGATGTGGCGCACCACGATGCGCATGGGCGAAGCGCCCATCAGCTTGACTGCCGAGATGTAGTCCGAGCTGCGCAGGGTCAAAGTTTCGGCACGGGCGATGCGGGCATAGGGCGGCCAGGAGGTCAGTGCGATGGCGATGATGGCGTTGCCGATGCCGGGTCCAAGCGCTGCGACAAAAGCCAATGCCAATATCAGCTTGGGGAAGGCGAGGAAGATGTCGGTGATGCGCATCAAGACCGCATCGACCCAGCCGCCGGCATAACCAGCGGCGGTGCCAACTAGCAGGCCGACGGGTGCGGCGATGATGGCGACCAGCGCCACCACCTGCAAGGTGAGGCGCGAGCCGTAGATCAGCCTGGAAAGGATATCGCGGCCCTGGTCGTCGGTGCCGAGCCAGTATTCGGCGCTGGGCGGCATCAGGCGCGCATTCTTGAGGTCGCCGATATAGGGCGAGTAGGGCGCAAGCAACGGCGCGAAGGCGGCAATGAGCAGCAGCGCCAGGATGATGAACATGCCGACGACGGCGAGCTTGTTTGCGGTGAAGCGGCGCCAGGTCAGATAGGCTTGGCCGAGCCGAGCCTGAAGGCGCGACTGCGGCCTGTCGGTCAAAAGCCATTCGCGGCGGGTCAAAACAGCGTCGCTCATCGTATCCGCGTCCTTGGGTCGAGCAGGCGATAGAGCAGGTCGGAAAACAGGTTGAGCGCGATGAACACCGAGCCGATGACAATCGTGCCGCCCAGGACCGCGTTCATGTCGGCGTTCTGCAGCGAATTGGTGATGTAAAGGCCAAGGCCGGGCCAGGCGAAGACCGTTTCGGTCAGCACCGAGCCTTCGAGCAGGCCGGCGTAAGACAGCGCGATCACGGTGACCAGCGGCACGGCGGCGTTGCGCAGCGCATGGCCCCAGATGATCCGGGTTTCCGACAGGCCCTTGGCGCGGGCGGCCACGATGTATTCCTGGCTCAGCTCGTTGAGCATGAAGGACCGTGTCATGCGGCTGATATAGGCGAGCGAGAAATAGCCAAGCAGCGAGGCCGGCAGGATGATGTGGGAGAAGATGTCCTTGAATGCCGCCCAGTCGCGGTTGAGGACAGCGTCGAGCAGGTAAAAGCCGGTGATCGGAGTGAACGTATATTCGAACACCACGTCGATGCGGCCGGGGCCGGAGGTCCAGCCGAGGCGGGCGTAGAACACCAAAAGCGCCAGAAGCCCCAGCCAGAAAATCGGCATCGAATAGCCGATCAGGCCGATGATGCGCACGATCTGGTCGGCGAGGCTGCCACGCTTGACGGCGGCCAGCACGCCAAGCGGGATGCCGAAGGCCGCACCGATGATGGTGCCGACGGTCGCCAGTTCCATGGTTGCAGGAAAGACGCGGCGGATGTCGGTCATGACAGGGTTGGTGGTCAGCACCGAGGTGCCGAAATCGCCCTGAAGCACGCCTTTCACATAGAGGTAGAACTGCTGGTAGTAGGGCAGGTTGAAGCCCATTTCGATGCGCGTGCGCTCAACGACATGGGCAGGCGCCCTGTCGCCGACAATCGCCAGCACCGGATCGATGGGAACGACACGGCCAATGAGGAAGGTAACGGCCAAAAGGCCAAGATAGGTCGTCGCCACGATCACCAAAAAACTGGCGATCGAGCCTGCGAGAGCAGAGGCGCGCCTGTTGGCGCGCCTCGCTTGGGTCTGATTTTCCATGCTGGTCAACGGATCGATCCTTTTCGGATCAGTCCTTGGTCACGGGAGCGACGAAGTTGGAGTCGAAGTTCGGCCCCAGCTTGTAGTTCTTGACGTTGCCGCGCAGGCCAGCGACCTCGGTCTGCTGGAAGATCATCACGAACGGGCTGGTGTCGAGGGCAGCCTGCTGCAGTTCCTTGTACATGGCGGCGCGCTTGTCGTTGTCGCGCTCCAGAAGGGCTGCCTTGGTCTTTTCGGTGAGCTCCGGAACGTCCCAGGCATTGCGCCAGGCCAGCGTCTTCACCGTGCCGTCGTCGGCATTGTTGGGGTTGGAGGTGAAGGTTTCGGCGTTGGAGTTCGGATCCCAGTAATCCATGCCCCACTGACCGATATACATGTCGTGGTTGCGGGCGCGGTACTTGGTCAGGGTCTGCTTGCCGTCGCCGGGGATGATCTCCAGCTTGATGCCGGCCTGGCCGACGGTCTGCTGGAAGGCTTCAGCGATGCCCGTTACCGGCTGGGAATTGCGCACGTCCATGGTGACGGTGAAGCCGTCCTTCAGGCCTGCCTTCTCCAGCAGTTCCTTGGCCTTGGCGACGTCGTAGGTGAACGGGTTGGAGTCGAGCGCGCCGAGCACGCCCTTGGCCTGATAGGTCTGGCGGATTTCGCCGATGCCCTTGATCAGGGTCGAACCGATGGCGTCGTAGTCGACCAGGTACTTCAGCGCCTGGCGCACTTCGGGCTTGGCCAGGTTGGGGTTCTTCTGGTTGAGGCTGATGTAATAGACCGTGCCCTTGGGCGCGCTGGTCGTGGCCAGGTCGGCGTTCTTCGAGATCGCCTCCAGGTCACCCGGCTCGAGATTGCGGGCGACGTCGATGTCGCCGGCTTCGAGCATCAGGCGCTGGGTGGCGCTTTCCTTGACGTGGCGGTAGATGACGCGGGCAAGGGCTGCCTTTTCGCCGTAGTAATTGTCGTTGCGCTCCAGCACGAGGATCTCGTTGGCGCGCCAGTCGCGGATCTTGAACGGACCCGAGCCGGCATAACCTGTTTTAAGCCAGCCATTGCCGAAGTCGTTGTCGAACTTGTACTCGTCGGTCGGGGTGACAGGCGCGACATGCTCGAGCACCAGCTTCTTGTCCATCACGGCACCGACCGTGGCGGTCAAGCAGTTCAGCACGAAGGACGGCGCATAGGATTTGTCGACGGTGAAGACGAAAGTGCTGTCGTCGACGGCCTTGGCTTTGTCTGCGACGTTGTCCTTGGTCAGGCCGAACTGGGTGAGGATGAAGGCGGGGCTCTTGTCGAGCTTGACGGCGCGCTCGAACGACCAGGCGACGTCGGCGGCGGTGATCGGGTTGCCCGAGGCGAACTTCAAGCCGGGCTTGAGCTTGAAGGTGTATACCAGGCCATCGTCTGATACAGTCCAGCTCTCGGCGACGCCGGGGCGCACCTTGGTGGTGTCGCTGGCGTCGAGACGCACCAGCATGTCATAGGCGTTGCCGAGGAATTCGGCTGGGCTGAGCTCGAAGGATTCAGCCGGGTCAAGCGTGATGGTGTCGTCGATGGCCCAGGCCTGGACCAGCGTGTCGGCCGGTGTCACCGCAAGCGCGGGCGAGGCAAAAACCATCGCCGACAAGGCAGCGCCAGCAAGCATCAGGCGGAAATGCCCGTTCATTTTACCGATCATCATTTTTTCAGTTCCCCAAGTTGACGGTTATTTGTTGTTAGGCCGCCGTTTCGTGCCAGGCCGAGCGCAAAACCCTCAGCCAGTTGTCACGGCATATTTTCGCCAGATCGGCGTCACCATATCCAGCGTTCCCAAGGGCCGCAACGAGCTTCTGCAGGCCGCCTGCGTCGCCGATCTCGCCGGGCACGGTGCAGCCGTCAAAGTCCGAGCCCAGTCCCACGCCGTCGATACCGACATGCTCGACGAGATAGTCGACGTGGCGGATCATGTCGGAGAGCGGGGTGTCCACGCTCTTTGCGCCATCCTCGCGCAGCATGGTGACGGCGAAGTTCAGCCCGACCAGGCCGTTGCTTTCGCGCACGGCGGCGAGTTGCTTGTCGGTCAGGTTGCGGCTGATCGGCGTGATCGCATGGGCGTTGGAATGGCTGACGATCAGCGGCTTGTCGGACAGCTTGGCGACGTCCCAGAAGCCCTTTTCGGTGATGTGGGCGAGATCGATGGCGATGCCGATGCGATTGCATTCCTTGACCAGCCGTTTGCCGGCTTCGGTCAGGCCGGGGCCGGTGTCGGGGCTCGACGGGAAGGCAAAGGGAACGCCATGGCCGAAAACGGTGTTGCGGCTCCATACCGGGCCGAGCGAGCGCAGGCCAGCGGCGTAGAACACGTCGAGCGCGGCAAGATCGGCGTCGATCGCCTCGCAACCTTCCATATGCAGCACGGCGGCGAACTTGCCTTCGGCTTGTGCCGCGTCGATGTCGGCGCCGCTGTGGCAGATCTTCCAGCCGCCGGCGCGCTCGATCCTGAAGGCGATCGAAGCCATGTCGAGAGCGATGTCGAGCGAAGGCGCGCGTTCGAGCGGCTTGCACAGCGGAATGGCGTAGTGGCCGTTTTCGTCGCGCACTTCGTCGGGCATGTTGGCCGAAGTGATGTAGATCGCGCACAACCCGCCGGCGAGGCCGCCCTTTTTGGCGCGCGCCATGTCGATATGGCCCTGCGCGGTGCCTTCGGTGAACTCCGCGACCGGGTCAGCACCCTTGGCGGCGTTGTTCCACAACCGATAAAGCACGTCGTTGTGGCCGTCGAAAACTGCCTGCATTACCCACTCCTGTCTGCGGCGGCAGTTGAATGATGTGCGGCAGGGCAAGTCAACCTGTCGCCTGGGCGAGCTTTGCGCCGGTGCCGCAATTCCGCTTGGTTCGGGGTGCCCAGGACCAACAGGAATCTCGGCCTGGACCATTAGGGCGTGGACATATAATTCGCCCCCGAAAATGCACGGAAATTTTGGCTCACGGTTCGCGCCGGCGACTCGTGGCGGGTGACCTTGCGGCAGTCTGCGTCCTTGTACGGCATTGAGTTCTGACGAAAATTTGTGCAGGCCACCGCAGGCGGCCCCTTGGCCGCTCGCCGAATTGCAATTTCATTGATTAGGTTAGGAAGTTTTATATGTCAGAAGTCAGTCTTCTCGATCATGCACTCGTGCGCCTTGATGAGGCGGCAAAACACCTGAACGTCGACGCCGACGTTATCGAGAAACTGAAATTTGCCCGCGAGACCACCAAAGCCCGTCTGATGATCCGCATGGACGACGGCTCGCGCAAATCCTTCATCGCCTGGCGCTGCCGCTATGACGACACGCGCGGACCGACCAAGGGCGGCATCCGCTTCCATCCGGAATCGACCGCCGATGAGGTCGAGATGCTGGCCTTCTGGATGACCTTCAAATGCGCCGTGATGAACCTGCCTTATGGCGGCGGCAAGGGTGCCGTTCAGGTCGATCCGCGCAAGCTGTCCAAGGCGGAGCTGGAGCGCCTGTCCCGAGCCTACATCCAGGCTTTTGCCCGCATCATCGGTCCCGACCGCGATATCCCAGCACCCGACGTCTACACCAATTCGATGATCATGGGCTGGATGGCCGATGAGTATGCGCAGATCGTCGGCCAGGCTTCGCCCGCCGTCATCACCGGCAAGCCGCTGGCGCTGGGCGGTTCGCTCGGCCGTGGCGACGCCACCGCGCGCGGCGGCTTCTATCTCGTGCGCCACCTCGCCGATGAGCTCGGCCTCAAGGGCAGCCTGCGCATCGCCGTGCAGGGTTTTGGCAATGCCGGCCAGCACATTGCGCGCCTGCTTGCCTCGGACGGCCACAAGATTGTTGCCGTTTCGGATTCCGAAGGTGCGGTGCAGGCGGCCAACGGGCTCGACCTCGACCGGCTCTTCGTTGCCAAGGACAGCGGCCGTTCGGTCGTCACGACCGCCGGCCACGCTGGCCATGAGCTGCTCGACGGCAATGCGCTTGTCGGCGTCGATTGCGACATCCTGGTGCCGTCGGCGCTGGAGAACATGATCCGCATCGACAATGCCGACCAGGTCAAGGCGCGCATCGTGCTCGAACTGGCCAATGGCCCGGTCACTGCGGAAGCAGACGAGGTCCTGGAGAAGAAGGGCATCGTCGTCCTGCCCGACATCCTGGCCAATGCCGGCGGCGTCACCGTCTCCTATTTCGAGTGGGTGCAGAACCGCCAGGGTTATTACTGGCCGATCGAGGAGATCCACGAGCGCCTGCGCACCATCATGGAGCGCGAGGGCCGTGCCATCTGGGACGTCGCCCAGGCCAAGGACGTTTCGGTGCGAACAGCGGCTTATGTGCATGCGCTCGCGCGTCTCGGCGAAGCGATCGAAGCACACGGCACGCAGAACTATTTCGCGAGCTGATCCAAACCGTTCACGCCGCCGGATCGAAATGGTCCGGCGGTGATCTGGCCCGCCACTTTCCGGTTGAAGCGCCGAAATCGTACGGCTAGGGCTTTTGCAAAGAAATCTCCCACAACCCTTGCCTTCAAGGCACAACCGGCGGCCCGACAATGTCCTTCATTCCCGATTGGTCGACCATCATCCAGTTTGCCATCGCGACCTTCATCATCGCGATCACCCCTGGACCCGACATGACCTTGTTCGTCGGCCGGGCGCTGTCGGAAGGCCGCAAGGCAGGCTTTGCCTGCATGGCGGGTGCGATGACCGGCATCGTCTTCCACACCACGCTGGTGGCGCTCGGGCTGTCGGCGCTGATCGTTGCTTCGCCGCAAGCCTTCATGGCGCTCAAGATCGTTGGTGCCGGCTATCTCGTCTGGCTCGCCTTCCAGGCGGTCACCAAGGGTTCGGCGTTTTCGCCCGATACCACCAAGCGTGCGCCGCGCTCGGTGTTCCAGAACTGGGCGACCGGGCTTGGCATCAACCTGCTCAACCCCAAGATCATCCTGTTTTTCATGACCTTCCTGCCGCAATTCGTTTCGGCGCACGACACCAACGCACCGGGCAAGCTGTTTTTCCTCGGCGCGATGTTCATCATCCTGTCGCTGCCGCTTGTCGCGCCGATGGTGATTGCCGCCGACAAGTTCGCCGGCCTGCTCAAGAAAAGCCCGCGCGTCACCCGTATCGTCGACTATCTGTTTGCGGGCGTGTTTTCGGCCTTCGCGCTGAAGATCCTTACGGCGCAGGCGAAGTAGGCCTGGGACCCAAGACACCGGCAAAGCGGCCGGTGACGAACCAGTAGGCGATGCCGCCGATCAGACCGCTGCCGATGATCGAAACCGGCAGCAACGGGTCTTGGTAGGCGAAGCTTGGGTCGCCCGCCTGGTAGGCAAAGCCTAGGAACACCAGCGCGACGAAGCCGCCACCGAGCGCGTAAAACAGCCAGTCGCGCTTGCCCAAAAGCTCAGCCAAAACCATGACGATGACCGCCGGTACGAAGGCGAAATAGGCGACGAACAGCGCGGTGAAGGGAATGGTGAAGACCATCGACCCAGTGGCGACCTCGGGCGGCATGTCGGGGGCCATGAGGCCGGCAGCACCGAGGAAGATCACGTTGAGAAAGGCCCCGGCGGCAAGCGCCGCCGCGAGATAGCCCAGCACCATATGGGCGAATTTGCCGAGATAGAGCAGGAAGCGGCTCACGCCTCGCCGTGTCCGGCGATCATCATCGCTTCGAGCGCCAGGCGCTCGGTCTTTTTCATGCGCTCGGATTCCGACTTGAGCTGGCCGCAGGCGGCCAGGATGTCGCGGCCGCGCGGAGTGCGGATCGGCGAGGCATAGCCGGCATTGTTGATGTAGTCGGCGAACTTCTCGATCGTCTCCCAATCCGAGCACTGGTAGTTGGTGCCGGGCCATGGGTTGAACGGGATCAGATTGATCTTGGCGGGTACGCCGCGCAACAGCTTGACCAGCGCCTTGGCGTCTTCGAGGGAATCGTTGACGTCCTTGAGCATCACATATTCGAAAGTGATGCGGCGCGCGTTCGACAGGCCGGGATAGCTACGGCAGGCCTCGATCAGCTCCTTGAGCGGGTACTTCTTGTTGATCGGCACCAAGAGGTCGCGCAGATCGTCATTGGTGGCATGCAGCGAGATCGCCAGCATGACGCCGATCTCCTCGCCAGTGCGGAAGATTTCCGGCACGACGCCTGACGTCGACAAGGTGATGCGCCTTTTCGACAGGGAAAGCCCGTCGCCGTCGGACGCGATCAGCAGGGCCTTCTTCACCGCCTCGAAATTGTAGAGCGGCTCGCCCATGCCCATCATGACGATGTTGGAGATCTTGCGGCCCTCGGCCGGCACGATGGCGCCGTCGGGAGTATTGCGGTCGGGGAAGTCGCCGAGCCGGTCGCGCGCCGTCATCAGCTGCGTCAGGATTTCTTCGGCCGTCAGGTTGCGCACCAGCTTCTGCGTGCCGGTGTGGCAGAACGAGCAGGTCAGCGTGCAGCCGACCTGGGACGAGATGCACAGCGTGCCGCGGCCTTCCTCGGGAATATAGACGGTCTCGATCTCGACAGGACGGCCCGCACCGCGCGGCGGAAAGCGGAACAGCCACTTGCGCGTGCCGTCGGACGAAATCTGCTCTTCGACGATCTCGGGCCGCGCGATGGTGAAGTGCTTGGCGAGTTCCGCGCGCAGGTCCTTGGAGATGTTGAACATGTCGGCGAAGTCGGAGACGCCGCGAACATAGAGCCAGTGCCAGAGCTGCTGGACGCGCATCTTGGCCTGGCGTTCGGGAACGGTACCGGAGGCGACAAGCGCTTCGGCAAGCTCCTCGCGGGTGAGGCCGATCAGCGACTCCTTGACGGGCGTCGCCGCGCGGGCGCGCAACGCGTCTCGGGTAGCATCGGTGGTAAGGTCGAGCGAAAGGGTCATTCGGTCCCAGGTCGGTTGATATCGCAGCTTATGTAGGATTTTGGGGCGACATATCACAGGTCTGTCGCCGCGTCACGTTTTGGCGGCCATGCATTTGTGCCGCAGCTTTGCAATCTGTTAGGCATTGGCCGGGATGCTGGGCCGATGAGCAACATCCTCCACATCGTCCTGGTGGTGCTCGCCGTCAACGGCGCGGCGTTCTTGGCCTTCTGGCGCGACAAGCGACTGGCCCGCAGTGGCGCTCGGCGCATCTCCGAAAAAACCCTGCTTTGGCTCGCATTCGCCGGCGGCAGTATCGGCGCGCTGTCAGCCCAGCATTTGTTCCGGCACAAGACACGCAAGGAGCCGTTCCGCAGCAGACTCTATGCGATCGTCGCATTTCATGCGGTCGCCGTCGTCGCGTTAGCGATCTGGCTGGTTGCGCCTCATTGGGTGGAAGGTCTCTTGAATACGGTAAGAGGCCGGGCGGTTTCGTAACCTATTGTTACAGGGCACATAGTCCAGCAGGCCCGTGTGGAAAGCCCTCAAGGCGACCTTCGGGATCAAGGCTTAGGGCGATCGAGCCGTCGCTGTAGAAATCGGTAAACAGAAAATGGCCTGTAAACTTCAGGCGAAACGTTTGATCTTCAAACGTAACGTCGACCATGTTTCCACGGTCGACTGTTGAAATGTGCAATTCACCTTTGGGCTCACTGCCATAGCAAGAAAGCGTGTAGCTGCGTCCATCCTTCAAAAAGAACGGCTCAGCAGTCTTGTATGAAGCAAACGCCGCCCCGACGAGTCCGGCGCTCACTATTGCTACGGTGACTAAAATGCGCATGAGAACGCCAAATGTAGTCACCTTTCATGATTTGGTTCTTACTTGCAGGTGGTGATCGAGGTCAGCGCTGCCGAAATGCCCTTGAGCGAGAAGACGTAGCTCGTCGGGTTGCCACGGCCTGACTTGGCCTGGACCTTCATGTCGGTTCCGCCTTTCATGGCGGCGATCAGGGCCGGCTCTTCGGCGGCGTTCTCGACCCAGGCCGACTTGCCCTTGGTGAACATCGAGAAGCTCTTGCCGTCGATGGTGACGGAGACCTTGGAGTTTTCCTGGAAATTGTAGCCGGCGATGAACTGCGGCTCGAACGACACCTTCTGGCCGGGGCGCTGGCTGACGAAGAAGAACATGTCGCCGTGGTCGAGCGTCGGCGGCTGCTTGTCGGTCGGCACCGTCAGCACGTAACAGACCTTGCCGTTCTGTGCCTGGTAGCTGTAGGTGCCCCAGGCGTTGTGCTGACCGATCTTGGTCGCCGACTGGGCGAGTGCCGGCATTGCCGACACGGCAAGCACCAGACCCGAAATTGTAGCTATCAAACCGCGCATCGCTTTTCCTGTACCTCAAATGGAGCGGGGCAGGCCGACTGCGCGCCCGCCCGTTCGCTTCATTTTGATTTAATCTGGGTTACCAAAGGGTGAATGACCTCGCATAAAGGAAATTCACCGCATGGAGCCCCGCCGAACTGCCTGTCATGCAACAGGCAACTTGTCCCTGAGGTGTTTGAAAACCACGAAAGCGGCAACAGTTTGACTTTTCGTTTCACGATGAAACAGGCGCGGCTTTGCCTTACCAGTCCTGCGACAGCGCTTCCTTTGCGGCAAGTCGGTGGGCTGGTGTCATGTGGGCGCGCACCGCCGTGATCGCAGCAGTCAGCACGGCGATGTCGTCGGTGAAGCCGAGGCCGAGGATCATGTCGGGGATGGTGTCGACCGGCAGGATGAAATAGCCGAGTGCTGCCAGAAGGATACCCTTGGCGCGGAGCGGGGTTTCCTTGTCGAGCGCGCAATAATAGGCCGCGACCACTTCTTCCATGAAAGGCACGTGACGGGCAGCGCGCTTGGCGGTGCGCCAGAATTTTTCGCGCACTTCGCCCTCGCTTGGCGCAGCATCACTCGTGCCGCCGCGGAAGCCGTCAAAGCCAGGGAACTTCACCATCCAGACAGACTCCTTTGTCCGAAATCGTTTGCCATGGATGTGGGAAGGTTGGTGTTCCACTGCAAGATGCGGCGCTCAGGAACCGAAATAGCTGTTCATGCGCTTTGCCAAGCTGAAGTCGAGTTCGGTCAGGCCGCCGGCGTCATGGGTGTTGAGCTTGACGTCGACGGTCTTGTAGACGTTCGACCAGTCGGGATGATGATCCATCTTCTCGGCGACCAGTGCCACGCGGGTCATGAAGGCAAAGGCCTCGCTGAAATTCTTGAACACGAAGCTGCGCGACATCGACAGCCCGTCAGTGGCAAGCGTCCAGCCGCCGAGCTCGGCGAGGGCTTGCTTCAATTCTTGCGGTCCAAGTTTCTCTCTGGCCATTTCATGCTCCCGTGGTAATCGAAGTCTTTCCTCACCAGCATAGCGCGGGAACGATGAGCGAGAAGCCGGTAAAATCCATCCTCTTCGTTTGCCTCGGCAATATCTGCCGTTCGCCACTGGCCGAAGGCGTGTTTCGCGCCGTGCTTGCCGAACGCGGGCTGGACGGCGAATACACCATCGACTCCGCCGGCACCGGCGGCTGGCATGCGGGGTCGGCGCCTGATCCCCGTTCGATCGCGGTTGCAGCCCAGCATGGCATCGATATTGCGGCCCAGCAGGCACGCAAGGTGGTGGCGCGCGATTTCGAACGCTTCGACTTGATCCTCGGCATGGATCGCTCGAATCTCGACGATCTGCGCTCGCTCGCCCCGGAAGGGTCCGTCGAACGTGTCGAGCTTTTCCTCGGCCATGCTACGGGCGGACCACAGGATGTGCCCGATCCCTATTATGGCGGCGAAGACGGATTTCTGGCGGTCTACCGCATGATCCGCGAGGCTTCTGAGGCGCTTGCCGACCGGCTCGATGCGCGGGCATCGACGCCGTTGAGCGGCCAAGCCTCCTCGACGATATAGGGGCCGCCGCCGACCGAATCGCGCGACGACATCAAGACGAAGCGGCCGACGCGGAAGGGCAGGGCGGAAAAATTGCCGCGCGCCGAAAGGTAATGCGCGACGTCGAGCGGGCTGGTGTTCCGCAGCCGTGCCAGCGTGACATGCGGGGTGAATTTGCGCGGATCGGACGGCACGCCGAGGCGCTTGCATATGCGTTCGATCTCGGCTTGCAGCGCATTCAGTTCCGGCGAGGGCATGACGCCCGCCCACACCGCATGCGGCTTTTTCTGGCCGAAGGCGCCGACGCCCGAGAGCGTGAGCGGGAAACCGGACCGGTCGACGCGATCGAGCGCATCGACGATCTCGTCGGCGAGGTGGCCTTCGATATCTCCGAAGAAACGCAAGGTGAGGTGGTAGTTTTCGACCTCGATCCAGCGGGCGCCGGGTAGACCGCCCCTGAGCAGGGACAGCGATAGTGCGGCATCGCGCGGAATCTCGAGGGCGGTGAAAAGTCGCGGCATGGCCAGGCTCCCTTCCTCGAATCGCAATTCGTAGCCTCAGCGAATCATCGATCGCCTCGGCGGGCAAGGGCTTTGTTAAGCACTTGCTGTTTCCAAGCCGCAGTTGCTTGTGAAGTGTGACAACGTTGCATTGTGCAGTTCATCTGGCTGCAATTGCTTTCTCCACCGTTGGCAAAGCGTTCTCGACCATGCGGTCGATGCCTTCGGCGCTGGGGTGCATGCCGTCTTCGAGCAAAAGCTTCTGGTCGGCGGCGACACCGTCGAGGAAGAACGGATAGAGCGTGACACCGTATTTTTCGGCGAGGCGCGGATAGATGCCGTCGAAGGCAGCCTGATAGTCGGCGCCGAGATTTGGCGCGGCGCGCATGCCGGCGAGCAGCACCGGGATGTTGCGCTGCTTGAGGCGTGCGATCATCGCATCGAGGTTGTTTTCGGTGATTTCGGGCGCGATACCGCGCAGCATGTCGTTGGCGCCGAGTTCGAGGATCACCAGTTGCGTGCCGTCCGGCACCGACCAGTCGAGCCGCGACAGCCCGCCGCTGGAGGTGTCGCCCGACACGCCGGCATTGGCGATCACCACATCGTGACCGCGGGCGCGTAGCGCTGCCTCCAGTTTTTCTGGAAAACCCTCGCCAGGGCCAAGGCCGTAGCCGGCCATCAGGCTGTCGCCGAATCCAACGATGCGGAAAGGCTCTGCCGACGCCGGCGCGCCAAGAGATGCCGCAAGCATAAACAGGGCAGCGGCGAATAGTTGTTTGAAAGCCATGAATTAGACCCGATATGACGAAGACAGTCCCCGCCCAACAGTTTTCATATAGGACAGATTTACCGTGACAGAAGCAGTCATCGAACTCAGAGACGTATCGCTGACGCTCGGCACGGGGGCTTCTTCAGTGCATGTGCTGAAAGGCGTGAGCCTCGATGTCGCTGCCGGAGAGGCGACCGGCATCGTCGGCCCCTCGGGTTCCGGCAAGTCGACGCTGCTGATGGTTCTGGCAGGGCTGGAGCGGGTCGATTCGGGGACGGTACAAATCGCCGGCGAGCTGCTCAATGGCCGCAGCGAAGACCAGATCGCCTCGTTTAGGGGGCGCAACATCGGCATCGTGTTCCAGTCGTTCCACCTGATCCCCAACATGACCGCGCTCGAAAACGTCGCCGTGCCGCTGGAGTTGGCCGGCAAGCGCGACGCCTTCGCCATTGCCGAGCGCGAACTGGCAGCCGTCGGCCTCGCCGATCGCGTGACGCATTATCCGGGCGAGTTGTCGGGCGGCGAACAGCAGCGCGTGGCGATTGCCCGCGCCTTGGCACCCGAGCCGCGCATCCTGATCGCCGACGAGCCGACCGGCAATCTCGACCAGACAACGGGGCGGCAGATCGCCGATCTCTTGTTTGCCAAGGCCGCCGAACGCGCAATGACGCTGGTGCTCGTCACGCACGATCCCGCCCTTGCCGCGCGTTGCGACCGCCAGGTGGCGATGCGCTCGGGGCGGATCGAGGTGCCGGCTGTGACCGAAATCGCTGAAAAAGTGCGGGCGTAGGCGCCCATGCTGAAAGATCTGCCTCTCGCCTTCCGCTTTGCCTCGCGTGAAATGCGCGGTGGCCTGCGCGGTTTCATGATCTTCCTCACCTGCATCGCACTTGGCGTTGCCGCCATCGGCGGGGTCAATTCGGTTGCGCGCGCCATCACCGCGGGTGTTGCCAGCGAGGGCCAGGCATTGCTCGGTGGCGATATCCGCTTCCAGCTCATCCAGCGCGAGGCGACCGGCAAGGAGCTAACATTCCTCGAAAGCCTCGGCACCGTGTCGCACAATGCCGGCATGCGTTCGATGGCGCGGCTGGAGGACGGTTCCGACCAGTCGCTGGTCGAGGCCAAGGCTGTCGACAGCGTCTACCCGCTCTATGGGGCACTGGTCGCCGAACCTGCCTTTCCGCGCGGAGAACTGTTCGCTGAAAGATCGGGCGTATTTGGCGCCGTGGCCCCGGACCTGCTGTTCGAGCGGCTCAATCTCAAGCTCGGTGACCGCATCAAGCTCGGCGGCTCGACCTTCGAGCTCAGGGCAAAGCTGGTCACCGAGCCGGACGCTGTCTCCGACGGCTTTGGTTTTGCGCCGCGCTTGCTGGTTTCGATGGAGGGGCTGACTGCTTCCGGACTGATCCAGCCGGGCAGCCTTGTCGAGCATGCCTACAAGATCCGCTTGCCGGTGGGCACGAGCGAGGCGGAGGTCAACGCCGTGCGCGAACGCGCCAATGCCGAATTCCCGGAGGCCGGCTGGAGCGTACGCACCCGCACCAATGCGGCACCGGCACTTTCGGCCAATATCGAGCGCTTCACCCAGTTCCTGACGCTGGTCGGGCTGACCTCGCTCGTCGTCGGTGGCGTTGGCGTGGCCAACGCCGTGCGCGCCTATCTCGACGGCAAGCGCGGCGTCATCGCCACCTTCAAGAGCCTTGGTGCCTCGGGCGGCTTCGTGCTTTCAGTCTATCTCATCCAGATCCTGCTGATCGCAACCGTTGGCGTCGTCATCGGCCTCGTGCTCGGCGCACTGATGCCGTTTGCCGCAAGTGCGGCCCTGCAGTCGGTCATCCCGGTGCCGGCTGAAGCAGGCGTCTATCCCGCAGCGCTCGCCATGGCGGCATTGTTCGGCGTCCTGGTCACGCTCGCTTTCGCCATCCTGCCGCTCGGTCGCGCCCGCGATGTGCCGGCGACCGCACTGTTTCGCGAGATGGGGTTCGAAGGCCGCGGCCTGCCCAGGCTGGTTTACATCGCGACGGCCCTGGGCATTGCTGTTGTGCTTGCGCTGCTGGCGATCTGGTTTGCCGGCGACCGCCGTATCGCCACCATCTTTGTCGGCGCCACGATCTTTTCGTTCCTGGTGCTGCGCGCCGTGGCCAGTGCCGTTCAATGGCTGGCGCGGAAAAGCCCGCGCGTGCGTTCGACTGCGCTTCGACTGGCCATCGGCAACATCCATCGGCCGGGCGCGTTGACGCCCTCGGTGGTGCTGTCGCTGGGCCTTGGTCTTACCCTGCTTGTCACGCTGGCGCTGATCGACGGCAATCTGCGCCGGCAGATCGCCGGCAGCCTGCCCGAGCGCGCGCCGAACTTCTTTTTCGTCGACATCCAGCCCGGCGAGGTCGACGCTTTCGCCAAACTGGTCGAGTCCGAGGCCCCTGGTGGCAAGCTTGTTCGCGTGCCGATGCTGCGCGGCCGCGTCATGGCGCTCAACGGCACCGATGTGCAGAAGCTCAACGTGCCGCCGGAAGGTGCTTGGGTGCTGCGTGGAGACCGTGGCCTGACCTACGCCAAGAACATCCCGGAGAATTCGACGCTGTCGCAAGGCGCATGGTGGCCGGCTGACTATTCTGGCGAGCCGCTGGTGTCGTTTTCGGCGCAGGAGGGGCGCGAACTCGGCCTCAAGCTCGGTGACATGGTGACCGTCAATGTGCTTGGCCGAAACGTCACCGCCAAGATCGCCAATTTCCGCGAAGTGCAGTGGGAATCGATGGGCATCAACTTCGTCATGGTGTTTTCGCCCAACACGTTTGCCGGTGCGCCGCACAGCTGGCTTGCCACGCTGACCGAGGACAAGGCAGCACCCGCAGACGAATCACGCATCCTCAATTCGGTCACGCGCAGCTATCCGGCGATCACCACGGTGCGGGTGAAAGATGCGCTTGATGTCGTCAACCGGCTCGTCGCCCAGCTGGGCACTGCCATTCGCGCCGCGGCCGGCGTCGCACTGATTGCCTCGGTGCTGGTGCTGGCTGGTGCGCTCGCCGCCGGCAACCGCGCGCGCATCCACGATGCGGTGATCCTGAAGACGCTCGGGGCGACACGGCGGACGCTGATCGCTGCGTTTTCGCTCGAATACATGCTGATCGGCCTTGCCACGGCGGTGTTCGCGCTTGCCGCCGGCGGGGTCGCCGCCTGGTTCGTCGTCGCCCGAATCATGACCCTGCCTTCGTATTTCCTGCCCGAGGTCGCGGTCGCAACGATCGTCTTCGCCCTGGTGCTGACTGTCGGTTTTGGCCTGATCGGAACCTGGCGTGTGCTTGGTCACAAGGCAGCACCAGTACTTCGCAGCGAGTAGAAAATGGCGCTTTGGACTGGACTTCGACGACATTTGTATGAGAAATGTGCCCTCACAGCGGGTTTCAAGCCGTAACAGGCCTTGTTTAGACCAGAAAGAACTATCATATTTCGCCAGAGGCATGCTGGAGTCCCGCCAGCGGCGCCTGGGTTTCGGCCTGACACCCGACGGGGCAGAAGCAACAGAGGAAACCATGTCCGACTTTAGAAATTACCAGACGCGCATGGCGACGGCAGGCAGCCGCACCGACGCGTCGATCGACGAAGGCCTGCGCGCCTATATGCTCAAGGTTTACAACCTTATGGCGCTTGGCCTGGCCATCACCGGCCTGGCCGCTTTCGGCACCATGATGCTGGCGACCACCAATGATCCGGCCACAGCCGTCGCAACCATGGGCAACGGCAAGATGCTGACCAGCCTCGGTGTCGCGCTTTACGGCTCGCCGCTGAAGTGGGTCGTCATGCTGGCACCGCTCGGCATGGTGTTTTTCCTGAGCGCCCGCATTCAGTCGATGAGCACCTCTGGCGCGCAGACCGCGTTCTGGGTCTTCGCTGGCCTGATGGGCCTGTCGCTGTCGTCGATCTTCCTGGTCTACACCAGCGCAAGCATCGTGCAGACCTTCTTCGTGACCGCTGCCGCCTTCGGCTCGCTGTCGCTGTTCGGCTACACGACCAAGCGTGATCTGACGGCCATGGGCTCGTTCCTGATCATGGGCGTGTTCGGCATCCTGATCGCGATGGTGGTCAACATCTTCCTGCAGTCGTCGGCTCTGCAGTTCGCCATCTCGGCGATCGGCGTGCTGGTGTTCTCGGGCCTGACCGCCTACGACACGCAGAAGATCAAGGAGATGTATTTCGACGGCGACGACGCACTCGTTTCCGGCCGCAAGGCGATCATGGGCGCACTCACGCTCTATCTCGACTTCATCAACCTGTTCTCGTTCATGCTGTCGTTCCTGGGCAACCGCGAATAATCAGCTCTGGACCACTCGTGTTTCGAAGGGCGGCCTAACGGCCGCCCTTTTCATTTGCGTCGATTTTTGCTCAAATGAAGGCAGATGAAACGGTTGCCTAAAAAATGAGCATTACAATACGACACGCCTTGCCAGGCGACCTCGATCAGATCACTGAGATCTATGCCGATGCCGTGCTCAACGGTACGGCGAGCTACGAGCTGGAGCCGCCGACGCGTGCCGACATGGGTGAGCGTTTCGAGGCGCTGATGGATGGCGGTTATCCCTATCTCGTTGCCGAACGCGAGGGTGCGATCGTCGGCTACGCCTATGCCGGGCCGTTCCGCGCGCGTCCGGCCTATCGTTTCATCGTCGAGGATTCGATCTACATCGCGCCCGAGGCCAAGGGGGCGGGGATCGGCAAGGCGCTGATGCAGGCGCTGATCGACGAGACGACCGCGCTCGGCTTTCGCCAGATCATCGCCGTCATCGGCGACGGTCATGCCGAAAGCGCGTCGGTGCGGCTACATGAGCGGCTCGGTTTCCATCACACAGGGCGCATGGACGGCTCGGGCTACAAGCACGGCCGCTGGCTCGACACGGTGTTCATGCAGCTGGCGATGAATGGCGGGGCCACTGTGCCGCCCGATGCCAATTCGATGCCCGAGCGCCGCTTCAGGGCAAAGGGCGGCAAGGGCTAACCCGATCCGCCGACAAGCGGCACGAAGCGCACGCCAGCCAGTGTCTTTTGGCTGTAGTCGTTTTCGCCTTGGCGCACGATCTTGACCAGTTGCTGGTCGCCGAGAGGCCCCAGCGGCAGGATCAGCCGGCCGCCGATGGCCAGTTGCTGCTTCCAGGCCGGCGGCACCTTGCGGGCCCCGGCCGCCGACAGGATGGCGTCGAATGGCGCCTGGCGCTCATAGCCCTCCGTGCCGTCGCCCGCGATCACTTCGACGGTGGTGTAACCCAGCTGTTGCAGCCGAGTACGCGCGGTGTCCGCCAGCGAGCCAACACGCTCGATGGTGATGACGCGGTCGGCGATCTCGGCGAATATGGCTGCCGCGTAGCCTGAACCCGTACCGATCTCCAAAACCTTGTCGCCGGATCGCAGTGCTGCCGCCTCGGCCATCAGAGCGACAATGTAGGGCTGGGAGATCGTCTGGCCGTGCGCAATCGGCAAGGCCGTATCTTCATGGGCGTAGTCGCGAAGCGGCATGGGCACGAATTCTTCGCGCGGCACGGCGGCCATGGCTTCCAGCACTGCCAGGTCGGTGATGCCGCGCCCGGCGATCTGGAATTCGATCATTCTGAGGCGTGCCGCCCGGTAGTCGATCATGGCCTGCCTGCCGTTGCCCATTAACTTGGGCGAGGGCGCAAGGTTCCGTCACGCCATGGCTGCCGCAGCGTCCGTATGATGGTGCAGCGCGACGGCTCGTGCTGCATTGCACAAAACGCAAAGCTCCTATGCAATATCAACACTTTAAATCCTGGCTCACCGGAGCTAGATATGGGTCATCGAATTTGTCGGACCTACCTCCTCCCAGGTTTCCGACGAATAGGTCAGCGCCTACCTCCTCCCAGACGCTGGCCACAAATACGACACCCGCCGGACCTCCTCCCCCGGCGGGTGTTGTTTTTTCAGCCCCTCCCCAAACATCGACACTTTCTTCCGCCAAATGCCGGTTTGCGCCGTGCTTGTGGTCCACATCAGGTCAAATTGCCGGACAGAACGCGTGCCGTGATGACTGGTGTGGCGTTTGGGTGGCCGAACAGGCTATAGGCAGTGCCAAGCGTCTCCTGGGCCTAGAACCCCGGAAGAACAAACGACAACGCCCCCGGCTCGCGACGATCCAAAAAACGCGCAATCAGCTTGGGGTGGGTGAGGAACGAGGAAAGGAATTCAGCATGAACGTGACCAGCGAAACCGCTGCCCTTCTCGAGCGGCTCGGCGTTGCCAAGGCCGATTTTACCGGCGGCGATCTGATCGTGCGCAGCCCCGTGACCGGCGAGCAGATCGGCGCGCTCAAGTCGATTTCGCCTGCTGACGCAGGCAAGGCCATCGAACTCGCCGACAAGGCGTTCAAGACCTGGCGCAATGTGCCGGCACCCAAGCGTGGCGAACTCGTGCGCCTGCTCGGCGAAGAGCTGCGCGCCGCCAAGACCGATCTCGGCCGGCTGGTGTCGATCGAAGTCGGCAAGATCCCGTCCGAGGGCCTGGGCGAAGTCCAGGAAATGATCGACATTTGCGACTTCGCCGTCGGCCTGTCTCGCCAGCTTTATGGTCTCACCATCGCCACCGAGCGTCCGGGCCATCGCATGATGGAAACCTGGCATCCGCTCGGCGTCGTCGGCGTCATCTCGGCCTTCAACTTCCCCGTCGCCGTGTGGTCTTGGAACGCAGCACTTGCCTTTGTCTGCGGCAATTCGGTGGTGTGGAAGCCCTCGGAGAAGACCCCGCTGACAGCGCTTGCCTGTGAAGCCATCTTCAAGCGCGCCGCTGCTCGCTTCGGCGATGCGCCGGAAGGCCTGTCGCAGGTGCTGATCGGCGACCGCGCCGTTGGCGAAGTGCTGGTCGACCACCCCAAGGTGCCGCTGGTTTCGGCCACCGGCTCGACCCGCATGGGGCGCGACGTCGGCCCGCGCCTGGCCAAGCGTTTTGCCCGCGCCATCCTCGAGCTCGGCGGCAACAATGCCGGCATCGTCTGCCCCTCGGCCAATCTCGACATGGCGCTGCGCGCCATCGCGTTTGGCGCCATGGGCACCGCTGGCCAGCGCTGCACCACCATGCGCCGCCTGTTTGTGCATGACAGCGTCTATGACGCGCTCGTGCCGCGCCTGAAGAAGGCCTATGAGAGCGTTTCGGTCGGCAGCCCCTTGGAGACGGCGTCGCTTGTCGGTCCGCTCATCGACAAGGCTGCCTTCGACGGCATGCAAAAGGCCCTCAAGGACGCCTCCGAACATGGCGGCAAGATCACCGGCGGCGCCCGCGTCGACCAGGGCCATGACGGCGCCTTCTACGTCAAGCCGGCGCTTGTCGAGATGCCCGGCCAGGTCGGGCCGGTGCTCGAAGAGACCTTCGCGCCGATCCTCTATGTGATGAAGTATTCCGACTTCGACGCCGTGCTCGACGCGCATAACGCCGTTGGCGCTGGCCTGTCGTCGTCGATCTTCACGCTCGACCTGCAGGAGGCCGAGCGCTTCTTGTCGGTCGAAGGCTCCGATTGCGGCATCGCCAACGTCAATATCGGCACGTCGGGTGCCGAAATCGGCGGCGCCTTCGGTGGCGAGAAGGAAACCGGCGGCGGCCGCGAATCGGGCTCCGACGCCTGGCGCGCCTATATGCGCCGTGCCACCAACACGGTGAACTACTCCAAGGCGTTGCCTTTGGCGCAGGGCGTGTCCTTCGACATCGACTAAGGGGCGACATCGACTGAGCTAAAGCGTCAAACCAATATCAAGCGTCGCCCGCGAGAGTGGGCGGCGCTTTTTCTTTGCGCCGTTCGGCCTAGGCACTAGGGGCGCAGCTTTCGGCGGCTTCAGTGCGCCAGATCAAAGAATTTGTCGCAGCGCTGTCTATTTTCGCGCCAGTGCCATCGATGCTATCAATGGCTTGTCGAAGCAAAGGGACGCGACGTTGGTCGTTTTTCGCCGCAAGGGATGGGGATTTGGGGTCGCGCTTGCCGCGGCGCTGATGCTTGTCTTGCAGACGGCGGCGAGTGCTTTAGCACTCGGGCAGGGCACGCCACCGCTCGACATCTTCGGCAATCCGCTGTGCATCACCAGCAGCATGGGCCACACGGCACCTGCCAAGAGCGACCATCCGAGCCTGCCTCAATGCTGCACGCTCGGTTGCAACCTGCTCTCGGCAGCGTTCTCCACGCCGCCCGAAGGCGTGGCTTTGGCGCTTTCGTCGCCAGCCCAGACTGTCGTTCAGTTCCCAGCAGCGCGGCTCGATCCTTCGACGGTACTGAAATACGTCCCAGGCAATCCACGCGCCCCGCCGCTGGCCGCCTGACCTTGCTTGCCGCGTCCGCGCGGATCATCAAATTTCGCTACTGAAACGAACTTTGCGCCACGAGCATTGGCGCGCCTATTCCATATCGGAGTCATCCTATGAACATGTCCGTCCGCGCTTTCGCGCGCCCGCTTTTCCGCAGCTTCGAAGAGCGCCTTGGCATCGTCGTCTTTGCCGCCATGCTGCTGTTTGCCTCGACCCATGCCTTGCTCGCCCATGGCTTCAAGGCAGGCGATCTCGAGATCGGCCACCCCTGGTCGCGCGCAACGCCAGCCGGCGCCAAGGTTGCCGCCGGCTATCTCACCCTCAAGAATAACGGCAGCCAGCCGGATCGGCTGGTCTCGATCCAGTCCAACGTTTCCGAAAAGGCCGAGATCCACGAGATGGCGGTCGACGCCAAGGGCGTGATGACCATGCGCCAGGTGACCGATGGCGTCGAAATCCCTGCCGGCGGTGAAGTCGCGCTCAAGCCGGGCTCCTATCACATCATGTTCATGGGGCTGAAGGCGCCGGTGAAGCAGGGCGAAAAGTTCTCGGGCACGCTGACCTTCGAAAAGGCCGGCACAGTCACGGTCGAATTCGCGGTCGACGCCATGGGCGGCCAGAGCCAAGACCACTCAAGCCACTAAGACCATGGGCCACTAAGACCATGGGCGCGCGCCATCCACTTCATCGCCAAGGCAGCATCGTGCTGCTTGATGGCGCGCGCCGTTGGCTTGCCGGCCTGATCGTTGCCGTTGTCGCCCTTTTGGGTGCGACGGCGGCGGCAAGTGCTCATGCCTCGCTGCTGCGTTCGACGCCGGTCGAAGGTAGCGTCGTCGGGCAAGCGCTCGCGCAGGTTACATTGACATTCAGCGAACCTGTGACGCCGCTGGTGCTGGAGCTCACGCGTCCGAGCGGCGGATCCGCCAGGCTTGTCGGGACGACCTCTGGGGCTGTCGTTGGTGTCGACCTGCCGGCGAACGACATGGCTGAGGGCACTTATCTGCTGTCGTGGCGGGTGGTGTCTTCAGATGGGCATCCTGTCGGCGGTGTCCTGACATTTTCGGTCGGCAGTCCCAGCGCGGCACCCCTTGCACCGGCCCTCGATGACAAAGCCCTTCACAGGGCACTTTGGGCTGCAAAACTCGCGCTTTATCTCGGCCTGTTCTTCGGCGCCGGCAGTGCCTTTGCCTTGGCGTGGCTCACGCCGAAAAGCCGTCATGGCAGCAGCGCGGCCACGGCATTCACCATGCTCGGCCTTGTCGCCGTACCTGTCTCATTCGGCCTGCAAGGGCTCGACGCGCTCGGCGCACCGCTGGGGATGTTCGGCCAGGCCGTGGTCTGGCAGGCGGCTGCGGCGACCAGCTACGGCTTCACCGCGACAATCGCCTTCATCGCATTGGCGCTGGCACTTTTGGCGCTGGTGGCAGAGGGCGTGCTGGCCCGCTTGCTTTCGCTGGCTGCCCTCGTTGGCGTGGGTGCCGCACTTGCCGCAAGCGGCCATGCCAGTGCGGCCGCGCCGCAATGGCTGACGCGGCCGATGGTCTTCATCCACGCGGTCGGCATCGCATTTTGGGCCGGGGCGCTTTTGCCGCTCGGTTTTATCTTCCGCCAGACGTCCGATGCCGGCGAGGCGTTGCGGCGTTTCTCGGCCACGATCCCTTGGGTGGTCGCAGCCCTGATCGGCGCAGGCGTCGTGCTTGCATTCATCCAGGTCGATAGCGTCGCAGCCCTTTGGCAGACCGCCTATGGACGGCTTCTGCTGGTCAAGCTTGCTCTGGTCGCGCCCCTGCTTGCTCTCGCCGCTTACAATCGCTGGCGACTGACCAAGCCGGCACTGGCAGAGCAAGTGGATGCGCAGCGCCTGTTGGTGCGCAACATTGTCGTGGAGACGCTGCTGATGGTGGCGATCCTCGGCGTTGTCGCGGGGTTCCGCTTTACGCCGCCACCGCGCGTTCTGGCGATCGAGGCCGCCGAACCGGCGGCGATCCACATCCACACCGCTGACGCCATGGCCGACCTCACCATAACGCCCGGCCATGCCGGCAAGGTCAGCGCCTCGATTGTGGTCATGACCGGGGATTTTGGGCCGCTCGATGCGCAAAGCGTCAGGCTCCGCCTCAGCCGCCCGGATGCGACACCGGTCAGTATGGCCGCGCGCAAGCCCGGCGACGGCACCTGGCGGGCCGACAATCTCGAACTGCCGGTGCCGGGAAAGTGGACGGTTGCGATCGATATCGGAATTTCCGAGACCAGCCGTGTGTCGCTGACGGGCGAAATCGCCATCCGCCCGTAGTCGATACGGACGATGCCGCACGCGCATCCTGACCTATGGTCCCGGCATTCGATTGCGAGAAATGCCCGGGAGTTGCGTGTGAAAATCCTTATCGTTGGCGGAACGGGCATGATCGGCGGGCATACGGCCGGTTACCTCAAGGCGCAAGGCAACGAGGTGGTGCTGGCGGCGCGCAAGCCTGCGCCCGAAACGACGCCGATGGCCGCCTATCCGACGATTTATGGCGACTACACCAAGGGCGATTTCTCCAAGGCCGATCTGGCGCCCTTCGACGGCATCCTGTTTGCCGCCGGCAACGACATTCGCCATCTGCCCAAAGGCGTGGACGAAAACGAGTTCTGGACCAGGATGCAGATCGAAGGCGTGCCTGCTTTCGTCGAGCTTGCGCGCCAGGCCGGCGTTCGCCGCGTCGTCCATATCGGCAGCTATTATCATCAGGTCATGCCGAAGCTGGTCGAGACCAACGCCTATGTGCGCGGCCGCAGCTTGGCCGACGAGGGCGTGCGCGCGCTTGCCACCGACGACTTCAACGTCTCGACACTCAACCCGCCGTCGATCGTCGGTTATGTCCAGGGCCTGCCGGCCAAGCGCTACGAGACGCTGATGGCCTATGCGCGCGGCGAGACCGAGATGCCGATCTTCGCTCCACCGGGCGGCACCAACTACATGTCGGTGCAGTCTCTGGCCGAAGCGATCTGGGGCGCCTTCCAGCGCGCCGAGAGCGGCAAGGCCTATCTCGTCGGCGACGAGAACCTGACCTTCCAGCAGTATTTTCAGTCGCTTTTTGATGCCGTCGGCAACCCGCACCGGGTTGAGGAACGCAACGAAGAGCATCCGCTGCTACCCGACTTCTTCATCGTGCCTGGCCGTGGCAACATCCTGGCCTATGAGCCGGATGCCGAGGAAACGAAACTCCTGGGCTATCGCCGCAACGACGTGCAGCGGGCGCTTCGCGAGGTCTTTGCGCAGGTCTCCGGCAGCTAGCAGGAGGTAGGCATGGCAGACAATCAGGGCGCCTTGCTCATGGAGATCGCGCTTCGGCGCGTATCGGAACGTTACGCCTATGCCGTCGACACCGGCGATGGCGACTTGCTTGCGGCGCAGTTTACACCAGATGGCATCGTGATTGCGCCGCGCGGGACATTCGAAGGCCTCGAACAGATCCGTGGCATTCCGGCGATGGTCGCCAGCCGCTACCTCAAGACCTTCCATGCCGTGCTCAACCAGATGGTCGAGCCTGTCGAAGGCGGTGCGGAGGGCGAAACCTATTGCCTGGCACGGCACTATTTCCGCGATCCGGCCGGCCGCTACCTCTGCTACGAGATGACCATCCGCTACCGCGACCGCTTCGCCCGTACTTCGGACGGCTGGCGCCTGTCGCGCCGCGAACTGGTGGTTGTCGGCACCCACACCTACGAGGCGCAGGAAACGGCGAGCTAGGTGCATCGATCTTCAGGTGATGCCGGCCTGCAAATGGCGGCTCCCTGCGCTTCCGGTACTCACGTACCTAAACGTACGCTCCGTTCCGGTACTCGGGACCCACCATTTTCGGCTCGGCCTGACCTGAAGCTCGACACACCCTGGCGGTAGCGCCAATTTGCAGATTACGGAGGACAACATGCCGGACGAAATCTCCATCCTTGGCCTCGCCGGAAAAGTGGCGCTCGTGACCGGCGGCGGCGCTGGCATCGGCCGTTCTACGGCAGAGCTTTATGCCCGCGCCGGCATGAAGGTCGCGGTCGCCGAGATCGATCCGGATCGAGCGGCTTCAGTGCGCGAGGCGTTGGGGCCCGACCACCTCGTGGTCGAGGCGGATGTGCGCAAGGCGGCTGACGTCGCGCGGCTGATTGCTGCGGTGCGCGAACGTTTTGGCCGGCTCGACGTTGTCGTCAACAATGTCGGCGACTATCTCGGCTTCAAGACGCCGTTCGAGCAATCGACCGAGGAAGAGTGGACCGCGCTTTACCACGTCAACTTGCTGCACATGTTCCATGTCAGCAAGGCTGCAATCCCGCTGATGCGTGAGAGCGGCCCGGGCGGCAGCATCATCAATGTCTCGACCATCGAGGCCTTCCGCGGCATCCCGATGACGGTGGTCTATTCGGCATTCAAGGCGGCCGTCACCGGCTTTACCCAAAGCCTCGCGGTCGAGCTCGGCCAACATGGCATCCGCGTCAACGCGATTGCGCCCGAAACCACCAATTCAGCGCAAATCGTGGCGACGCCGCGCGTGCCGCAGGAAAACGTCGAGCATCTCAAGCGCTGGTTCCCAATCGGCCGCTTTGGCGAGGGTTCCGACTCGGCGGGTGCGGCGCTGTTTCTGGCTTCCGACGTGCTTTCAGGCTGGGTGTCTGGCACGACCATCCATGTCGATGGCGGCGTGCTTGCCGCCGGTGCGTGGATGCGCATGGCCAATGACGCCTGGACGCATCTGCCGGTCATCGAGGTTGACGGCTACACGCCGCGTCCCAACGCGCGCTGAGGCTGCACGACGAACCTCAGTCGGCACGCGACTGATTCGCGCGTGCAGCCTCCTTGCCGACGGTTTCGCGTTCCGGTTGCCAATCCCTGGCATATCTCCCACAAATGGGCATCTGGCGCGTCTGACGCGCGGAAGTTGCTGGAGCGGCCTTCTTGCGTCTAACCGGACGCGTAGCGCTCCACGGGTCAAGGGAGCAGGGCATGGCCGAGGGCAAGACCAAACGTTTTGAAGCGACGTTGACGGCGTTGCGGGGCATTCTGATCGTGGCCGCCGCATTGGTCGCGTTCTTCTATCCCATGCAGGCGGTGCAATTGCTGGTCATGGTCGGCGGCGGCCTTTTGCTCGTCGATGGTATTCTGGGGCTGGCGACAATCGATTATGCGGCGCCGCGGACAACCGGCCATTGGCTCGCGCTCGCCCGCAACCTGTTGTCGATCGCCGCCGGCGTGATCGTTCTGTGCAGCGGCTTGCTCGCCAGCGTCTTCACCTTGTCCTTCCTGGCCAGGCTTGTCGGCCTGCTTGCCCTCGTTGTCGGCCTGATCGAGATGGCGTCGAGCTTCCTCGACCGCGATCGCCAGACGCGGCTATGGCCGACGCTGGTCGGCGGCGCGGTCTATGCCGCTTTCGGCCTCGCGCTGATGTTCGTGCCCCTGACCAGTGCAGCGACCTTGATGCGCATCGCCACACTCCTGATGCTACTCTACGCGGCTTTGCTCTTTTACCGCGCCTGGCGTGTCCGCGTTGCCGTGTGATCAGTTCGTTAGAGCTTTCCGAATCGATTCCGATTTTCGGGGCCTATGCGCCGGCAAAACCGGTGAGGAAGGCTGTCAAATTGTCGCCAAGCGCGTCGCAGAGATAGCCGCCTTCCTGGACGATGACCGTGGGAAGGGCCAGCTTGGCGATTGCTTCGGCGATGCGCGAAAAGCCAGGCGTCGTCACCGACAGCCCGCCGAACGGGTCGCCTTCAAAGGCATCGAGCCCGAGTGCCACGACCAATGCGTCAGGTGCGAAGGCCTGGATGCGGCGGTTGGCGTGCGCGAGTGCTTCGAGGAACTCGGCGTCGCCCGATTTGCGCGGCAAAGGCAAATTGTAGTTGTAGCCGAGGCCTCCACCTTCGCCGCGCTCGTCGGCATGGCCCCAGAAGAACGGGTAGAAGCGGCTCGGGTCGGCATGCAGCGACACGGTCAAAACGTCGGGCCGGTTGTAGAAGATGCCTTGCGTGCCGTTGCCGTGATGCAGGTCGACGTCGAGGATGGCCACGCGTGCCACTGTGCCGCGCAGCCGCTGTGCGGCGATGGCCGCATTGTTGAAGAAGCAAAAGCCGCCGGCGACATCGGCAAAGGCGTGATGGCCGGGCGGACGGCACAACGCATAGGCCGCCGGTTCGCCCGAAAGCACGGCCTCGGTCGCGGCAACCGCACTCCACGCACTCCAGCAGGCGCTGTCAAAGGTTTCGGCCGAGATCGGGCAGGCGGTGTCGGCCATGTGGTATCCGGCCTGGCCGGCAGCCCCGGCCGGATAGGTGCCGTTGCGGGCGAGTGGGTGGATGTTGGGGATCACTTCGGCTGAGGCGCCTTCCATGCGCTGCCAGCGTTCGAAGATATGGGTCAGGAAATCGATGTATTCGGGCGTATGGACCGCCGCGATAGGGCCAAGGCCGTAATTCTTCGGGCGATGGATCGAGGTGCCCGCGCGGCGCGCGCCCGAAAGCAGGCGCTCGACGCGCTCGGGCTGCTCCGGATTGGGTTTTTGCGCGCCCATCGACAGGAAAGCCTTGGGATCGTGGCGCTTCTGCTCTTCGGCGTAGAAAGTCTTCATTTTGGCTCCCCGCTAGCTTCGCTCAGCGCTGTGAAAGTCCGTTCCTCGGCGATGTAAGAGCGTTGATCGCTCGTCCATTCAAAACCCAGCCTTTCATAGAAGTCTTGCGCGCGCGGGTTTGCCTCGTCGACCGAAAGCCGCATGTAGACGCTGCCCTTGCTGCGGGAAACTTTGGCGACATGCCGCAAAAGCTGCTCGCCAATGCCAAGATTGCGGAAATCCTCGTCGACGAACAGATCCTGGACAAACACGCCCGGGCGACCGTACCAGCTCGAAAAGATCGGGAAAAACAGGCACATGCCGGCAAATGCGCCGTCCGCCTCGGCAATAACCGCCTCGAAGGCCGGCTTTTCGCCGAAGCCGAAATGCTTGAGGTTTTCCTCGGTGCAGATCAGGTCCGCCTGGCCGATATGTTCGGCAAGGTCGACGATCGCCTTCATGAGCAACGGCACATCGTTTGACGTGGCTGGACGGATAGTGACGGTGGGCTGTGACTTGGTGGTGATGCTCATTCTCCCAATTCTGCTTTGGAAGCGGAATTGATAGCATCGGGGCGGCGATGACGAGCGGATTCAGTTTCTGGCCGCAAGGATATTGCCGCCATGGCCCCACGCTGCTGGGCTTACGCCTCGACGAGCTTCAACCGTTTGTCGAAGACGCCGAGCACGCGGGCCAGCTCATGGCCGCGCTTGAGGATCAGCCCGCCGGCGGCAACTACCGAAAAGGCGCCTTGCTTGCGGGCGAATTTCGGGTCCTTGACGATCTGGAACAGCGGGGTTTCGCTGGTGCGGCGGAAAACCGAGAAGACGGCGCGGTCGCTGAGATGGTCGATGGCGTAGTCGCGCCACTCATTGGCGGCGACCATGCGTCCGTAGAGCCTGAGAATCTGATCGAGTTCACGTCTCTCGAATGCCACTGGGAGGTCTTGGCGCTCCCTACGGGCCTCATGGAGTGGGATCAAAACCGCGGATGTCTCGCCATCCTCCGCCCCAGCACCGCGATCAGTCATCAATCGTTCCCTTGCAGAATACGACCTCGACGCGTGCATGCCGCCCGAAAATCGGAAACGATCTTTCGGAAAGGATCATGCCCAAACTCAAGCTGATACAGACTCAAACTGCTACAGCGTCCGTTGCGCGTCCAAGAGGACGTGCGACGTTGTTAGAATCGCGCATTCGCGCCCGAATTGCAAGCCAGGGCAGGGAATCAAGCCTGCCTGGACTGGGTCACGGAGGGTTACAGTAAAGGTAACGTCTGCAAGACAGGCTGTTGGAATTGGTGATGACTCGCCACATTCCTGCCGTTTTTTATCCGCGCTGGCGCCCCAATGTCCAACGATTTTACCCGTGTTGCCTGAGACGGTTCGGTCCGGCACCGGCTCGTAAACCCCAAGCCCCCCGCCCACGGGCCTGAGTCGGATCGAACCAACCTCGCCCTCCTTGAGGGCCAGGTGCGACGATCCCAAAATCTGAAGCCGACGTCTGGTAGCAAGCTGGCGTCGGCTTTTTTGCGTCAAAGTGCTGTGACCGGCTTGCGAACGACCGCTGCGCCGAGGATCGGGCCAGGCAGCCCATCCTTGCCGACCGCCTGCAGCAACACCGCGCAGCCGCCTTTCTTTTCCACTTCGCTCTTGGGCAGTTCGAAACGCTGTGCCTTGCCGTGCCACATGCCGGCTGTGTGCAGGTCTGTGACGGCATTCCAGTACGTGACGCTGCGGCCCTTGTTTTCGCCTTTCTGGAGGTCGACGACCTGCGGCGGCTGGTAGTGCACGACCACGACATGGGCGGCATTGTTTGCCCCTTTGGCCTCGCCGACGTCGATGGTGTAGGTGTCGCCACTTTCGGTGACCTTGACGTCGACATTCATGCCCTGTCCGGTCTTGGCAAGGTTGTCGAGCGCGCCAGTCACTTCCTCGCGCTTGGCCCCGTTGACATGGGTGCGGCCGTTGATGACGGCCTGGGGCGTGTAGACCGAGCGTGAGCCGAAGGCGCGCATATAGGCGTATTGGCGCTCGGTGTTGTCAGTGCTCGCCAGCTTGTCCTGCCAGCCGAGATAGTCCCAATAGGTGACGTGATAGGCAAGCGCCACGATGTCGTCCTGGGCGGCGAATTTCGCAAACAGCTCATCAGCCGGCGGACAGGAGTTGCAGCCCTGGCTGGTGAAGAGCTCGATAACGCCGAGAGGACGTGTCGTGGGTTCGGCATGCGTTGTGCCGGTAAACCCGGCAACGGCCAGCGCCACCGCTGCCAGCCGAAAAGATCTGCGAAACTCCATGACCAATCCAGTTCCTCGACCGGCGTCACCGGCTTTTTCTTTTGGTTGCCGAAATATGTGGCAGATGCGCCATTCAACGGGAAGTCACGTTGCGGTGAAATTTTAGCTAGATTGCATTTCCGCAGCGTCAGCTTCGGGCTGTGGAATTTCTTATCGAAAATACCCCGTTCGGGTTAGAATTCGGAAACCGGCGAGGGGGATTTCAATGCTGGAACAGCTCAGCCAACATCTCGACCTCTATTGCGAGCGTAGCGATATCGGGCTCTGGGCCGAACCGCTCAACGCCTTGAGCAATCTCGCCTTTTTCGCAGCCGGCCTGTGGGGTGTCTACGAAGCGCGGCGACTCAAGGCTGGTGCCTTCGCCGAAGTGCTGGGCTGGTGGGTGGTGGCGATCGGCGTCGGCTCGACGCTGTTTCACACCTTCGCCACCGAAGCCACCAAATGGGCCGACATCTTGC
The DNA here is from genome assembly GCF_056398585.1 of Aminobacter sp. 01T433. Classification (NCBI taxonomy): domain Bacteria; kingdom Pseudomonadati; phylum Pseudomonadota; class Alphaproteobacteria; order Hyphomicrobiales; family Phyllobacteriaceae; genus Aminobacter; species Aminobacter sp. 01T433. The sequence continues at coordinate 85,869 of NZ_JBFTPR010000019.1, forward strand.
CCATCGCCGGTTTCACGCTTGCCTATACTTTGTTCAACCTGCGCCGCTTCGCCGGCATGGCGTGGCCGAAAGCGCTTGGCATCTTCTTTGGTTTCTACATAGCGGTCGGCTTTGTCACCTTCATGGTACCGGACTGGCTGCGCGCCGCCTCCAATGGCACCACCGGATACCTGCCGCCGTTTCTGGCGCTGATCTTCTTTGGCTGCGTGGTGATTGCCAAAGGCAACCGCGCCGGCTGGTACAACATCGCTGCCGCCGCGATCTTTGTCGCTTCTGTCACCTGCCGCGTCATCGACCCGCTGGTCTGCGACGCCATGCCGATCGGCACGCATTTCATGTGGCATATGCTCAACGGGCTGATGCTCGCCGTGCTGCTGGCCGCGACCACGCGTTATGGGAACCCTGGGTCGGCCGATCGGACGGGCATGCAAACCGTGCGCGCCTGACGACGGGCGGTCTTATCCGGCCAGGGACGTTGCTGGTTTCGAATGCTTCTCGGCCCAGGCGTCGAGCCATTCGGCTCCCTGCATCTCGATCAGGCGCGACGAGGTCCGGTCGAACTCGAAGGCTTCGTGGCCGCGCTTGCCGGCATAAAGCTTGTCGGGCGTCGCCGCCGCACTCAGCACCAGCCGCGCATGCTGGTCATAAAGCGTGTCGATCAGTAGGATGAAACGCTTGGCTTCGTTGCGGTTGGCTTCCGCCATGACGGGCACGTGATCGACGAAAACAGTCGGATATTTCGCCGTGATCGCCAGATAGTCGCGCGCCGCGAGCGGTTTTTCACACAGGTCGGCGAAGGAAAAGCGTGCGCATCCGTCGACCGCCGCCGGCACATGCACCTTGCGGCCCTTGACTGCGACAATGGCCGGCTCGGCGGCAACGCCGTGGGTCACCTTCGCCCAGGCCTTGTCCATCGCCTGGTCGGCCGTCTCGCCCAGCGGGGTCAGGTAGACCGGCACGCGGTCGAGCTTTTCCAGCCGGTAGTCGGTGTCGGCATCGAGATTGAGAACAACGGTGTTCTGCTCGAGCATGCCGATGAATGGCAAGAACAGCTGGCGGTTGAGTCCGTCGCGATAAAGATCGCGGGGCGCGACGTTGGAGGTGGCGACAAGCACGACGCCGAGGCCAAACAGCGCCGAAAACAGCCTGGACAGGATCATCGCATCGGCGATGTCGGTGACCGAGAATTCGTCGAAGCACAAGACCCAGGCTTCTTCGGCAAGGGCCGCGGCCACCGGTGGGATCGGATCGTCGTCGCGCGAGGTGCCGTTCTTGCGTGCCGCGCGCTGCTTTTGGATGCGGTCGTGCACATCGGCCATGAAGTCGTTGAAATGGACGCGGCGCTTGTGCTTGACCGGCACGAGCTCGAAGAACATGTCCATCAGCATGGTCTTGCCGCGGCCGACGCCGCCATGGACGTAGAGCCCCTTCACCGGCTCGTGGCGCGGCTTGCGCTTGGCAAACAGCCAACCCAGCGCGCTCGACTTGCGCGCCAGCCTTTTGTCGGAAATCTCGTCGATCAGCCGGTCGAGTGCGGCAACGATCGTCAGTTGCGCGGGATCGCGGCGGACGCTGCCCATTTCGACGAGATGGTCATAGCGCTGCCTGACGGTCGCATGGGTCTGTAGGCCGTCACGCAGGTGCATGGGTCACTCAGGCACGAATTCGTAAGTCCGCACTAGCGGTGGAGCGAGATCGGCAGGCCGTTCGAGGTCTGGCCGTCGAAGCGGCCTTCACCCGACGAATACAGCCTCGCCAGCGACGCGCCGCCTTCATCGTAAAGGGTCAGCTGCTTGCCGGCGACGTTCCACGACTTGACGCCGTCGATTGGTGCCGGGCAGCGCAGCGGGCCAGCGCGGAAACCCTGGCCGAACTTGGTCTGCGGCGTTGCCACCTTGCAGCTCTGGCCGGAAACCGAGGCGCTCCACACGCCGGCAACACTTGTTGCGGTCAGGTCGGGTGCGTTGGCGGCAGCCGCACCGCCGTCGGCGGGCAGGGCCGCGACCTGGGTCTGCTGCTGCGGTGCTGCCGGGAATTGCGATGCGCCTGCCGCACCAGGTGCTGAGGGCGGTGGCAACTGACCGCTGGTCACGGTGCCGGCGGGTGCTGCGGGCAGCGGGGCCGGCTGGGTGTCCATCGAGGAAAGGCGCGTGCTGTTACAGCCGGCAGCCGCCAAAAGCGCCACCAGCGATGCGGCCAGCAGGCCGGTTTTCGAAAAAGCCATTGCATTCCCTCCGTGGGGCAGTTCTGGGGGCGCCCCCGCGCGATCGACAGTTCGCCTGTAAAGCGGCGAAGTTGGCACAATTTCAACCGCATATGGTTAAAATAGGGTTTGCATTGGAATTTGTTGCAAAATTGTCGCAAGTCTTGGCCCGGCCCGCCAAGACTGGTAATTCGGCGATGTTTCCGCCATATAGGCGCCAAACAGCCGCGAGAAATTTCCACCATGGCCAATATGGCCCCATTCGCCAAGATGAACGGGCTCGGCAACGAGATCATCGTTGCCGACATGCGCGGTCGCGCGGACCGCGTTGCGCCTGCCGCAGCCGTGGCGCTGAACGCCGATGCGGCGACCAGGTTCGACCAGATCATGGCGATCCACGACCCGTGCACGCCTGGCACCGCCAATTATATCGAGATCATCAATTCCGACGGCTCCAAGGCGCAGGCCTGCGGCAACGGCATGCGCTGCGTCGTCCAGGCGCTGGCCGCCGAGACCGGGCAGAAGCTGTTCACCTTCGAGACCATCGCCGGCATTCTCAATGCCGAGGAGCATGACGACGGTTCGATCTCGGTAGACATGGGCGTGCCGCGCTTTGGCTGGCAGGACATTCCGCTCGCCGAGGAATTCCGCGACACGCGCGCCATCGAGCTGCAGATTGGGCCGATCGACGCGCCGGTGCTGCATTCGCCCTCGGTCGCCTCGATGGGCAATCCGCACGCCATCTTCTGGGTCGACAAGGATGTGTGGTCCTACGACCTCGAGCGTTTCGGTCCGCTGCTCGAAAACCACCCTGTTTTTCCCGAGCGCGCCAATATCTCGATTGCTCAGGTGACCTCGCGCGAGACGCTGAACCTGCGCACCTGGGAGCGCGGTGCCGGGCTCACGCTGGCCTGCGGATCGGCCACCTGTGCTGCTGCCGTCAGCGCCGCGCGCACCGGCCGCACCGGCCGCACCGTCACCGTCACCGTGCCGAGTGGCGGCACACTCAAGATCGACTGGCGCGCCGACGATCATGTCGTCATGACCGGCCCGGCCGAGTGGGAATTCTCCGGCAGCTTCGATCCGGCCACCGGCGCTTGGATCCGTGACCAGCAGGACGTCGCCTGATGGCAGTCGACGTCGTTACTTTCGGCTGCCGCCTCAACACCTATGAATCCGAGGTGATGAAGCGCGAGGCCAAGGCCGCCGGGCTGGAAGAGCTCAAGGGCGGCGCGGTGATCTTCAACACCTGCGCGGTCACCAGCGAAGCCGTGCGCCAGGCCAAGCAGTCGATCCGCAAGGCACGCCGCGAAAATCCAGACGCGCGCATCATCGTCACCGGCTGTGCCGCGCAGACCGATCCGGCCGCCTTTGCCGATATGGCGGAAGTCGACCTCGTGCTCGGCAATGAGGAAAAGCTCAAGTCGCACAATTACCGGGCGCTGCCCGATTTCGGCGTCAACGATTCTGAAAAGGCCCGCGTCAACGACATTTTTTCCGTGCGCGAAACGGCGGGCCATATGGTCGACGCCATCGAGGGTCGGGCGCGTGCCTTCGTGCAGGTCCAGAATGGCTGCGACCATCGTTGCACCTTCTGCATCATCCCTTATGGCCGGGGCAATTCGCGCTCGGTGCCGATGGGGGCTGTTGTCGAGCAGATCAAGCGGCTCGCCGGCAATGGTTACGCCGAAGTGGTGCTGTCGGGCGTCGACATGACCAGCTACGGTGGCGACCTGCCGGGGGCGCCGCGCCTCGGCAAACTGGTCAAGACGATCCTGCGCCAGGTGCCCGACGTGCGCCGGCTGCGCCTTTCCTCCATCGATTCGATCGAGGCCGACGAAGATTTGCTCGAAGCCATCGCCACCGAAAACCGGCTGATGCCGCATCTGCATCTGTCGCTGCAGTCGGGTGACGACATGATCTTGAAGCGCATGAAGCGCCGCCATCTGCGCGACCAGTCGATCCAGTTCTGCCAGGATGTGCGCAAGCTGCGCCCCGATATCGTCTTCGGCGCCGACATCATCGCCGGTTTCCCCACCGAAACAGACGAGATGTTCGAAAACTCGATCCGGATCGTCGAAGAATGCGGGCTGACCCATCTCCACGTCTTCCCGTTCTCGCCGCGCGAAGGCACGCCCGCAGCGCGCATGCCGCAGGTCCGACGCGAGATCGTCAAGAAGCGCGCGGCACGCTTACGCGCCGCCGGCGAGGCGGCCTACCAGCGCCATCTCGAAAGCCTGACGGGCTCGCGCCAACAGGTGCTTGTCGAGCGCGAAGGGCTTGGCCGCACGGAAGGCTTCACGCTTGTTGCGCTCGATCAGGGTGCGCCGGGCGAAATCATAGAGGTCGACATCGCCGGACATGACGGCGAGCGGCTCACAGCGGCACCGGCCGCCGCACGCGCGGCCTGACGAAAGCGACCGCATGGCATTCGGGTTCATCAAGAAAGTCTTTTCCTTCGGCAAGAAGGAAGCTCCAGAGCAGCCGGCCGAGGACGAGGTCCTGCCGCCGCTGAATTTCGACGCGCTCCAAGCGCTGAAGCCGACCGAAGAAGTGGTCGAGCAGGTCGCAGAAGCGCAGCCTGAAATCGAGCCCGCGCCCGTAGCCCCTTCGGTGCCTGAGGCGACCCCGCCGGACGAGCCTGCGCCTGAAGTGCCTTCGCCTGCACCTGAGAAGCCTGCCGAGCAGCCGGTCCCCGAACCGACCCCGGTCGAGCCCGAGCCGCTTCCGGTAGAAATCCCTGTTCCGCCGGCCGAGCCAGCCGAACCGGATCAGCCTGAAGAAATTCCCTACCAGCCGGAGCCGTCCGAAACGCCGCCGACGATGCGGGAGGCGGAGGCTGAAATCGCACCGGCTGTGTTGGTAGAGCCATCGCCGGCCGTCGTCCCTGAGATCGTCGAAACGCCGGTTCAGGTTGAGGCTGCCCGACCAGCGCCGAGCACTGCGGAAACAACCTCCTCTGGTCCATCGGACCATCTCCCTCTCAAGGGAGAAGAGGACGTCCGGCCGTCACCCGTCGCCGAACAACCGGCTGTGTCGCCCGCCCCAAAACCCGCAGCCGGCAAGGTCACGGTCAGCAAGAAGGTCGAGCAGAAGGCCGAAATCGTTGAGACTGTCGCGCCCGCGCCGAGGGTCAGCTGGTTCCAGCGCCTGCGTCAGGGCCTGTCGCGCTCGTCCAAGGAGCTGTCGGGCAACATCGCCGGCATCTTCACCAAGCGTAAGCTTGACGAAGACACGCTGCAGGACCTCGAAGACGTGCTCATCCGCGCCGATCTCGGCGTCGAGACGGCCCTTCGTGTCACCGACGCGCTGGCTTCCAGCCGTTATGGCAAGGACGTGTCCGACCATGAGGTCCGCTCGATCATGGCCGTCGAGATCGAAAAGGTCCTGACGCATGTGGCGCTGCCACTGGAGCTCGACCTGTCGCACAAGCCACACGTCATCCTGGTCGTCGGCGTCAATGGCACCGGTAAGACCACCACCATAGGCAAGCTCGCGGCAAAACTGACCGAGGGCGGGCTATCGGTGATGCTGGCCGCCGGCGACACGTTCCGCGCCGCGGCCATCGAACAGCTCAAGATCTGGGGCGAACGCACCAAGTCGCCGGTCATCGCCTCGAAGCTCGGGGCGGACGCCGCAGGCCTTGCCTATGACGCGTTCGAGAAGGCCAAGGAAGCCGGCTCGGATGTTCTGATCATCGACACCGCTGGCCGGCTGCAAAACAAGACCGAGCTGATGGCCGAGCTCGAAAAGATCGTGCGCGTGCTGGGCAAGCTCGACCCCGAAGCGCCGCATACGGTGCTGCAGACTGTCGATGCCACCACCGGCCAGAACGCGCTCAACCAGGTTGAGATCTTCCGCAATATCGCAGGTGTGAACGGCCTGGTGATGACAAAACTAGACGGCACGGCGCGCGGCGGTATTTTGGTCGCAATCGCCGCCAAACATAAACTGCCGGTCTATTTCATCGGCGTCGGCGAACAGGTCGACGATCTCGAACCCTTTTCGGCAAGCGATTTCGCCAAGGCGATCGCGGGAGTCGCCTGACCTATGAACGCACCGATCCTCGAACGTGATCCTTCGGACCCGACGACCAAGAAAGAAGAGGTCAGCCCGATCCTCAAGCTGGTGCTGGAGCTCGGGCCGCTTGTCGTTTTCTTCTTCGCCAATGCGCGCGGCGAATGGCTGGCGTCGCATTTCCCGACCTTGGCCGAGATGGGCGGGCCGATCTTCATCGCCACCGGCCTGTTCATGGCGGCAACCGCGATTGCGCTGATCGCGTCGTGGCTGCTCACCCGTTCGCTGCCGATCATGCCGCTGGTGTCGGGCGTCGTCGTCTTCGTCTTCGGCGCGCTGACGCTCTACCTTCAGGACGATATTTTCATCAAGATGAAGCCGACCATCGTCAATACGCTGTTCGGCGTGATCCTGCTCGGCGGCCTGCTCTTCGGCAAGTCGCTGCTCGGCTACGTCTTCGCCTCCGCCTTCCGGCTCGATGCCGAGGGCTGGCGCAAGCTGACCTTTCGCTGGGGCCTGTTCTTCCTGTTTTTGGCCGTGGTCAACGAAGTGGTGTGGCGCTCGTTTTCGACAGACGCCTGGGTCACGTTCAAAGTGTGGGGCATCATGCCGATCACGCTTTTGTTCACTTTTAGCCAGATGCCACTGATCATGCGCCATTCGCTGGACGATCATTCGTCGAAATAGGGGGAATCATGGAGTTCATCGCCGACCGCGAGTCCCTGCGCCAGCATTACCGGGCGCCCGGCGACGGCGCGGTGAAGAAGGAACTCCGCCGCCTCGATCATCACGCCAAAAGTTTCCTGGCGCGCAGCCCTTTCGTGCTGGTCGGCTCGTCCGACGACAAGGGCAATGCCGATGTCACGCCCAAGGGCGACAGGCCGGGTTTCGTTGCCGTGCTGGACGATGACACCATCGCCATTCCCGACCGGCCGGGCAACAACCGGCTCGATACGCTCGAAAACGTCATCGTCAATCCGGCGGTCGGCCTGCTGTTTCTCATTCCCGGCATGAACGAGACGCTGCGTATCAATGGCGAGGCGCGCCTCACCGCCGATCTCGCCTTGCGCGAACAGCTCGCCGCCGAGGGCAAGCCTCCGGTCACCGTCATGGTGGTTGCCATCAAGGCGGTCTACATGCACTGCGCCAAGGCGTTCATGCGCTCCGAGCTTTGGGCGCCTGGGACCTGGCCCGACCGGGCCAGCCTGCCGACATTGGGGCAGATGCTGCGCGACCAGCTGGCGCTGGCCGAAAATGCCGAGGCGCTCGATCGCTCGCTCGACGAGTCCTACCGTAAGACCATGTGGTAGCCTGAATAGGGCCGGCCCCGCAGGGGCGTTAAGTCTCGTTAACCCGTTATGCGCGTTACGCATTGCTGCATTGCAGCATCTTATTTTGCGGCGCGGCAATTCCTATGTCATCTTCAGATTGATCAGGGAGGTCATATCGCGCCGCGAAAAGCGGCATGATGAAAGGAACAAGCCATGTTTTTTGACAGCCTTCTGACCCGTGCCCGCGAAAGCGCTTCCAAGCGCAAGCACTACAAGCGCCTTGTCGCCGAAATCGACAGCTTCTCTGGCCGTGACCTGGCCGACATGCGCGCCGACCGCAGCGAGATGCTGTTCCAGGCCTACAAGCAGGTTTACGGCTGAGCTTCGGCTTAACCGAGCCACTCTATCCAGCGGCCGTGATAGTCGCAGCGGGCGAGCGGCCTCGTGGTGCCGCCCGGCCATGATGTCAGGCTGAGCGTGGCGTAGGGATCGCCCGCCGCAAGCGGCTCCATCCGGAGCCAATAGAGCGGCGAGCGCATCGTCGCTGCCTCGCCAGCCGCCTCCAGAAGCTCCAAAATCTTCGCTCGCGTCGCCTCTGGCATGTATTGCCACATGATCGAGTGGAACAGCACGAAGGCTGCATCCGGCCGTCGCGCCGAAAGCCGCTGCTCCAGAAATTCCGCGGCACCTTCCTTCGCCAATGCTGGCCGTGCCCGCTCGGCGAGGCCGATCGCGGCATCGAGACGCTCAAGTCGCAATGTCTGGTCGGCCCAGACATAGGCTCGAAGCCTCAGCCGCTGCGCCGGATCCGAAATGCGGATCGGCGCAATATCGCAGCCGGCCTGGTCAATGACCTGCAGTTCCCCCGATAGAGGCGGCACCGGTCCCCTGACATCGGGCGCGAGTTGCACCGGCGAGGCAACGTCGCCCCAATCCTTTTCCCCGTAGCGATAATGAAACCGGTCGAAGAGCAGGTTGAGCCCAGCACTTGAGCCGATCTCGGCCAGTTCCAGCGGCAGGCCGCTTTGCCTGGCAATCGCCAAAAAGCCCGGCAGCAGCATGGCAGAACGAGCGATCTCATTTGTCTGCGGCGCGCTTTCGAGTACCTCAAGCAGGTGGCCCTCGTTGCGTGCGAGGGCGCTTGGCATGGACGACGCGATGGCCAGATCATCGGCTGTCTCAGGCGGATAGATCTTTGCCAGCTCGGCGTCGGCGCCAGACAGCACCAGTGCGTGCAAGCCCCCGCAGAGCCTCAAGGCAAGCGCATCGGCGCGTGGATCGCCAGGCCAGCGAAGCACCTTGCGCCCGACCGCGCTTTGATCGTCGAGGACGTTGGCCAGCACCCGGCACAATCGCGCCGTGAATGGCGAACCGAGCTGATCGCAGGCATCGGCCTGATTATGGAAATGGACGCGGATGCGGGAGGCGAGATCGCTGTCGGGCATGGCGGGCAGACTAACCCGCGCCGCGACTTATTGGGAAGCGGCGACCGCTTTTTCGATCTCGGGCATCAGCGTCTTCGCTACGGCTTCGGGCGTCAGCGGGCCGACATGCTTGAAGGCGATCTTGCCGTCCTTGCCGACGAGGAAGGTCTCCGGAATCCCATAGACGCCCCAGTCGATCGCCGCGCGGCCGTTGGGGTCGACGCCGACCGCGTCGAAGGGATTGCCGAGATCGCCGAGGAAACGGCGCGCATTTTCCGCCTTGTCCTTGTAGTTCAGGCCCACGATGGTCAGGCGCTCGTCCTTGGAGAGGCCGACGATGACAGGATGTTCTTCGCGGCAAGGCGCGCACCACGACGCCCAGACATTGACCAGCGTCACCTTGCCGATGAATTCAGCCGAGTTCAGGCCAGGAAGCGAAATGCCTTCGAGCGGCGGCAACTCGGTCTTGGGTGCCGTGTGTCCGATCAGGGCCGAGGGCACGACCGTCAGGTCGCGGCCGGACAAAAGCTGCATCAGGAAAACGCCGGCGAGTGCCAGAAACAGCAGCAGCGGCAGCAGCACGACGAGTTTGCGCGGACGCGCCGATTGTTGCGGCTCGATGGTCATGATGCGGTTCCGCTGCGGTCGGAGCGACGACGGAAGCCGGCTGCCTCGAGTTCGGCCATTTCGCGCTTGCGGGCGCGCTGGTCGGCGAGGATCCACAGGATCAACCCGGCGATGGCGATCGCCGAGACACCATAGGCGGCGGCGACATAAAGAGCATGCGCGCTCATCGGGCACCCATCCGCTGGCAAAAATCCATCATGTCGCTGTTTCCGAACATGTCCTTCACTTAGCCGTGGGGGTGCCGCTAGGCAATCGGACGCCGCGCCGCACCGTCAGAGTTGAAGCGATCGTGATCAGTCGGTGCCCGAGCGCAAGGCGACGGCCGCTGCCAGCGGGCCGATGACGGCCAAAAACATGGTCAGCGCACATAAGATCATGAAGGGCGGGGCGAACGGGTCGGGATCGTTGACCGCGCCATAGGCCGCCGTCACGCCGAAGATCAGCACCGGGATGACCAGCGGCAGCACCAGTACCGAAATCAGCAGGCCGCCACGGGGCAGGGCGACGGTGACCGCAGCACCGGCTGCGCCGATGAAGACGATGGCGGGTGTGCCGACAAGCAGCGTGAGCGCCGCGGCCCCGATGCCGAGCGGCGACATGTTCATGAACAGCCCGAGCAGCGGGGCGGCGATGACCAGTGGCAGCACGCTCGCACTCCAGTGCGCCAGGCATTTGACGAACACCGTCAGCGCCAGCATGTGCCGGTCGGCGTTGAGCACCAGAAGGTCGAGCGAACCGTCCTCGCGGTCGGCCTGAAACAGCCGGTCGAGGCCGAGCAGGCTGGCGAGCAGGGCGCCGATCCAAAGAATCGCCGGCCCGATGCGGGCGAGCAGGTTGAGGTCGGGGCCGACGCCGAAGGGGATGGTGACGATCACGGCGAGGAAAAACAGCACGCCCGTCAGCGCCCCACCGCCGGAGCGGATGCCCATGCGCAGATCGCGAAGGTAGAGGGCTAGCATGAGGGGTGCCGCCTTTTCGTGCGGGCGCGGCGAGGGGGCGCGGAGTTTTCAAACATGCATCCGCCCCATCTCCAGCGTCTTTGCCCCACTCAGCCCCAGAGGCAAGTGGGTCGCGGCGATGATGATGCCGCCGGCGGCGCAATGCGCTTTCATCAATTCGCCGAATTGGGTTTCCGAGGCCTTGTCGAGGCCGGCGGTGGGTTCGTCGAGCAGCCAGACCGGGCGGTGGCTGATCAAAAGCTTGGCGATCGCGGCGCGGCGCTTCTGGCCGGTCGAGAGATAGCCGAAGGGCAGGTGGCCGAGGCCGCCAAGCCCGACATCCTCCAGCGCCTCACCGATGCCAAGCTTTCCGTTGCCGGCAAAGCTCTGCCAGAATTCCAGGTTCTCAGTGACGGTGAGGGCAGCCTTCATCGCGTTCTGGTGGCCAAGATAGTGGCAGGCTGCGGCAACCGTCGAAAACTCCTCGCCGCCGCCCTCGACAACGATTCGCCCCGATACATGCGGCAACAGACCGGCAACAACACGCAGCAGCGTCGACTTGCCGGAGCCGTTGGGGCCGGTGATGACAAGTGCCGCACCATCCTCGAGCGAAAAGCCCACGCCGGCAAAAACTGCCTCGCCGCCGCGTTCTCCGCTTAGATTTTCGGCGATCAGCCGCATCTTTTCCCCATCGCCGAAAGTCTTGTCGCCGTCACTTTGCGTTGCGGCAAAATAGGCGAATCTCGGTCTAGAACTATTCCAATAAATTCTCTATATGCCACACGACCATGCCAGCGGTCGGCATGGAAAGAGAATTTGCGCCGAACCAGCGCACGCGCCGCCTTGAACGGCTCGGGTTGCTTGGGACCGGACAGCGGAAATGGCCGTACCCGCACCTTTGCGCGTGATTGCATGCCATCGGAGTCCGTTCCCGTGTAGGCTGAACAGACAAGGATGGATCGCACGTGTCCAAATCACTCGACAGTTTTAATTGCCGCCGCACCCTTACCGCTGCTGGCACCGACTATGTCTATTACAGCCTCATCGAGGCCGAGAAGAACGGCCTGACCGGCATTTCGCAGCTGCCTTATTCGATGAAGGTGCTGCTTGAAAACCTGTTGCGCAACGAAGACGGCCGTACCGTCACCAAGGAAGCCATCCAGGCGGTTGCCGGCTGGCTGACCGACAAGGGCACCGCCGGCGTCGAGATTGCTTACCGTCCGGCCCGCGTCTTGATGCAGGATTTCACCGGCGTTCCCGCGGTCGTTGACCTCGCAGCGATGCGTGATGGCCTGGCAGCACTCGGCGGTGACCCGCAGAAGATCAACCCGCTGGTGCCTGTCGACCTGGTCATCGACCACTCGGTTATCGTCGACGAATTCGGCACCCCGCTCGCCTTCGCCCGCAATGTCGAGCTCGAATATGAGCGCAACGAAGAGCGCTACAAGTTCTTGAAGTGGGGCCAGCAGGCGTTCCGCAACTTCCGCGTCGTGCCGCCCGGCACCGGCATCTGCCACCAGGTCAACCTCGAATACCTCGCCCAGACCGTCTGGACGAACACCGAGGACGGCGAAATCACCGCCTATCCCGACACCTGCGTTGGCACCGACTCGCACACCACCATGGTCAACGGCCTGGGCGTGCTCGGCTGGGGCGTCGGCGGCATCGAGGCGGAAGCCGCGATGCTCGGCCAGCCGGTCTCGATGCTGTTGCCTGAGGTCATCGGCTTCCGCCTGACCGGCAAGCTGAAGGAAGGCGTGACCGCCACCGACCTGGTGCTGACCGTCACCCAGATGCTGCGCAAGAAGGGCGTGGTTGGCAAGTTCGTCGAGTTCTTCGGTCCGGGCCTGTCCAACATGACGCTGGCCGACCGCGCCACCATCGGCAACATGGCGCCCGAATATGGCGCGACCTGCGGCTTCTTCCCGGTCGATGTCGAGACCATCCGCTACCTCAACATGTCGGGCCGCGCTGAAAACCGCATCGCGCTCGTCGAGGAATATTCCAAGGCACAAGGGATGTGGCGCGACACCGGCTCGGCCGATCCCGTCTTCACCGATTTGCTCGAGCTCGACATGTCGACTGTCGTTCCTTCGATGGCTGGCCCCAAGCGTCCCGAAGGCCGCATTCCGCTCGAAGGCATCGCCTCGGGCTTTGCGACCGCACTTGAAGCCGAATACAAAAAGACCGTCGACCAGTCGAAGCGCTACGCCGTCGAAGGCGCTGACTTCGACCTTGGCCATGGCGACGTGGTGATTGCCGCGATCACGTCCTGCACCAACACCTCCAACCCGAGCGTGCTGATCGGTGCTGGCCTGCTCGCCCGCAACGCCAACCGCATCGGCCTCAAGCAGAAGCCATGGGTCAAGACCTCGCTGGCGCCTGGTTCGCAGGTTGTCGCCGAATATCTCGAAAAGGCCGGCCTGCAAAAGGAGCTCGACCAGATCGGCTTCAACCTCGTTGGCTTTGGCTGCACGACCTGCATCGGCAATTCCGGACCGCTGCCGGCGCCGATCTCCAAGACCATCAACGACAAGGGCCTGATCGGTGCGGCGGTGCTTTCGGGCAATCGCAACTTCGAAGGCCGCGTGTCGCCCGACGTGCAGGCGAACTATCTCGCCTCGCCGCCGCTGGTGGTTGCTTATGCGCTGGCCGGTTCGGTCACCAAGGACCTGACATCAGAGCCGCTCGGTGAGGATCGCGACGGCAACCCGGTGTTCTTGAGGGACATCTGGCCGACCAATGTCGAGATCGACCAGTTCATCGCCGAAAACGTCACCCGCGAGCTGTTTGCCCGCAAATATGCCGACGTCTTCAAGGGCGACGAGAACTGGCAGAACGTCCAGGCGCCGGAAGGCCAGACCTATGCCTGGGACGACAAGTCGACCTATGTGCAGAACCCGCCTTACTTCGTCGGCATGGGTGCAAAGCCAGCCAAGATCGGCAAGATCGAGGGCGCGCGCGTGCTCGGCCTGTTCGGCGACAAGATCACCACCGACCACATCTCGCCGGCCGGTTCGATCAAGGCGGCATCGCCTGCCGGCAAATATCTGGGCGACAATGGCGTTGGCGTTGCCGACTTCAACCAGTACGGCACGCGTCGTGGCAACCACGAGGTGATGATGCGCGGCACCTTTGCCAACATCCGCATCCGCAACCACATGCTGGGCGAAAACGGCCGCGAGGGTGGCTACACCTTCCACTATCCGTCCAAGGAAGAGCTGCCGATCTATGACGCGGCGATGCAGTATCGCGCCGAAGGCGTGCCGCTGGTTATCTTCGCCGGCGTCGAATACGGCAACGGCTCGTCGCGCGACTGGGCTGCCAAGGGCACCAATCTGCTCGGCGTGCGCGCGGTCATCGCCCAGTCCTTCGAGCGTATCCACCGCTCGAACCTGGTCGGCATGGGCGTGATCCCCTTCACCTTCGAAGAAGGTACGAGCTGGAAGACACTTGGCCTCAAGGGCGACGAGCAGGTGACGATCGACGGTCTCGAAACGATCAAGCCGCGCCAGAAGATGGTGGCCAAGATCACCTTCGCCGATGGTTCGGTGAAGGACGTTCCGATCCTGTGCCGCATCGATACGCTCGACGAGCTCGACTACTACAAAAACGGCGGCATCCTGCAGTACGTCCTGCGCGACCTCGCCGCGTAAGTTTTTCGCGCTGATCACGTGAAACAAGCCGCCGGAGTGCCAAGCTCCGGCGGTTTTTTGTTTTCCCTCGCCCCGTTTACGGGGAGAGGGTGGCCCGAAGGGCCGGGTGAGGGGCAGAGCCAAATTCGGCAAGTTCGAGCCGCCCCTCATCCGCCTGCCGGCACCTTCTCCCCGTAAACGGGGAGAAGGAGCCAAGCTTGTTCACTGCCACGCCCCGTTTCCGGTCTGGCTATTGCTACGGAAAAGTTCGGGAAGCGGGGCGCGAGGCCGTGCCTTCCGATAGTTGTTTAGTGGCGCGACGTTCGCGTCCCGCTCGGTGTTCTTGCCCCGCTCAGTCGCCTCGGCTTTCACCGCCAGCCGCCGCAAGGCCCGGGCTTGGGGGCTCATCACCCAGCAGGAGAACCGACCTCCCACCAGCCCGGCACCGGCGCTTCCCCCCGAGCCCGGTGCGCACCGG
>NZ_JBFTPR010000020.1:0-100000 GCF_056398585.1 Aminobacter sp. 01T433
GCTCAGTGATCCATGGCCTTGACGATTTCTTCCGTCATCTTCTTGGCGTCGCCGAGCAGCATCATGGTGCCGTCCTTGTAAAACAGCGTGTTGTCGATGCCGGCATAGCCGGAGCCGAGCGAGCGCTTGACGAACAGGCAGGTGCGGGCTTTGTCGACGTCGAGGATCGGCATGCCGTAGATCGGCGAGTTCTTGTCGTCGCGCGCCGAGGGGTTGGTGACGTCGTTGGCGCCGATGACGTAGGCAACGTCAGCCTGGGCGAACTCGGAGTTGATGTCTTCGAGTTCGAAGACCTCGTCGTAAGGCACGTTGGCTTCGGCCAGCAGCACGTTCATGTGACCGGGCATGCGGCCGGCCACCGGGTGGATGGCGTATTTGACCTCGACGCCATTGGCCTTGAGCTTGTCGGTCATCTCGCGCAGCGCATGCTGGGCCTGCGCCACCGCCATGCCGTAGCCCGGCACGATGATGACCTTTTGCGCGTTCATCATCAAGAAGGCGGCGTCGTCGGCCGAACCCTGCTTGACCGTGCGCTCGATGCCGTCGTCGGCAACAGCCGCCGTCTCGCCGCCGAAGCCGCCGAGGATGACCGAGATGAACGAGCGGTTCATGCCCTTGCACATGATGTAGCTGAGGATCGCGCCCGAGGAGCCGACGAGTGCACCGGTGATGATCAGCGCCAGATTGCCGAGCGTGAAGCCGAGTGCTGCTGCTGCCCAACCCGAATAGGAGTTGAGCATCGACACCACCACCGGCATGTCGGCGCCGCCGATCGGCACGATCAGCAACACGCCGAGCACCAAAGACACCACAACGATTAGCCAGAACACCGTCGTCGACTGGGTCGTCACCAGCATGACGATGAGCACCACAAGGGCGATGCCRAGCGCTGCGTTGATGAAGTGGCGGCCGGGCAGCATGATCGGCTTGCCCGACATGCGRCCGTCGAGCTTGAGGAAGGCGATGACCGAGCCGGTGAAGGTGATGGCACCGATGGCGACACCCAGGCTCATCTCGACCAGCGCCTGGGCGTGGATGGCACCGACAGCGCCGATGCCAAAGCTTTCCGGCGCATAGACCGCCGCTGCCGCGACCATCACGGCGGCCATGCCAACGAGGCTGTGGAAGGCTGCGACCAGCTGCGGCATCGAGGTCATGGCGATGCGGCGTGCGGTGACCGCACCAATGCCGCCGCCAATGGCGATGCCGAGCACGATCAGGCCAAGGCCGGCGGCCGAAGGCTTGGCCAGCGCCAGCGTCGTCACGATGGCAATGCCCATGCCGATCATGCCGTAGGTGTTGCCCTGGCGGGAGGTGGTCGGATGCGACAGGCCACGCAGCGCCAGGATGAACAGGATGCCGGAGACCAGATAGAGGAAGGAAGCGAGGTTGAGGGTCACGTCACTTGTCCTTCTTCTTGTACATCGCCAGCATGCGCTGGGTGACGAGGAAGCCGCCGAAGATGTTGACCGAGGCCAGCACCAGGGCGATGAAGCCAAAGCCGGTGGCAAGCCCGGAAGCCGCGATGCCGACGGCAAGCAGCGCCCCGACGACGATCACCGAGGAGATCGCGTTGGTCACCGCCATCAACGGCGTGTGCAAAGCCGGCGTCACCTGCCAGACGACGTAATAGCCAACGAAGATGGCGAGCACGAAGATGGCRAAGCGGAAGACGAACGGGTCGATCGCTCCRCCCGACAGTGCGTGCGCCGCACCACCGGCGGCCTCGGCCGCATTTTGGGCGGTGGCGAGATCCTGGACGCCGAGCCTAACGGCGGCGACCGCCTGGTCGAGCTGGTCGAGGGCTTTTTGAAGACCTTCCATCATGCGTCTCCCTGAGATGACTTCTTCGACTTGGCAGCCGGCTTCTTGGCGACAGTGGGTTTTTGGGCTTTGGCAGCGGCTACCTTTTCAGGAGCCGGTTTTGCGGACGCGGCCTTCTCAGGCGCGGCCACGGCCACAGCACTGGCGAAGTTGGGGTGAACGACGCGGCCACCATCGGTCAGCATCGTTGCCTTGACCAGCTCGTCGTCGCGGTTGATGGCGATCTGCTTGGAGGCCTTGTCGACCATGGTCTCCAGGAAAGCGAACAGGTTCTTGGCATAAAGCAGCGAGGCCGAGGCCGCGACCCGGCCCGGCACGTTGAGGTGGCCGACGATCTTGACGCCATTTTCAGTGGTCACGACCTTGCCGGCCTGAGCGCCTTCGACGTTGCCGCCACGTTCGACGGCGAGATCGACAAGCACCGAGCCCGGCTTCATCGAGGCGACCATCTGGGCCGACACCAGCTTCGGCGCCGGACGGCCCGGGATCAAGGCGGTCGTGATGACAATGTCCTGCTTGGCGATGTGCTCGGCGGTGAGCGCCGCCTGCTTGGCCTGGTATTCCTTGGACATTTCCTTGGCGTAGCCGCCGGCGGTCTCGGCCGCCTTGAACTCTTCATCCTCGACAGCAAGGAACTTGGCGCCAAGCGAGGCGACCTGCTCCTTGACCGCCGGACGCACGTCGGTGGCGGTGACGATCGCACCCATGCGCCGGGCCGTGGCGATCGCCTGCAGGCCAGCGACACCGACGCCCATGATGAACACCTTGGCCGCTGGCACCGTGCCGGCCGCCGTCATCATCATCGGCAGCGCCCGGTCATATTCGCCCGCGCCGTCGATCACCGCCTGGTAACCGGCTAGGTTTGCCTGCGACGACAAAACGTCCATCACCTGGGCACGCGTGATGCGCGGCATCAACTCCATGGCGAATGCCGTCACACCCGCCTTGGCCATCGCCGCAAGTGCAGCGTCGTTGCCATAGGGGTCCATGATGGCGAGCACGGCCGCACCTGGCTTGTAGCCCTTGAGCTCGGCGTCGCTCGGACGCCTGACCTTCAGCACGACATCGGCGCGTCCCGCATCGGCGGCCTTGCCGATGACAGCACCGACAGCGGCGAAATCGGTATCGGGAATGCGCGACAAGGTCCCTGCCCCTGTCTCGACAACCACGTCAAAACCAAGCCCCACCAGGCGTTTCACCGTATCCGGCGAAGCCCCGACACGGGTTTCAATCAATTCAAGCTCTTTGGGGATGAATATCGTCTGGCCCACCGTCACGTCCTTTCGGTTGGAACCTTACCAAACGTAAAGCGCCGGACGCACAAAGACGCGTCGGCGCCTTACCAACGAAATCTACTTTGGATACTGACGGAGAAGCCGCCGACGCACCCGAACCCACAATCTTATCAGGACCATGCCTTGCCAGACACTACACCGGCAAGGCTATTGCACGGAGCCGCTTTTGGTCCACATTCTTCTAACGAAGATCGTCTGTTCATCTCCGGCCCAAATTGACCGGAACCAAAACTGACGCGGGAGCCCGCGGCTGCGTAGAAATGTCAGCGAATATGTGTCGGTACGTCGCGCAGCAGGAAACCGCCGACGGCGCAGATAATCAGGAACAGCACCAGGCTGGAGAAAAATCCAGCAGGGGTGAAGAACCCGAACGCCATGGCGATCATCAGCGCAACGCAAGCCAGCGTGCTGTATTTGGACAGCGTAATGAACATCGAATAGGTTTTCTCGTGCTCGGCGTAGTCCATCTGCGCGCCAAGTTCGATCGGGCCGGTCGGCGTATTATCAGCCATGAGAGTCCCCTCCGGAAAACGAGTTCAAGGGCACATACCTAAATGCGCGCTGCAGGGCAATGGAAAGATTGCCCCTTTGGCTGCGACAAGATTATCAATCCCCAGCAGGGAAATCCTGGCTCATTTGATGGACCGGCGCGTTCTGGTGCCGCAGGAAAACAAAGCCCTAGTTTTTGCACGCCTCGTTGAGTGGCCACGGCGCGTGGGCCTCGGCGAATTTGCCGGCTTCCAGCTCGACCAGCGGCGCAATCATCTCGGCGTCGGCGGTCAAAAGATGGGATGTCTTGACGAACTTGGCGCCGTCCCATTCCAGCATCCAAGCCCCGCCATGGCCGGCATGGTTGGTGCAGGAAGTCGCGAACGGGCCAATCATGCCGGCCATACCGAGTGACGCCAGCCTGGCGTCGTCGATCTTGAGGTTCTCGAGGCCCCAGCGCATTTGCTCGCCATTGATCAACCTGATGTCGAAATGCTCCTGGGCGACCTTGATCGCCTCGGCCGTGAACATCGAGATCAGCACGCCGCGCTGGTAGAACAACTGGTCAAGCTCTTCCAAAGGCGTCTGCGACTTACCGGCATCGACGACATATTTGCGGATGTCCTGGATCGCTTCGGCATTTGATACCGGCAGGTTCCACGACAGCGCGCGATACCCTTTGGCGGCGTCGCCAGCCAGCTTGAGGTCATCGTCCTGAGCCGACCACCAGATGCCGACGAGCCGGTTCATCGGAAATCCTGTCTTGATCGCCTCGGCAAAGGCGCCGGCGTTCATCGCACCCCAGCCCCACAGCAGCACGAAGTCCGGGCGCTCGCTCTCGATCTTCGCCCATTGCGTCGACTGATTCTGCATTTCCTTGGCCGCGACCGGCAGGGGCACTAGCGTGAAATCGAAGCTATCGGCATAGGCTTGCAGCAGCGGGATCGGCTCCTCGCCATAAGGCGCGTCGAGATGCAGGAGCACGATCTTCTTGCCCCTGAGGCTGTCGAGATCGTCGCCCGAGATGCTCTTGAGCATCATCGAAGCACCGTCCCAATAGGTGACGGGCGGATTGAAGGCCCATGGAAAATGCTTGCCGTCGGCCATCGCCGAGAAACCGTAGCCTGGCGCCAGGACCGGCATCTTGTCGGCACTGGCCTTCGGCAGTAGTTCAAGCGTGATGCCAGGCGACCAGGGCTGCGTCACGAGGCTGGTGGTCTTGGTCCTGGCGTGGCATTCGACACCCTTGTCGGTGTTGAAGCCGGTTTCGCACTCGTCGTAGTTCAGCTTGATGCCGTTGATGCCGCCGTCGCGCTCGTTGAGCATCAGCAAATAGTCGCGCTGGCCATCCATCAGCGGCGCACCGGCTGCCGCGAACGGACCGGTACGGAAGGCCATGTTGGCGATGGAGAGCGCATCCTCGGCGAGCGCGGGTGCGGGCAGGATCAGGCCAAGCAGCAGCCCTGCCCGCAGAATGCGCTTGGTGGTCGGCGTCGTCATCGTTCCCGCGTGTTCCGGATTACAGCACCGCCGACCTTACGCGAAGCTCAGGCAGCTTCGCGATAGTATTTTGCCGTCGGCAGAATGGTCAGCGGCGCGAGTTCCCCGGACGCCGGCTTGCCGAACATCAAGCGTTGCTCCATCGGCGTCGACATGAAGAATGGGAAGCGCTCGAAGGAGCGCTCGCGGATGCTGTTCACATCGGCGCGGTAGAGAACAACCTTGTAGTTGAGCCCCGGGTAGTCGCGCAGTTCGCCGATCTGCTCGGATTTGTAGATGCGGCGGTAAAAGCCGGCATGCTCCGGTCGGATCGTCGACAGGCAGTACGGGGCCTGGAAATAGAAGCAGGCCATGCCGGCAAGACGAAGCGTCAGATAAGGAATTTGCGGATATATGCGCGACCAGTCTGGATCCGCTGCGAAGCGGCTCGGATCGACGAAATTGGCTCCGGCGGCCAGTTGCGGTCGCAATACGTCACCGTAGACCGTGGTTGACGGTGATGCCGGGGTTTCGCGGCAAGCGTGGTGAATACGCAACGTGCTGACCAGATGGCCGTCGATGTAGATGCCGAACTTGTAGCAGTTTTCGGCGTCATCCAGGTCGTCATGGATCGTATGGTCGGCGTTTTCCGACACCATATCGCTGAGTCGATACGACTTGTAGCGCAGCCGGTAGATGTCTTCGAGATCTTCGCCTTTGTCGCAACGGCGATACTCGGCCCGCTCCAAAAGGCTTGAGACGTGGCTCGCAAACGATGAGCCGGATTCCGACGCACTGCTACTCTTAGCGTCCGCGTCACCGCTGGACGCCACTTGATGGATGGTCATGGAGTTCCCCGTAATTCCGCCCAGCCGAAAAGTAGCCGAGGTCGGGGTGATGTAAAGATGAAAATCAAACTGTAGCTGTTTACCTTCCGTTAAGGTTAATAATTAACAGAAAATTAAGCATTTTCGCAATTCGGCGATGTGAGGCGTCATCGCCTCATCGACGAGCTGTGACGCGGGCGAGACCGATATCCTTGGCGAAGGGCCAGACGGTATTCGACATCGTTTCGATTCCCGACGATGACAACGCCGAACCGAACAGGAAGCCCTGAACCAGGTCTGGATGAACTTCGATGGCCAGGATCTTGAGCTGTTCGAAAGTTTCCACACCTTCCACGGTGACGGCTAGCCCGAGCGGGCGCGACAGGTCGACGATGCCCTTGAGCAATTGCAGCGAGCGAGGATTCTGGCCGACGTCGGCCAGGAAGCTACGGTCGATCTTGACCTTGTCCAGCGGCAGCTTGTGCAGGTAGCTCAGGCTGGAATAGCCGGTGCCGAAATCGTCCAGTGCGATGTGTACGCCAATGGACTTGAGCTCCTCGACGTAACTGCGCGTCAGCGACTTGTCGTCGAGCAGCGCGGTCTCGGTGACCTCGATCTCAAGACGATGTGGCGCAAGGCCCGATGCCGCCAGGGCATCCCTCACCTTGTCGACGACATCGTGATTGCGGAAATCCTTGGCGGAGAGATTGACCGAAACGCCGATCGGCGCCGGCCACTTGGCGCATTCCACACAAGCCGCCTGCAGCACGAAGGTGCTGATCTCGGAAATGATACCCATCTCTTCGGCGAGCGGAATAAAGGTGGCGGGTGACACTGGCCCAAGCTCGGGATGGTCCCAGCGGCACAATGCTTCACAGCTGGCAATGCGCATCGTGGTCATCGACACGATCGGCTGATAGACCACGCGCAAGGCACGTGCTTCGACCGCGTTGCGCAGATCTGCCTTCATGAGCTGACGGTTGCGGAAAGCGGCATCCATCACCGCCTCGAACAGATGCCAGCTGTTCTTGCCAGACTCCTTGGCCTTGTACAGCGCAAGATCGGCCTTGACGATCATCGCATCGACGTCGGACCCCCCAGCTCGCCCCAGAACCGCGCCACCGCTGGCCTGGATGCGGAGTGCGTGGCCGGCGACGTCGACGTCGCCTTGCATCTCAGCAAAAATGCCGTCCAGCATTTCGGCAAGATGGCTTTCGTCTTCGACCTTGTCGAAATAAATCATGAATTCGTCGCCGCCGAAGCGGCTGACCTTGACGCTGTCGCTGGCAAAAGCCGCAAGCCGTTCCGCCACTGCGTAAATCAACCCGTCGCCGACAGGGTGCCCGAGCGTATCGTTGACGCTTTTGAAGTCGTCCAGATCGAGTACGGCCAGCGCGCAAAACCGGTCCTTGTCACCGGCCAGGACACATTCTGCGACCGTTTCATGAAAATAGGCACGGTTCGGCAGCCCGGTAAGGCTATCGTAGCGGGCCATGAACCGGATCTTTTCTTCGGCAGCGACACGGGCCGTCACGTCTTCGAAGGTGATGACCCCAAGTTCCTGGCTGCCTTCGCGCGCCGAAAACTCCAGGCATTGCCCATTGGCAAGCGAAACCAGGACTTTGCGGTCCCTGCCCTCGCGCAGCGCGCGCGTCAATTGTGCTTCGATGTAGCGGCAGTCCTTGAGCGCAAGCTGGCCTCCCGCGACACCGCGCATCAAAAGACCGTGGATCGAGCGGCCGAGCAGCGCCTCAGGCGACTTGACCGACATCAGATTTGCAGCTTCCGCATTGGCGACCGCCACGCGTCCATCTGGCCCAAGCATGACCAGTCCATGCGACATGGTGTTGAGCGCACGATTGAAACGCTGGGCGAGATGGTTCGCTTTCTTCTCTTCCGACACGGCCGTGAACAAAACGTCGCGCACGGTGTCAGCGAACTTCCGGATCGCGAAAAGAAACGGCGCGGACAGCAACCCTAAGAAGACGTGGTAGAAGTCTCCGCGCAACAGGAAGCCGAGTGAAATCGCCCATGTCATGGTGACCGTAAAGATCATCACCATGCGGGGCGAGCCGTAATTGCGGCCTGCAATCGAGGTTGCCGACGCCAGCGTCACGCAGACAGAGGCAATCTCGGCGAAGGGGTCATGCGCGAAATAGATACCGGCAAGACAGAATGCGCCCAACGCCGCGCCATGGAGCGAGCCGTAGAGAATGTAATCGTTCTCACGCTTGCGCGCCTCTTCCCATGTCGTCGGCGAGGGCAAGCTATTGTATTTACGAAAATTTCGCAGACGCAACGTGGCGACCAGCACCATGAACAGCGCAACCAAAAGGTAGAGCGGATGGGCGGTTTTCCACCAGACGACGCCGATCAGCGCCGTTTGGGCAACCATACCAACAGCCAGCGTCGCACCGTCGCGGAAAAGGGTTTCCACGAAGGGGATGTAAACGTCGACCGGTATCTCGTTGTTTCTTCTGCGCATCCGAGGCCCGCCTGGGAGGCCAAGAAGTGCCATACTCGCCTTAAGAAAGGCTTAGAAACAGAGGCTTCAAATAGCCTTCCGGCCAATCAATTGCCTGCTACAACCCCTAATTTAGATTCAGGTAAACAAGTAATGTCGACTATTCGGCAGCTTGCAGCGCCGGATTGGACGGCGACGCGCTCAATCGCTTGACCAGCCGCTCCCGTTCACCGGCTGCCTTGTCGACGCTTGCATGCTTAACGTGACCGTAGCCGCGGATCAGCTGCGGCACCGACGCCAGTGCTGCGGCCGCTTCGATATTGTCGCTGGCAAGCGCTCCGCGGATCAGTTCGAGATCGGCCTCGTAGCGATCAAGCAGATCGCGTTCCATGCGCCGTTCTGCTGTGTAGCCAAAGACGTCGAAGGCACCGCCACGCAGCCCCTTCATCGCCGCGAGCAGCTTGAAACCCGTCATCATCCAGGGGCCGAAGCTTGATTTGCGCGGCACACCGTCAGCCCCCTTGCGGCCGAGGATCGGCGGCGCGAGATGGAACTCCAGCCGGTCGTAGCCCTGGAACTGTTTTGCCAGTTCGCGTTTGAAGGAACCGTCGGTGTAGAGCCGCGCGACCTCGTATTCGTCCTTGATCGCCATCAGCTTGAACAAGGAGCGCGCGGCGGCTTCAGCGACCACTGTCGAACCGGGCTTCGCCTTCTGTTCGGCCGCGCGGATCGAAGCGATACGTCCGACATAACGTTCCGCATAGGACGCGTTCTGGTAGGACGTCAGGAATTCGGCACGGCGCGCAATCATCTCGTCGAGCGTCTGCGCCACCGCATGCTCCTCGCCGCGGCCGGAGCGGACGAGCATCGCGCGGACGAATTCCGGCTCATGCGCGGCCCGGCGGCCCCAGCGGAAGGCGGCGACATTCATGGCCACCGCCTCGCCGTTGAGCGCGATCGCCTTTTCGACCGCCTCGGCCGACAGCGGCAGGCCGCCATGCTGGAAGGCAAAGCCGAGCATGAACATGTTGGCACCGAGTGAATTGCCAAACAGCGCGGACGCCGTCCGTGTGGCATCGAAGAAATGCGCGTTCGCCTCCCCGGCAGCCTCGCGAATGGTCTTTTTGAGCCGTTCGGTTGGCAACGAGAAATCGGCCGAACGGGTGAATTCGCCGGGCATGATCTCGGCGGTGTTGGCAACGAAGATGGTGTGGTTCTCACGGACGGCGGCCAGCACCTTCTTGGCGCCCGACACGACTAGGTCGCAGCCAAGAATCAAGTCGGCCTTGCCGGCAGATACACGGATGGCGTTGATGTCGTCAGGCGAACGGGCGATGCGGACATGGGTGAATACCGAGCCACCCTTCTGGGCGAGACCGGCCATGTCGATCATGCCACAGCCCTTGCCTTCAAGATGTGCGGCCATGCCGAGCACGGCCCCAACGGTGACCACACCGGTGCCGCCGACACCGTCGATGACCGCCGCCCAGCCGTCGCGGTTGAGCGGAAATGGCTGGGGATCGGGGACGCCATGCAAGGCCTCGCCTTTGCTGGCGATGCCCTCGGCCTTGCGGATCTTGGCGCCATGAACCGTGACGAAGGACGGACAAAAGCCGTTGACGCAGGAAAAGTCCTTGTTGCAGCTCGACTGGTCGATCTTGCGCTTGCGGCCGAACTCGGTCTCGACAGGCTGGATCGACACGCAGTTCGACTTCACGCCACAGTCGCCGCAACCTTCGCAGACCAACTCGTTGATGAACACGCGCTTGTCGGGGTCGGGGAACGTGCCGCGCTTGCGGCGGCGTCGTTTTTCAGCGGCACAGGTCTGATCGTAGAGCAGAACTGTCACGCCCTTGATGTCGCGCAATTCGCGCTGGACGAGATCGAGGTCGTCGCGGTGGTGGAACGTCGCTCCGGTCGGAAACTGCGAACGCCCGCCATATTTGTCGGGTTCGTCGGTGACGACCGCGATGCGCTCGACGCCCTCGGCGCGGACCTGGCGGGCAATCATGTCGACGGTCAGGCTGCCTTCATGCGGCTGACCGCCTGTCATGGCGACCGCGTCGTTGTAGAGGATCTTGTAGGTGATGTTGGCATCCGAGGCGAGAGCGAAGCGGATCGCCAGCGTGCCCGAATGGTTGTAGGTGCCGTCGCCGAGATTCTGGAAGATGTGCTCGCGTTTCGAAAACGGCGCCTGGCCGATCCACTGCGCCCCTTCTCCGCCCATGGCGGTGAAGCCGACAGTGCTGCGGTCCATCCACAAGGACATGAAGTGGCAACCGATACCCGCGCCGGCGATCGAGCCCTCGGGCACCTTGGTCGACGAATTATGCGGGCAGCCGGAACAGAAGAACGGCGTCCGCGAGGCCACATCCTTGGTGTCGGCAAGCATTGCTTGATATTGGCGCAGCCGGTTGACACGGGCGGCGATCTCCTCAGACGGGCCGATGACCCTAAGGATGCGCTCGCCGAGCGCGATGGCGATATCGTTGGGGTCGAGCGCGCCCTTGGCCGGAAACAGCCAGTCGCCGCGTTCGTCCTTCTTGCCGACCACCTTGGGCTGCATCGAGGTGCCGTAGAGCTCCTCGCGCACCTGGGTTTCAAGCAGCGACCGCTTCTCTTCGACGACGACGATCATCTCGAGGCCGCGGGCAAAGTCGCGGATATGCTCGATGTCGAGCGGCCACGGGCAGCCGACCTTGAACAGGCGGATGCCGATCTGGTTGGCACGCTTTTCGTCGATACCGAGATCGTCAAGCGCCTGGCGCACGTCGAGGAAACTCTTGCCGACCGTGATGATGCCGATCTTCGGCTGGCGGCCACCGGAATAGACGATGCGGTTGATGCCATTGGCGCGGATAAAGGCGGAAGCCGCAGCGCGCTTGTACTCGTGAAGCCGCGCTTCCTGGCCGAGCTGGTCGAGCTCATTGCGGATATTGAGCCCGCCGGGCGGCATGTCGAATTCGGGGATAACGATGTTGAGTCGCTCGAGCGACGCATCGACGGAAGCCGTGGATTCGATGTTGTCCTTGACGCATTTGATCGCAGCCCAGGTGCCGGCGAAGCGCGACAGGGCAAATCCATAGAGACCGTAGTCAATCAGCTCCTGCACCCCACCTGGATTGAGGATCGGGATCATCGTGTCGACGAACAGAAACTCGGTGGCATGTGCATTGGTCGAGGATTCGGCGATGTGGTCGTCGCCCATCAGGGCCAGCACGCCACCATGCTTCGACGACCCCGCAAGGTTGGCGTGGCGGAAGACGTCGCCGGAGCGATCGACGCCGGGGCCCTTGCCGTACCAGACAGAAAAGACGCCGTCGTGCTTGCCTTCGCCCAGAATTTCCGCCTGCTGCGAACCCCAGCAGGCAGTGGCGGCAAGCTCTTCGTTGAGGCCGGGCTGGAAGACGACATTGGATTGGGCGAGCTGCTTCTTGGCCTTCCACAGCTGTAGGTCGAGCCCGCCAAGCGGCGAACCGCGATACCCCGAGACAAAACCTGCCGTGTTGAGGCCGACGAGCCGGTCCCTTTCGCGCTGCATGACCAGCATACGGATGACGGCCTGCGCGCCGGAAAGGAAGATCCTCTCCTTGCCCAGATCGAACTTGTCATCGAGAGCGACGTCGTGAAGCGTCATCCGCATTTCCTGTGCCCGAACCGCCCACGATTCGGGCGGCTGACCTTGGGTAGCTTAGGGATAGCTTTTCTGTGCACGACTGTCGCGTCAAACGAATTTCTTTGCACGGGGAAAAGTACAATCGAAGATGCACCCGACCGCAGCCGGAAAGTTCAGGCCGAAGCCGGGCAGCGCACACCGCGGCCACCGGGCACATGCCCATCGGGATGCCCCTTCAGCTCGGGATTGGGATCGTAGAATGGGCCGACAGCCAGCGGCTTGTCCGGCAGCATAGACTGGTCCTGCGACGAGGCCATCGTTGTCTCCAATAGCTGCATCGCCTTGCCCTTCGCATCCTCGATGCGAATCGACACCTTGTAGGGCAGGTCCTTGACCACGCATTCGAGCGGCGGGCTTTCGATCGTGACCTTCTCGCTCATCGGCCAGATCTTCTGGTTCACGATAATAGGATCGCCGCCTGCCGGGTTTTCGAAACTCGCCACCGCAACCTCGGCCGCGCCAATCGGCTTGAGCGGCCTCAAGGTCACCACGTAGCGCACGGTGGCGACCCGGTAATTGAAGACGAACAGGCGACCGGACAGCGCGAAATACTCGCCCTCGCCGCCGCTCTCGCGGCAGCCGGCCAGCCCGAGCAAGGCGAGCGCCGATATGGCAACGACTGTGCGCAAAAATCTCCGCTCAGGCATTCGCCACCTCCTCCTTGCGCCTGTTGTAGTGGCGCCTGGCCTTCTGGCGGTTGCCGCAGACGGCCATGTCGCACCACATCCGGCTGCCGTTGCGGCTGCGGTCGGAAAACAGCCAGCCGCAGTTCGGGCAGATCCTGAGCCTAGACATAGTGTCGGACGACAGCAGCGACAGCGCCGAAACGGCGAGTGCCGCCTCAAAAGCCAATGGTTCCGGCGAAACGCCAAAGGGCGCGTCAGGGCTAAGGAACTCAAGCGAGCCAGCAAGCCCATCAGCGCAGGCATTGAGGAAATCCGGCATGTCGGCAGCGGCCAGCGCCCCGTCAACCACCGTGCGCCGGAACAGCCGATCCGTTGTCTCGCGGATAGCGATGACCCTGGCAGTGATCGCCTGCGGATCGGGCGCGGCAAGTGCCCTGCCACGAAGCTCATCGGCACGAAAGCCGGTGGCAGCGATGGCGAAACGGGCGATCTCCGCTGGATTGTCGAAACGGTCGAAGCTGCGCTCTGCATCGCTACGCAGCACAACCGTGTTGGCGGTATCGAGCGCGAGCGCGCCGCCGGAGAAGCGATGTCGGGTCCAGGCAACAGACATGCTTCAAATCTAACTGGTAAACTCAGTTTGACAAGTTAGATTTCGAAGTGCAATTTTATGCTGGCGCGGAAGGTGCCCGCCCATCCGGACAGCGCATGCTCTACTTCTTCCAACAGCTCCTCAACGGCGTGCATTCGGCGGCGATCTACGCGCTGCTTGCCTTCGGCTATGCACTCGGCAACGGCCTGCTCCAGCGCACCAACCTGGCTTATGGCGGCATCTTCGCCTTCTGCGGCCAGACGATGATCCTTGCCGCAGTCTATGGCTGGCAGGTGCTGTGGCTGACCCTGCCGGTGACCATCGCCTTCGGCATTTTCATCGCACTCGCTTACGCCGCCTTCTTCAGCCGGCTTTTGTCGCGCGCCGTCTTCGCCCGGCTTGCCAGCCGCTCGCCCAACGCGATCGTTGCGGCCTCGCTTGGCGCGCTGCTGGTACTGATGGAACTGAGCCGCATTGCCGCCGACACGCATGACTACTGGCTGCCACCGATGCTTTCGACACCGGTGGTCTTCGCCTCGGGTGGCAACTTCGTCGCGACGCTCACAGTCATCCAGCTCATCAACACGGCGATTGCAGCAGTGGTCATCATCTGCGGCGCGTTGTTGCTGGCACGGTCGAACTTCGGTCGCTTCTGGCGAGCCACAGCCGACGATCCGCTTGCCGCAAGACTCTGCGGCATCGACACGGCGTGCGTATTCCACCGCGCTCTGCTGTTCGGAGGCCTTTGCGCCGGGCTCGCCGGCGTCCTGGCCGCACTGTACTACGGCAATCTCGGCTTCGGCGCCGGCCTCGTCTACGGGCTGAAGATCCTGTTCATCACCGCGGTCGGCGGATATTACGCCCCCGGTCGCGCAGCCCTGGGTGCCGCCGCCTTCGGCCTGGCCGAGGCACTTTGGGCCGGCTACTTCCCCATCGAATGGCGCGACGCCTGGATGTATGCGCTGCTCGCAGCCATGCTAGTGTTGACCGGCGACCGTAAGGACGCGCCAAGTTCGGTCTGAAAGACTGGTTTTCACTTGCGACTTTGGTTGCATGTCGCTGCGTCACGACGCTTTTTTCCCCGGATTTGCGGCCTTTTCTGCGGTTGACGCCATAGGGCGGTTATGTTGACGCGGCCCCCACGAGGGGCATACCCATGGACGTCGGGGGATGCCGGAAAAAGAACGTCGGGGAACAGCGGCTGCCCCATCAAATCAGGGAGGAATACATGGCAGGGCTTCTCGCTCTTTCCAGAATCATTGACCGCATCAACGAGGCGATCGGCAAGACGGTATCCTGGGCGATCCTGGTTGCCATCCTGGTCAGCTCGGGCAACGCGATCATTCGCAAGACCTTCAACATGTCGTCCAACGCCTGGCTGGAACTGCAGTGGTACCTGTTCGGCGCCGCCTTCATGCTGGCTGCCGCCTACACGCTCAAGCAGAACGAACACATCCGCATCGACATCGTCTACGGCATGTTCTCGCGCCGTGTGCAGCACTGGATCGACCTGCTCGGGCACCTGCTGTTCCTGATGCCCTTCGTCATCCTGATGATCGTTTACTTCATCCCCTATGTCAGCCTGTCGTTCCGCTCGGGCGAAATGTCGTCGAGTGCCGGCGGCCTGATCCTGTGGCCGGCCAAGGCCCTGCTGCTAGTCGGTTTCGTGCAACTGGCATTCCAGGGTGTATCCGAGATCATCAAGAAGATCGCCATCATGCGCGGTGATATGGAGGACCCCACTCCGTTCATCTCTATCCATGAACAGGCCGAACTCGAAGGCAAGGCGCTCGCCGACGAGGTGCGCCCATGATGGAGTTCATCGCCCAGAACATGGCGCCGATCATGTTCTTCTCGCTCATCGTTTTCATGCTGCTTGGTTATCCGGTCGCCTTCTCACTCGCCGCCAACGGCTTGCTGTTCTTCTTCATCGGCGTCGAACTCGCACCCTATTCCAACAACTCCATCACCCTCGACTGGCCGCTGCTCTACGCATTGCCTGATCGTTTCTGGGGCGTGATGTCGAACGAAACGCTGCTGGCGATCCCGTTCTTCACCTTCATGGGCATCGTGCTCGAACGCTCGGGCATGGCCGAAGACCTGCTCGACACGATCGGCCAGCTGTTTGGGCCGATCCGCGGCGGTCTCGCCTATGCGGTGATCTTCGTCGGCGCGCTGCTGGCGGCGACTACCGGCGTGGTTGCCGCCTCGGTCATCGCCATGGGCCTCATCTCACTGCCGATCATGCTGCGTTACGGCTATGACAGGCGGCTTGCTTCTGGTGTGATCGCGGCGTCCGGCACGCTCGCCCAGATCATCCCGCCCTCGCTCGTGCTCATCGTGCTCGCCGACCAGCTCGGCCGCTCGGTCGGCGACATGTACAAGGGCGCGCTGATCCCCGGCCTGGTGCTGACCGGGCTCTACATGGGCTACATTTTTCTGATGTCGATCATCCGGCCGAAGTCGATGCCGGCACTGCCGCTCGAGGCGCGTACGCTCGGCCACGGCGTGACCTCGCTGTTCGCGGCACTGCTGCTCGCCGCGGTGATCGCCTATGCCGCTCACGTCTATCTGTCGCCAACGCACGGCGCCAATGCCGACATCCTAGGCGCCTGCGTCGGCGTCATCGTCATTTACATTGTGGCGATCACCGACCGCGGCCTCAAGATCAACATGATGTCGCGGCTGGCTCAACAGGTCATCATCGTGCTGATCCCGCCACTGGCGCTGATCTTCCTGGTGCTCGGCACTATCTTCCTCGGCATCGCCACCCCGACCGAAGGCGGCGCGATGGGCTCGGTCGGCGCTCTCGTCATGGCCGCCGCAAAAGGCCGGCTGTCTTTCGACGTAATCCGCCAAGCGCTCGCATCGACAACAAGACTTTCGTCTTTCGTCATCTTCATCCTGATCGGAGCGCGCGTCTTTTCGCTGACCTTCTACGGCGTCAACGGCCACCTCTGGGTCGAGCATCTGCTTGTGTCGCTGCCGGGCGGCGAAGTCGGCTTCCTGATCGCCGTCAACATTCTCGTCTTCCTGCTCGCCTTCTTCCTGGACTTCTTCGAGCTGGCCTTCATCATCGTGCCACTTCTGGCGCCTGCCGCCGACAAGCTCGGCATCGACCTGATCTGGTTCGGCGTGCTGTTGGGCGTGAACATGCAAACGAGCTTCATGCACCCGCCATTCGGCTTCGCGCTGTTTTACCTGCGTTCGGTCGCCGCCCGCGTTCCCTATCTCGACCGCATCACCGGCAAGAACATCCAGCCGGTGACGACAGGGCAGATCTACTGGGGTGCGGTACCCTTCGTATGCATCCAGATCATCATGATCGGGCTGACCATCGCCTTCCCTCAGATGGTCATGCACTACAAGGGCAAGGTGGTCGATCCAAACTCGGTCGACTTCAAAATGCCCGAGATGCCGGGACTTGGTGGCGGGTTAGGCCTGTCGCCGCTGGGCGCACCGGCGCCTGGCACGGCACCCGCAGCACCTGCCAACGACCTGACAAAGCCGCCGAGCTTCAATTGATCGGTCCAGCTCACGTGAAAGGGCGCCGAGAGGCGCCCTTTTCATTTTCCGCGTCGTCTTTCCCCAAAGCGGTGCAAACAAAGAAAAACCCCGAAGCAGCTGCTCCGGGGTTCGACTTGACTTTGCGCGATCAGATCAGAGCTTGCCGTTGCGCTGCTGGATCATCATGAAGGTGTCGTAGTTGTATTCGGCGATCTGTGCCCACAGATAGTGGTCCTTGCGGAACGCCTTGATCGAATCCCAGATCTTCTTGAAGGCGGGGTTGGTCGCTTCCATCTCGGCATAGACTTCGTTGGACTTTTCGAAGCAAGCCGCTAGGATTTCCGGGCTGAACGGCCGCAACTGGGCGCCATTGGCGACCAGGCTCTTGATGGCGGTCGGGTTCAGGTGGTCGTACTTCTGCAGCATGTTCGCGTCGGTTGCCTGGGCAGCCGTTCGCAGCAGCGACTTGTAGGCCGGGGTAAGTTCTTCGAACTTAGCCTTGTTGAACATGAAGTGGACGGTCGGACCGCCTTCCCACCAGCCGGGATAGTAGTAGTACGGCGCGACCTTGTGAAAGCCGAGCTTCTCGTCGTCATAAGGACCGACCCATTCGGCGGCGTCGATGGTGCCCTTTTCAAGCGCCGGATAGATGTCGCCGCCGGCGAGCTGCTGCGGCACGACGCCGAGCCTTTCCAGCACCTTGCCGGCGAAACCGCCGACGCGGAACTTGAGGCCCTGAAGGTCTGCGACGGTGTTGATCTCCTTGCGGAACCAGCCGCCCATCTGGACGCCGGTATTGCCGCCGGGCAGGCCGTACAGGCCCTGGGTGCCGAGGAATTCATTGAAGATGTCGATGCCGCCGCCATGGTAGTGCCAGGCATTGATGCCGCGCGCATTGAGCGAAAACGGAACCGCCGCACCGAGTGCCCAGGTGGGATCCTTGCCCCAGTAATAATATGCAACCGTATGGCAGGCTTCGACCGTACCGGCCGCAGCCGCGTCGGCTGCTTGCAGGCCCGGGACGATTTCACCGGCCGCAAAGGGCTGGATGGTGAAATTGCCGTCGGTGGCTTCCGACAGGTACTTCGACAGAACTTCAGCGCCGCCATAGATGGTGTCGAGCGACTTCGGGAACGACGAGGCCAGGCGCCACGTAACCTTGGGGTTGGACTGGGCAATTGCCGGTGCCGCAAGCGTCGCGGCAGCGGCAGCGGCCCCAACGCCGGTCGTGCCGGCCTTCCTTATAAATGAACGGCGATCCATCAAAATCCTCCCATACTGGACCGAAAGAAATCATGCGACGCTTCGGGAAATTATTGCCTCCCACGACTAACGCCGCGGGCATCAATACACGGCGAAGGGGGCGAGTAAAGCGCGCCAGACTGGGCGGAGAATGTTTGACTGCCTAAAACCCTACGGCAACGCAAGCATCTAAAACTATAGTCTAATCCCCGCTGCCAGGCGCATACGAGATATGCAAACTTGTGTTGGAAAAGTGCCTTGGGATCGCCTATTTTGTAGGCAAGGAAACCGCATGCTTCCCATAAGGATTTGAACGCTATCATGCACCAGCCGCTCGTTGCCGTATCGACCGATGTCAAGCAGTTCGAGAACTACACCTGGCACGCGGCGCCCCAGCAGTATCTCGAGGCGGCGATCTCGGGTGCCGGCGTGCTGCCGGTGCTGGTGCCCAATTTCGGCGACCGCCTCGACCTCGACGAGCTTTTGTCCTCCGTCGACGGCGTCATGCTGACCGGATCGAAGTCGAACGTCGATCCGCGCCTCTATGGCGAGGAAGCGACCGAGGCCAATGGTCCCTATGACTTCGCCCGCGACTCCACCACCATGCCGCTGATCCGCAAGGCGATCGAGCGCGGCGTGCCGCTGCTCGCCATTTGCCGCGGCATCCAGGAACTGAACGTGGCGCTTGGCGGCTCGCTCGCCTCCGAGATCCAGGAGCGCGAAGGCATCGCCGATCACCGCGCACCGGTCAGCGACAACCAGGACGAACGCTTCGCCATTCACCAGGTGGCAACCATCAAGCCGGGCAGCTGCCTTGCCGGTGTGTTCGGCCCAGGCGACATCATGGTCAACTCGGTCCACCGCCAGGCGGTGGAACGGCTCGGTTCGAAGCTGCAGGTCGAGGCGGTGGCGCCCGACGGCACGGTCGAAGCCGTCTCTGTCCGCGACTCGCGAGCGTTCGCCGTCGGCGTGCAGTGGCACCCGGAATACTGGGTCGGCACCGACGACGTCTCGCAGCGTATCTTCAAGGCATTCGGCGATGCCGTACGGGCCCATGCGCTCGCCCGTCAGGCCGCACGGACGGCAGCGGAATAGTCCGCCCTCTAGCCCTTGGCCGTCACATCAGCGGTCTCGGGCACTGGCGTCAGAGCCCTGCGCTCATCTGAAAACCAAGCGAAGATGTTGTCGGCCGCAAGGTCGGCCATCGCCTGTCGCGTATGAACAGTCGCCGAGGCGACATGCGGCAGGAGCGAAGCGTTGGGCAGGTCGATCAGCGCCTGCGGCACGTTCGGCTCGTCGGCGAACACGTCGAGACCGGCGGCCAGGATCGTTCCCTTCGACAGTGCCTCGACAAGTGCCGCCTCATCGACGGTTGCCCCACGGCCGACATTGACGAAGACGCCATTGTCGCCAAGAGCGGCAAAAATCTCGGCGTTGACGACCTTCTCGGTCTGGGCCGTCGCGGGCGCCACCGAGATCAGCGTGTCGACCGCCAGCGCCAGTTCCTTCAGCGTCGGATGGTAATCGTAGGCAAGACCTTCGACCTGGCGGCGATTGTGATAGGCGATCGGTAGCCCAAAGGCTTCGAGCCGGCGCGCTATAGCCAAACCGATACGGCCCATGCCGAAGATGCCGACGCGGCGGCCGCGCAGCGTAGCCGTCAGCCGATAGCCGCCGTTGTGCACCCAGCGCCCCTGCCTGAGCCAGGCCTCGGCGCGCGGCAACTCGCGCACGGCGTTGATAAGCAGGCCGATAGCCGTGTCGGCGACTTCTTCGGTCAGCACGTCTGGCGTGTTGGTGACCATGATGCCGCGTGCACCGGCATGGCGGGCGTCGACCGCGTCATAACCGACGCCAAAATTGGCGATGATCTCCAGATTGGGCAGTGCATCGATAAAGGCGGCATCGACCCGCCCCATCGAAGCGATGCCGCGAACATTTGCCTTCATCTCTTCCGTCAGCAGCGCGGGATCGCCTTCGGCGACATGAATGAGCGGAAATGCCGATTTGAGCCGCTCGGCGACATGCGGATGCAGCAGGCCGGGGATCAGGATCACCGGCGCTTCAATGTCGGAAGCGGTCATGTGCGCTCTTTGGGTTTTCCTGTGGACTGCCTGACATGCAGCTCGGGCTTGATCAGTTCTTGCGACGGCCGCACCGACTGGCCGTTGAGCTTGTCGAGAAGGGCACTTGCGGCGCGGCGGCCAACCTCGCGCTGGCCGTTCCAGACGGTTGTCAGCGCAGGTGTTGCGATCTGGGCTTCCTCAAGGTCGTCGTAGCCAGTGACCGAGACATCGATGCCGGGCACCAGGCCTGCGCGCGCGATGCCGTTCATCAGGCCAATGGCCACGAGATCGTTCCAGCAGCAAGCCGCCGTCGGCTTGTCCTTGAGCGCCAGGAACTGCGCTGCGGCTTCGAAGCCACCTTGCTTGGTGCGCGGGCCGGCGATGCGCCACGACGGCAGAACTTCGAGCCCCGCCGCCTCCATGGCGTTGAGATAACCCTCGTAGCGGTGGCGACCGGTCGAGGTCTGGTCGGTACCACCGATCATGGCAATGCGCTTGTGGCCAAGCGAGATCAAATGGTTGGTGGCAAGCGCAGTGCCATAGGCATCGTCACCACGGAAAACAGGCACTTCCACGCCGTCGACCGAACGTGCGATCAGCACCGCCGGAAGGCCGTTTTCCTCGGCCATGAGAATGTCTTCGGCCGGCGTCCCGATGGCTGGCGACATGATCACACCATCGGCGCCGAGCTGCAGCAGCGTATCGACGAAGGTGCGCTGCTTCTCAAGCTGGTCGTAGTGATTGGACAGGATGAAGGTCTGGCCGCTGCGGTCGAGCTCGCTTTCGATGGAGCGCAAGATCTCGGCGTAGAACGGGTTCATGATGTCGTGGACGACAACGCCGACGATGCCGGAGCGCGAGGTACGCAGGCTGGCGGCGCGGCGATTGTAGATGTAGCCGATCTCGCGGGCGTGCTGCTTGATGCGATCACGGGTGGCGTCAGCGACAAGCGGGCTATCGCGCAGCGCAAGCGACACGGTGGCAGTCGAAACGCCAAGTGCGTCGGCGATCGTCGAAAGCTTGATCTTCTGAGCCAGCGGGCCCTCCATCCGCAGCGAGAACAAACGGTCTTTTAAACCGTTTAAAGGCGTATGCCATTGTTCAACGGCAAATCAAAGCTTTTTTGCCAGTTCCTCGGTTTCGGCATTTGGCGCAGCACGGTTGCGGACCCTGAGCGTGTGTTCACGGTGGATGATGTAGAGGCCGCTGGAAACGATGATCGCAGCGCCCGCAAGGGTCCAGCGATCAGGCAGCTGGTCGAACACAAGCCAGCCCAGAATGATCATCCACACCATCTGGAGGTAGGGATAAGGCGCCAACGCTGTCGCCGTCGCGCGCTGGTAGGCCTTGATCAGCAGCCAATGGCCGAAGCCGCCGAACACACCGAGCCCGAACAGCACTAGCCAGTCATAGAGATGGACCGGCAACGAACCGGCCAAGGGCACCGCCGGCAGCATGAAAATCGCCGGCACCACCGCCGAGTAGAGGATCAGGCTTTCGGCCGTTTCGCGGTTGCCCATCTGCCGGGTCATGATCGTGTAGAGCGACGAGCTCAGCATGGCGCAGAGGGAAAAGACATGCCCCATGTCGAAGCCGCCGAAGCCCGGCCGGGTGATGACGATCACGCCAATGAAGCCAACGAGGACCGCGAGCCAGCGCCGCCAGCCAGCCCATTCGCCAAGCAGCGGTCCGGCAAGCGCGGTGATGACCATGGGACTGGCGAAATTGATCGACACCGTTTCGGCGAGCTGCAGCGTCTGCAGCGCCATGAAATTGAAGATCGTCGAGCCGAACATGAACACGGCGCGCAATATCTGCAGCTTCAGGCTTTGCGCCACGAGACGTTCGGGCCGTCGCCAGGCCTTGAACAGGACGATGACGATGAGCGCGTGCACGGCAAAACGCACCCAGGTGACGAAGGGTGCTGCCATGCCCGATGTCACCAGGTGCTTGGCGCTGGTGTCGAGGAAGGAGAAAATCAGGCCCGAGGCGAATATCAGCAGGATAGCCGATGAAGGCGTTGCTGTTTCTGCTGTTTTTATGGGGGACACGCTGGCAGGCCGGAAAATCGAGGACGGAGGTTACATCCAGCTCATGCGGGAAGTGCTGCCGTCCGGCAAGGCAAAACTCGTGGTCCAGCCGAAGAAGTGATCACTCCGCCGCTTCGGCTTCCACCTCAGGCTCGGCCTCGACTTCGGCAACGTCATCCTCGACGAGCGTGAGGTCCGACAGATTGGCCTCGATGCGCAGCAGAAGCTTGGAAAGCTGCTTCAGATCCTTCTTGTCGAAGCCCTTGAGCGCCTGCTTCTCGGTCTTCTTGACCGACTTCTCCACGGCGCGAATGGCGTCTGTGCCGGATTCCGTCAGGAAGATATGAGCCTGGCGGGCGTCGGTGTCGGAGGCGCGCTTTTCGAGAAAGCCCTGCGCCTGGAGCCGGTTGATGGTCTTGGTGATGGTCGGCGGACGGACACCAAGCCGCGAGGCGAGCTGGCCAGGCGTCTGGCCGTCGTCGTCGTGCAGCGAAAGCATGATCTGGTCCTGGCCGGCGTAGAAGCCATGGGCTAGCAGCCGCGCGGCGAGCGAGGTGCGCGCCAGCCTGGCCACGGAATGAAGCCGGCTCATCGCCGCGCCTTTGTTGGACTTGGACATCCGCATCTCCTGCGCCACGCCCCTCGCACCGTGATGGGCGAGAATAATTGTCGCGCGGCCTTTGGCAATCGACTTCGCGGTCACTTGTTGCCATGTCGCTTTGCCGGCAACCGACCAACCACGTGAGCGCTCTTGCCAGACGGATGTTACAGTTCGATGACAGAAACCATTCGCCGGCAAATCTTCCGGCAGAATAGCCTCATCCGGCTCTTTTTACCGCAACAATCATAGCCGCCTCATAGGCGGAAGCTTTTTCGCTCACCGCGCTCTGCAAGCCGCTGCCGGCGCGACGCAGGATGCCGTCGTCGGCGTTCATCGTGTCACGCTCGCCGCTGCGCTGGTTGTAGGGCGCGACAGTCGAAAAGATGTGCTCGCTGAGATCGTCTGGAAAGAACATCTGGCCGGTCATGACAGAGCTTTCGCCGGGGAAGGCCTTGAAATGGATGTGCGTGGTGCGGCCGCGATACCAGCCGGGATAGATGGTTCGGAAGGTGGCGATGCCGTTCTTGTCCGTACGCTGCCAGCCGCGCAGGAACTTTTCGCCTGTGGTGTCGACGTCGCGGTTGTCGCCCTGGCCTGGATAACCCGAATAGTGCCCTTGCGCATCGCAGTGCCAAAGGTCGATGCGGGCGCCTACGATCGGGCTGCAAGCCTCGTCGACGACCTGCAGGCGCACAGTCAGGCCAGCGCCTTTGCGTCCCTCGGTGATGTCGCTGCGCTCAAGCTCCGGGTCGAAATAATACGGACCTTCGGTCACTTCCGGCGTGATCGAGCAAACGCCGGCTTGCGGCATCAACAAGGGTCCAGATGGCGAGGACGCTTGCTGAGCAAACACCTGCGCAGGCACCAGCGCGCCACCGCCCGCGGTCACCGCGATCAGGCCAAGCGCCCGGCGGCGGTTGAATTTGGCGCGGAACGGATCGTCCTGCATCGGCGCCTGGCTCCTATGGGTCGGTAGCCCCCCGGCCCAAGCATCAATCTAGGCAACGGCCAACCGCCTTCCTAATGAAATTTCGGTAATGTCGGGCAGACGCTTTCGTGATGTCGTTTGAGACGTGCAAAAACGCCTTCGGCATCCTATATGGAGCCTCTATTCGATCCCGAGGACGACCATGACCGAAGCTCAGACCCAAATTCCCGTCACCGTGCTGACCGGCTATCTCGGTTCCGGCAAAACGACGTTGCTCAACCGCATCCTTTCTGAGAACCACGGCAAGCGTTACGCGGTCATCGTCAATGAATTCGGCGAGATCGGCATCGACAACGATCTGATCGTGGAATCCGACGAAGAAATCTACGAGATGAACAATGGCTGCGTATGCTGCACAGTGCGCGGCGACCTGATCCGCGTCGTCGAGGGCCTGATGCGCCGTCCCGGCCGTTTCGATGCCATCATCGTCGAGACCACGGGCCTGGCCGACCCGGTGCCGGTGGCGCAGACGTTCTTCATGGATGAAGACGTGCGCTCCAAGACCAAGCTCGATGCGGTCGTTGCCTTGGTCGATGCGAAGCATCTGCCGCTGCGCCTCAAGGATAGCCGCGAGGCAGAGGACCAGATCGCCTTTGCCGACGTCGTCGTGCTCAACAAGACCGACCTGGTCAACGCCGACGAGTTGCGCGACGTCGAGGCTGCCGTCCGCGCCATCAACCCGTCTGCCAAAATCCACCGCACCACCCGAGCGGGCGTTGCGCTCGACCAGGTGCTCGACCGTGGCGCCTTCGACTTGAAGCGCGTTCTGGCCGACGATCCGCATTTCCTTGACGCGCATGATCACGATCACGATCACGATCATGATCACGCATGTGGCCCCGATTGCGGCCACGATCACCACCACCATGATCATGACCACCATCATCACGATCACGATCGTCATGAGCACGGCGCGGTTTCGCCGATCCACGACGTAACGGTGCAGTCGGTATCGCTGCGCGGCGGCGAGATGGACTCCAAGAAGTTCTTCCCCTGGATCGAAAAGATCACCCAGATGGAAGGCCCGAACATCCTGCGCCTTAAGGGCATCATCGCCATCAAGGACGATCCGGACCGCTACGTCATCCAGGGCGTCCACATGATCATCGAGGGCGACCACCAGCGCGCCTGGAAGGACGACGAGAAACACGAGAGCCGTCTGGTGTTCATCGGCCGCGAACTTGACGCCGAGCGGCTGAAGCGCAGCTTCGAGGCCTGCCAGGCGGCGTAAACGCCAGCGTATTCACCGAAGGCCCTGCCGGCACCTTCTCTCTGTAAAACGGGGAGAAGGGACAAGCTGTGACGTCGCCCCCCTCGCCCCGTTTACAGGGAGAGGGTAAGGGTGAGAGGCAGCATAAATCTCGAATGGAATAGTCTCTTATGCCGACAGTTGCCCCGCTTGATCTCGACGGACATTGCGTCACAGCCACTTTCCTCAACGACATTCCGTTCTTCGCGCTCGCCGACGGCATGGTGCATTGGCTCGACCATGGCCAGAAGTCGGTCAAGCTGCATGACGGACTGCTGTCGGCTACGACCACCGCCAAGAACGAACTGATGATCTCAGGCGGCGAGGACGGCAAGGTGATGTCGCTGTCTTCGTCAGGCACGACCGAAGAACTGGCGAGCATCGGCAAGAAGTGGGTCACCTCTGTCGCGACAGGTCCGCAAGGTGCTGTCGCTTATGCCAGCGGGCGCAGCGCTTGGGTGCGCTTCGCCGACG
Organism: Aminobacter sp. 01T433; assembly: GCF_056398585.1. NCBI lineage: Bacteria > Pseudomonadati > Pseudomonadota > Alphaproteobacteria > Hyphomicrobiales > Phyllobacteriaceae > Aminobacter > Aminobacter sp. 01T433. The sequence goes on from NZ_JBFTPR010000020.1 coordinate 25,430, forward strand.
GCAAGGCGAAGGAGTTTTCGCATCCGCGTTCGGTCGAAGGCATCGCCTTTTCGCCCAAGGGCATGCGCATCGGCATCGCGCGCTACAATGGCGCGACGCTGCATTTCCCCGCAGCCGATGGCACACCGGTAGAGCTTGAATGGGCCGGCGCACATACCGGCGTCACGTTTTCGCCGGACGGCGCATTCTTGGTGACGACGATGCAGGAAAACGCCCTGCATGGCTGGAAACTGGTCGATGCCAAGCACATGCGCATGACCGGCTATCCCGCCAAGGTGAAAAGCCTGTCATGGAGCGCCAAGGGCAAGTGGCTGGCAAGCTCCGGCGCGCCTGCGGCAATCGTCTGGCCCTTCGTCGGCAAGGACGGCCCGATGGGCAAGGCCCCGCTCGAGCTCGGCACGCGCGGCAACTCCATGGTGACTTCGGTCGCCTGCCATCCAAGCGAAGACATCGTCGCTATCGGTTATGAAGACGGCATGGTGATGGCTGTGCGGTTTGCCGATGCCAAGGAGGTGCTGCTGCGCCGCCCGGGCAAGGGCGCCATCACCTCCATGGCCTGGGACAAGGAAGAGCGCCGCCTCGTCTTCGGCAGTGCCGCCGGCGACTGCGGCGTCATCGATATCGCTGGCTGAGCTTAACCTGCGCGCGCCGTTCTGGCTGGCTTGCGCCGAAGTGCCAGGCCGTCACGCATGTTCAGCGACAACAGGGCGATGTTGACCGCCCCAGCCGCTAATTCCAGCGCCTGCACGGCGAAGAAGGCCGCGTCAAAACGGCCATCTTCGGCCCAGCCGGCAAGAACATAGGCCGAAGGCAGCAGCACCAGGAGGCCGTTGGCAGCGACAATGCGCATGCGGCGTTTCTTATTCTGGACAACAGGGCTCTTCCAGCCCTGGCCAAGCGAAAAACCCGAAGCACCGACGACAATCATGGCCGGGATGAGCACCACCATGCCGGCAAGCACGCCCGCCTTCACCGCGGCGATAGTGTCAGCGTGGCCGGAAAGCTCGGCGGCCGCCGTGGCAAGCCAGAAACAGCCGATTGTGAGCAAGGCGACGGCACCGGCCGCCGCATGAATCTTGGTTTTCATCGTCGCGCCTCCTCATCTACATAGCAAGCTATATATCATTGCATAGCATGCTATTCAACAGCTATCTCTTGTCCATGACTTTCCAGAAAGACCGCTCGCCCGGCTTCCTCGCCAATCAGATGGCGCGCCTTTTCGCCAAGGGCCTGCAGCAACGCATCCGTCCCCTTGGACTGGCTCCGGCCCAGTTCATGACATTGCTGGCGCTGTGGGACGAGGACGGACAGACGCAGAGCGAACTGGTGCGCCGCCTCGATGTCGAACAGGCGACAATGGCCAACACGCTGACCAGGATGGAACGCGACGGCCTGATCGAACGACGCACCAAGCCGGAAGACGGACGCTCGCAGTCCATTCACCTGACACCAAGGGCGATAGCACTGCGCGATCCCGCCACCCAAGCCGCCCGCGCGCAGAACGAAGAGGCACTGGCCGACTTCACCGAAAGCGAACGTCAGGCCTTCGTGGCCATGATGCGGCGAGCCATTGCCGCCATGCATCGCGATTGAGCGTGTGACATTGCCTGCGCCAATCGACGCTCCGCGCACGGCCAATTGAAGTTTCAGCAGCCGACTGGCTAGAGTGGCGCCTTCTATCATTCGGGAGCCATGATGAATCGCATCGAACGACCAGAAGCCAGCGAAGGCGGCGTGCCCCTGTCGCGCATATCGGAGCTTGCGGCGACCGAGGCCGAGATCTTTCGCCGGGCGCGGCCAAAATCGCAAGCTGCACTCGGCAATGGTGTCGCGGGTTTCTTCGGCGGCGTGCCGATGCACTGGATGAACGATTGGCCGACACCATTCCCGATCCTCGTCGACAAGGCGAGCGGCGCCACCATCACCGACGTCGACGGCAACAGGCTCGCCGATTTCTGCCTCGGCGACACCGGTTCAATGTTCAGCCACTCCCCTGCCCCGGTCGCCCGCGCCATCCGCCGTCAGGCTGGACGCGGCCTGACCTACATGCTGCCGTCGGAAGATTCGCTGCCCCTTGGGATGCTGCTGACCGAGCGCTTCGGCCTGCCGCACTGGCAGATCGCCACCACCGCTACCGACGCCAATCGTTTTGCCCTGCGTGTGGCCCGCGCGGTCACCGGCCGCGACAAGATCCTGGTCTTCAACGGCTGCTACCATGGTGCTGTCGACGAAACGATGGTGCGGCTGAAGGACGGCAAGCCGGTCAACCGGCCAGGCCTCGCCGGCGAATTCCGCGACCTCACGGCCCGTACCCGCATCGTCGAATTCAACGACCTGCCGGCACTTGAAGCAGCACTCGCCCATGGCGACGTTGCTTGCGTCATCACCGAGCCTGTGCTGACCAATTCCTGCATGGTGCTCCCAGAGCCCGGCTTTCTCGAAGGCGTTCGCAAGCTGACGCGCAAGACCGGCACACTGCTTTTGATCGACGAGACACACACAATCTCGACCGGCCCCGGCGGTTACACCAAAAAGCATGGCCTGGAGCCTGATCTTTTCGTGCTGGGCAAGCCTGTCGCCGGCGGCGTGCCGGCCAGCGTGTGGGGCATGAGCGAAGAGGTCGCCGCGCGCTACGCTGACTACAACAGGACCAAGGAGCCCGGCTATTCCGGCATGGGCACCACGCTTTCAGCCAACCCGCTCCAATTCGCCGCGATGCGGGCCACTCTCGAAGAGGTGATGACCGAGGAAAACTACGCCCATATGGAGCGGCTGGCCGACAGGCTGGCATCCGGCCTCGACAAGGCGATCCGCAAGAACAAGTTGCCCTGGCACGTCATGCGCGTTGGCGCTCGCGTCGAGTTCATCTGCGCGCCCGGCCCCCTGCGCAATGGCGGCGAAGCAGAGACGGCGCATACCTCGCGGCTTGAAGCTGCCGTGCATGTCGCGCTGGTCAATCGCGGCGTGCTGATCGCGCCATTCCACAACATGATGCTGGTTTCGCCGGTAACGACTGCACGTCAGGTCGACAGGCTGGTTGCGGCTTTCGGCGATATTGCCGCCACGCTTTCGGCGTGAGACAAGGTTTTTGGACAATTGAGTAAGATCATGACATCTCCTTCCGGCTCGACCATCGACGAGGCCAGAGCCTTCCTAGACGCCAATCCCGACATCGAAGCCTTCGACATCGTGCTCACCGACGCCAATGGCGTAGGGCGCGGCAAGATCATCCGGCGCCACGAACTGACGGGCTTGTACGAAGGTGGACGGCATTTGCCGATCTCCATCCTCGGCCTCGACATAACTGGCGAAGATGTCCACGAGACCGGGCTGATCTGGGACTCCGGCGACGGCGACCTCAGGGCATGGCCGATCCCGGGCACGCTGAAGCCGCTCTATGGAACGACCCCGGCACGTGGCCAGCTGCTGATGTCGATGTACCATCTCGATGGCGCGCCGATGACCTCGGACCCAAGGCTTGCGCTGCAGCGCCAAGTCGACAGGCTTGCCGAAAGAGGCCTGTATCCAGCCGGCGCTTTCGAGCTTGAATTCTTCCTGCTGTCCAACGAGCGCGACGGCGACGGCAAGGTCCAGCCGGCACGCGCGGTGCTCGACGGCCGCGCTTCGGGCAAGACCGAGGTCTATTCGGTCGACCATCTGCATGGCATGGAGCCGCTGTTTTCCGACATCTATGCCGCCGCAAAGCTGCAGGGCATTCCTGCCGAGACGGTGATCTCCGAATACGCGCCCGGCCAGTACGAGCTCACGCTGCGCTATCGCAAGGACGTCATGCAGGCCGCCGATGACCTGATCATGCTCAAGCGCATCGTCCGCGCCCAGGCGCGCCGCCACGGCGTCACCGCCTGTTTCATGGCCAAGCCGATCGAAAAATATGCCGGCTCGGGCATGCATTTCCATGCCTCGCTGCTCGACAAGGACGGCAACAACGTCTTCACAGAAGCCAAGGAAGGCGAGTGGCAGCCCAGGCTCTTGCACGCACTCGGCGGCCTGGCTGCGACCATGGCCGAATCGATGCTGGTGTTTGCGCCGCACGCCAATTCCTGGCGGCGTTTCGTATCACAATCCTATGCGCCGGTGGCGCCGACCTGGGGCGTCAACAACCGCTCTGTGGCGCTGCGCGTGCCGGCGGGCGACGCCAAGAACCGCCGCATCGAGCACCGCCCCTCGGGCGTCGATGCCAATCCCTATCTGGTGGCTGCGACCATTCTCGCCGGCATTTCGAAGGGGCTGGAAGAAAAGCTGGATCCCGGCCCCGAAACGACAGGCAATGGCTACGAGCAGGCGGCGGGCACGAACGGAGTAATGCCGGCCGATTGGCGCACGGCTATCGAGGCGGCGAAGGCGTCGGAATTCCTGCGCGAGGCGCTGGGCCACGATCTCCACCGCACCTTCACGGCGATCAAGGAAGCCGAATATTTTCGCGTGGCCCGCACGGTGAGCGAGCTGGATTATCATTTGTATTTGCACGAGGTGTGAGGCCGAACGGCCAAAGATCAGGGCTTCGGTGCCGGCTGGATCGTCACGGTCAAGCCGAGACTCTTGACGACGCCAAGGAGCGTCGTCAGCCGCGGATCGCCTTCGGCGCTGAGGGCCTTGTACAATCCCTCGCGCGTTATTCCTGCGTCCTTCGCAACCAGACTCATGCCACGAGCCCGCGCCACGACTCCCAATGCGTGCGCAATGTAGCTGGCGTCACCGGTTTCAAAAGCGTCGGAAAGCAGTTCGGCTTGCGATTCAGGCGTATCGAGATACGCCGCCGCGTCGAACGGAGTTGTCTTGAGAGACATGCTCAAACCTCCTTTGCCATTTCCAGAGCCCGCTTGATATCTCGACCTTGGGTAGACTTGTCGCCGCCACTCAACAGGATGATCACCACTCTTCCGCGCTGGACGAAATAGACGCGATAACCGGGACCCATGTCGACGCGCAATTCGCCAATACCGTCGAAGAATTTGACGTCGCCAAATAGCCCAGCCTCAAGCCGAACGACGCGTTGGGCGATCTTTCGCCGGGCCGCCAAATCCCGCAGCCCATCAAACCACTCTCGAAATGTGTCGGTTTGACGGACCTCGAACATGCGTGAACTATAGTTCACAACTCTCGATAATTCAAGATCACCATGAAATCCGTCGGCTCTCCAAGGAAGGACAGGCTACCGAACGAAAATAGCCCTCAGATCATTCACATTCGTGCCCGTCGGCCCCGGCACGAACAGGTCGCCGACTGCGTCGAATGCCGTCCATGCGTTATTGCCGGCAAGCATCGCCTTGGCGTCAACGCCAGCGGCGCGCATGCGCGCGACCGTCGTAGCGTCGGCGAAGGCGCCGGCGTTGTCTTCGGAACCATCGATGCCATCGGTGTCAGCCGCCAGCGCGTCGATGCCTGACACACCGTCGATGCCAATGGCGAAGGCGAGCAGGAATTCGCTGTTTCGCCCGCCCTTGCCTTTTGCACGCAGCGTGACAGTGGTCTCGCCACCCGAGAGGATCAGCACTGGCTTGGCGAACGGACGGTTGCGCATGGCGACTTCGCGCGCGATAGCCGCATGCACGCCGCCAACCTCGCGCGCCTCGCCCTCGATGGCGTCGGATAGGATGACGGTTTCGACACCAAGCGCCCGCGCTGCCGCAGCGGCTGCATCGAGCGATACACCTGCCGAGGCGATGACATGAACCTCGTTGCGGGCAAAGCGCTGGTCGGAAGACTGGGGCGCGTCGGCCTCCCCCGAGTTGATGTGCGCCATGACATTGGCCGGCAGCGCGATGCGATAGGTTTCGATCAGCCTGAGCGCGTCCGCGCGCGAGGCGTCGTCAGGCACCGTTGGCCCCGAGGCGACGAGTGCTGGATTGTCGCCGGGAATGTCGGAAACGACGAGCGAAACCACGCGCGCCGGATGGGCAGCGGCGGCGAGCCTGCCGCCCTTGATGGTCGAGATGTGCTTGCGAATGGTGTTCATCGCCGAAATCGGCGCGCCGGAGGCAAGCAGTGCTTCGTTGACGGCGATCTCGTCGGCAAGCGTCAGGCTACCGGCCGGCGACGGCAGCAAAGCCGAGCCGCCGCCCGAGACCAGCGCCACAACGAGGTCGTCTTCGGTGAGACCGGAGACAGCCTGGAGCAGCAGCTTGGAGGCTTCGAGGCCATTGGCGTCTGGCACCGGGTGCGACGCCTCGATGATCCTGATGCGCTCGCAAGGTGCTGAAAATCCGTAGCGGGTGACGACGACGCCTTCGAGCGGACCGTCCCACGCCTTCTCAAATGCGGCAGCCATTTGGGCCGAGCCCTTGCCGGCACCAATGACGATCGTGCGCCCCTTGGGCTTTTCCGGTAGATGGCGGCGGATGGTCAGCTCCGGATCGGCCGCCGCGACGGCGGCCTCGAAGATCTTGGTGAGGAATTGCTTCGGGTCGGTCGTGGCCATCGGGACGCTAAAACTCTTTCAGCTGTTCGAAACGGGCGGAAGGGCAAGTTCCTGCCTGGAGATGCCGAGATGGTCGCAGACTGCCGCGACCACCACCTCGTGATCCTGCCGCTCGGGCAGGCCCGATACGGCAATGGCGCCGACAACGCCCACGCCCTTCACGCGGATCGGAAAACCGCCGCCGGCCAGCACATAGTCCTCGATCGGCAGCGCGTCGCCGACAGGAAATGTGCGGTCCTCGCGCGCCTTTTTCAGCACCATGCCGTAGCTGCTGCGATGGAACATCTTGACGACGTTGATCTTGCGCCGCGCCCACTCGGTGTTGTTGACCGTCGAGCCGGGTAAGGCGCAGTAAAACAGCGCCCGATCCCACAGGCGAATGTCGACGATGATGGGGAGGTTTTCAGCCAGCCCGCGCGCACGGATCGTGGAGCCAATCTCGAAGGCAGCGGCTTCGTCGAAGCCTTCGAAGACAAGGCGCGCCTCCTGCTCGGCGATCTTCTTGATATCTTCGGCTGCTGCCATTGTCCGCTCCTCTCCCTGCGTCCACGGCTCACATGGCAGACGCGGGCGAATGACGCAAGGTCATGCGGCCTGATCCATCGCCGACTTGGCCGGCCGGCCCGCGACATAGACCTCGACCACCGCGCGGTCGTCGCCCAGCGTCTGCAGCAGGAACAGCTCTTCGGCCAGCGTGTCGATACGCTCCATCCTAAGCCGCATGCCGGGCGTCGCGCGCGCATTGAGCACGACGAGATCGGCATCGGTGCCAACCTCAAGCGTACCGACCTTGTCTGAAATCGACAAAGCTTCCGCGTTGCCGCGGGTCAATTGCCAGTAAGAGGCCAGCGGGTTCAGCTTCTCGCCATTCAGCGCGATGACCTTGTAGGCCTCGTCCATCGTGCGCAGCATCGAATAGTTGGTGCCGCCGCCGACATCGGTGGCAATGGCGATCCTGAGCGGCTTGTCGCGCTGCCGATAGCGCTGGTAGTCGAACAGGCCGGAGCCGAGGAACAGGTTCGACGTCGGGCAGAACACGGCGATGGAGCCATGTTCGGAAATCGCGTCGGACTCGCGCTCGCCAAGATGGATGCAGTGCCCCAGAAGCGTGCGTTTGCCGAGCAAGCCGTAGTGCTCATAGACATCGGTGTAGTCGCGCGACCAGGGATAAAGCTCCTGGGTGAAGGCGATCTCGGCGTGGTTTTCCGACAGATGCGTCTGGATGTGCAGGTCGGAATGCTCGCGTGCCAGTTGCCCCGCCATTTCCATCTGCTCGGGCGTCGACGTGATCGCAAAGCGTGGGGTGATGGCGACGTGCTGCCGGCCCTTGCCATGCCATTCCGATATCAGAGCCTTGGTGTCGTCATAGCTCGTCTGCGGCGTATCCAGCACACCAGCAGGCGCGTTGCGGTCCATCATCACCTTGCCGGCGATGTTGAGCATGTTGCGGTCGTGCGATTCGGCGAAGAACGCCTCGGCCGACTGCTTGTGGACCGAGCAATAGGCGGCAACGGTCGTTGTGCCCTGGCGCACCATCTCGTCAAGGAACAGGCGCGCGATGCGGCGGCCATGCTGGGCGTCGATGAATCGGGTTTCCTCGGGAAAGGTGTATTTGTTCAGCCATTCCAGCAGCTCGGCGCCATAGGCCGCGATGATCTGCATCTGCGGAATGTGGACATGCGCGTCGATGAAGCCGGGCAGGATAAGATGCGGGCGATGATCAATGACCGCAACGCCACTGCCGGCCTGGGCCGCAACCAGGGCGTAGGCGCCAACGGCGGCGATCTTGCCGCCGACCATCAGCACCGCGCCATCCTCCTCATAGGCATAGGCGGCGTGATCGTCGGCGCTGTCGGGCCAGCGCAGGAAGGACAATGTGCGGCCGCGAAGAAGGGTTGTGGTCATGGTTGAACTCTACAAGCTTTTTCTGGCGACAAAATCGCGGTCAAAACACCACGCGTCGATTTAAGCGCTCAGCAGGCGCCTTTCAGTCTGCGTCGTAGCAGGGCTGCTATTTCCGCGCCTGTTCGTACCAGGCGACCAACAACGCGCGTTCTTCCGGCGTGATCTGGGTAACGTTGGCCGGCGGCATGGCATGGCTGCGCCCGGCCTGCAGGTAGATCTCGCGCGCGTGCTGGGCAATCGCGTTGTCGGTCTCCAGCACCACGCCCTTGGGCGCATGGTAGACGCCCTCATAGGAAGGCTCATTGGCATGGCACATGGCGCAGCGGCCGAGCACCGTGTCGCGTACCGCAGGGAACTGGGCCGAGGCGACGAAGGGTGCTGTAGTCACCGCGGCATTCTTGTCCTCGCCGGTCAGCACCTTCGGCACTGTCGACAGCCACATGATGACGATGAACAGCAGGGCGGCAACGAACCAGGTCCAGTGCGGGTTGCCCCCGCGCTTGTGGATCGTGTTGAAGTAGTGGCGGATCAGCACGCCGATGATGAAGATGAGTGCGGCGATGACCCAATTGAACTCGGTGCCGAAGGCCAGCGGATAGTGGTTCGACAGCATCAGGAACACGACGGGCAGCGTCAGGTAATTGTTGTGGGTCGAACGCGTCTTGGCGATCTTGCCGTATTTCGGGTCCGGCTTGCGGCCGGCAATCAGGTCGGCGACGACGATCTTCTGGTTGGGAATGATGGTGATGAAGACGTTGGCCGACATGATGGTCGCGGTGAACGCGCCGAGATGCAGGAAGGCGGCGCGGCCTGTGAACAGCTGCGTGTAGCCCCAGCTCATGAACACCACGATGGCATAGAGGATGATCATCAACAGCGTGTCATGATCGCCGAGTTTCGACTTGCAGAGCTGGTCGTAGATCACCCAGCCGAGGCCGATCGAAGCGAGCGAAATGCCGATGGCGACGGGCGCGGAGACGTCGAGCACATTGCGGTCGATGAGGAACAGCTCGGCGCCGCCATAGTAGACGAGGCACAGAAGCACGAAGCCCGACATCCAGGTGGCGTAGGATTCCCATTTGAACCAGGTCAGGTGCTCCGGCATCTGGGCCGGCGCCACGAGATATTTCTGGATGTGGTAGAAGCCGCCGCCATGGACCTGCCACTCTTCGCCATGGGCGCCAACGGGCAGGCCGGCATGCTTCCTCAGCCCAAGGTCAAGGGCGATGAAGTAGAAGGACGAGCCGATCCAGGCCATGGCGGTGATGACATGCAGCCACCGCGCGGCGAAGCTCGCCCATTCCATGAAAAACGCCAAGTCGTACATCCGCCGTCCCTTTTCCGCACCAGCAGCGATCTTACGATGCCTCATGCATTGGGGAAGTGAAAGGATTCGCGATGACTTTCAAAAAAATCTGGAAAATACTACCGTATGGCGGCACGGCATAAGCCGGGCTAGGGAACCCTCGGCACGCATGGCTTATCTCGACAACATCGCTGTCTTCGTTCGCGTCGTGGAACTTGGCAATCTTTCTGCCGCGGGCCGCGACATGCGCATTTCGCCTGCAGTCGCGTCCAACCGCATCAAGGAGCTGGAAAAGCACCTGGGCGTTCGGCTGTTCAACCGCACCACCCGGCAGCTGATGGCGACCGAGCATGGCAACGTGTTTTACTCCGGCGCCAAGCAGGTGCTCGAAGCGATCACAGAGGCGGAAGCTGCGGTTTCAGCGCTTTCCGGCCAGCCGCGCGGCACCATCCGCGTCACTGCCCCACTCGGGCTTGGCCGTCGGCTCGTCGCCTCCGGCATCCCCGAATTCCACGACAAATACCCCGATATCGAGGTCAGGCTCAGGCTTTCGGACCACAATGTCGATATCCTCAAGGAGGGCATCGATGTCGCCTTCAGGCTCGGGCTGATCGAGGATTCGAGTCTGAGGATGCGCGGCATCCTGGAGTGCGAGCGCGTGTTGGTCGCCGCACCCAAATATCTCGAAAAGCGCGGCGAACCAGAAAGTCCCAGCGATCTGATCGGCAAGAAGCACGATTGCCTGATGCTGCGTTATCCCGGCTCCAGAGAATATTTCTGGACGCTGGAGACCCCCGCCGGGCCGACAAAATTCGAGGTCCACGGACCGTTTGATTCGGACGACGGCGACGTGCTGACCGGCTGGGCGCTGAGCGGGCGCGGTATCATCAACAAGCCGCGCTTCGAGGTCGAACCCTTCATCCGCGACCAGCGGCTGAAGATCATCCTGGCGCAGACACCGCCGACCCCGGTGCAGTTTGCCGCCGTCTATCCGCACAAGAAGCTGCAGGACCCGAAGGTCCGGCTGCTGCTCGACTTCATGGCCGACCGCTGCCACAAGCTGATCAAGGACATTCTGGCCGGAAAATGAGGCTGGCGGGGATGAGGCATGCGCCTCACCCCTCAAGCGCCTGATAGGCCGAGGTCCAGAAGTCGACAAAGTGCTTCGGCGCCTGCGGCGAATCCATCAGGCGCTGGGTCAGAAGCACACCTGCCAACCCCTCGGTCGGATCAGCGTAAGCAGACGTTCCGTAGCCGCCATCCCAGCCGAAACGGCCCGGCGAGAGCCACAGGTCGTCGCGCCGGATGGCGACCGCCATGCCGAGTCCCCAACTGGTGTTGTCGTTGAAGAACATCTTCGCACCGGCCTTCTGCTCCGGTGTCAGGTGATCCATGGTCATCAGTTCGACCGAGGCGCGCGACAGGATACGCTCGTTGCCCAGCTTGCCCTTGCCGAGCATCATCTGCTGGAAGGCGATGTAGTCATCGGCGGTCGAGACCAACCCGCCCGCCCCTGATTCGAAGGTCGCGGGCTTGGCAAACAAGCCGCCCCTGGCTTCGTCGTGCACGCTAAGCTTGCCGGTCTGGAAGTCCCTGGAATAGGCGGTGGCAAGCCTCTCGATTTTGTCGGCCGGCACGGAAAACCCCGTATCCTTCATGCCAAGCGGTCCGAAGATGCGCTCCTGCATGAACACCGACAGCGGCTGACCCGCAGCGCGCGAGATCAGCACGCCGGCAACGTCGAGCCCGGTGTGATAGAGCCAGCCCTCGCCGGGCTGGTGAACGAGCGGCAGCGAGCCGATGCGCTTCATGTAATCGTCGGGCGTGCCAAGAAAGACATCGGCGCCGGGATCCACGCCCGCCTCTTCCATGGCGTGCTGTATCGGATAGCGGATCGGGTAGACCATGATCGCGCCGAGCCCGAAGCGCAAGGTGAGCAGGTCGCGCAACGTGATCGGCCGGTGGGCCGGCACCGTGTCGTTCAGTGGACCATCGATCGCCTTCAGCACCCGGCGATTCGCCAGTTCTGGCAGCCATTCGTCAACAGGGTCATCGAGCCTGAGACGGCATTCCTCGACGAGGATCATCGCGGCGGTAGCGGTGACCGGCTTGGCCAGCGAGGCGATGCGGAAGATGCTTTCACGCCGCATCGGCGCTGCGCTGTTGAAAGCGAGCGCGCCCGCTGCCTCGACATGGGTTTCACCATTGCGGCTGACCGCCCAGACCAGACCCGGCACCTCGCCACGCTCGACATGGCCGTCCATGACCTGCCGCATCCGCTCGAGCCGGTCAGGTGCGAAGTTTCCCGTACTCATCGCCGTGCTCCTTACCGCTGAAATGCTGTTTGAAATCTGCTGTGCCGGCGCTTCCTGAGCGCCGACGCTTTTCGGCGCCAAAAGGGCCGCCGACAATGCCGCGCCTTTTATCACCCTACGCCGGTCCAATCCTGAAGACATAGGCATCTCGGCCTCCCAGAATGCTCATTTGGTCGTCGGCTACGCTAGGGTCCGGGCCTTTTCGACTTCGATGGCCAGGGTTTCGAGCAACTCCTTGCAGCCGCTCTCACGATCAGCGGAGCCATCCTGTCCGTCGAGGAACGAATCCTGCTCGGTATAGACAAGCCTTGTGCCGCTGCCTTCGGGCTTGAACTCGATGGTGGCGAGCGAAGCGGAAAAACGGTTGCCGGCAAGCGCCATGACATACGCAATGACGATGCGCTGGTTGGTAACGATGTCGAGATAGGTGGTGTCGTTGGAAATCTCGGGGCCACCCTGGAAACGGAACCGGCTGCGTTCAAAGCCGCCGACGCGGAAATCGACTGAAAATTCGTCGACCTGCCAGCCTTCGCCTTCGGCGAACCACCGGCGCTTGCGCTCGGCGTCGGAAAAGGCGGCGAACACCTCGGCGGGCGAGGCTGCGTAAAAGCGGTCGATGCTGAAGCTGGTGTGGACTGCTGCTGTTGCGGTCATTTCTCACTCCATCAGAAAGGTTGCTGACCATATCAGGAAAAGTGCAACCGGTTGCGACTACTAACCAGTTGTACGCTAGCCAAACTGCTTTTATATTGCAACTGGTTTTTTGGAGACATTTGCATGAACCAGACTCACCGGTCGGGCTGCCCGATCAACCTCACGCTCGAGGTCGTCGGCGACAAATGGAGCCTGATCGTTTTGCGCGACATGATGTTCGGCGGCCGCCGCCATTTCCGCGAACTGTTGACCCAGTCCCAGGAAGGCATCGCCTCCAACATCCTCGCCGACCGGCTGAAGCGCCTGCTTGAAGACGGGCTGCTCACCAAGGCGGACGACCCCAGCCACAAGCAAAAGGCGATCTACAGCCTGACCGAGATGGCGATCGAGCTGCTGCCGGTGTTTGCGCAGATCGGCGCCTGGGGCCGCAAATGGCTGCCTGTCAGCGAAGAACTCAGCATCCGCGCCGAGCTGCTGGAAAAGGGCGGGCCGGAAATGTGGGGCCGCTTCATGGAAGAATTGCGCGCCGAGCATCTGGGCAAGCCCCTGACCGCCAAAGCCGGGCGCATCCCCGTGCGCGCCGAGCTGCAGGCGGCCTATCTCCAGGTCGTGGCCCGCAATGCGGCTACCGAATGACACCTTGACGCAGCAGGCAGATCGGAACGGATAATGTCATCAGGCTGTTGTAGCCTGCATGGGCCGCCGGTACTTGATGGGCGGCGCGAACACCCGATCAAGGAGTACCCGATGACATCCCACCCGACGCGCAACGATCTCAAGTCCAACGCCAAGAAGGTTTCGATCGAACTCCTCAACGCCCGTCTTGCCGACGCGATTGACCTGGCGTTGATCACCAAGCAGGCACACTGGAACGTCAAGGGTCCGCAATTCATCGCCATCCATGAGATGCTGGATGGGTTTCGCACCGAGCTCGATATCCATGTCGACACCATCGCCGAGCGCGCGGTGCAGCTTGGCGGAACGGCGCTGGGCACCACCCAGGTGGTTGCGGAAGCGAGCAAGGTGAAGGCCTATCCAACCGACATTTTCAAGACCAAGGACCACCTTGAAGCGCTGATCGACCGCTTTGCCGAAGTGGCAAAGACAGTGCGCCAGGCGATCGATGAGGCCGGCGAAGCAGGCGACGCCGACACCGCCGACATCTTCACCGCCTATTCCAGGGCGCTCGACAAGTCGCTCTGGTTCCTTGAGGCGCACACCCAGGAAAACGCGTAACAACGAAAATCAGGCCGCGCTGGACACCAGCGCGGTCATGATTTCGGCAGCTGCAAGGGCAGCGATCACGGCGGGGCGCTTGTCTTTCACCGCTTCGCCGCCGATCGGACATACCAGCCGGGCAAAGACGTCCTCGCTGCCGCCGGCCGTCTTGAGAAACCAGCTCTTGAACGTCGCCTTCTTGGTCTTCGAACCGATCATGCCGACATAGGCCGCGTCATCGCGCTTCAAGGCTTCGCCGACGATCAGGAAATCGAGCGCGTGGTCATGCGTCAGCACGACGAAGGCAGCCCCGGCGGGCGCTTCCCGCACCATCTCCTCAGGCATCGGCGTGAGCCGCGTGATGACATTGTCGGGCATGCCTTCGAGAGCGTCGGCGCGGGTTTCCACGACCACAACATTGATCGGCAAAAGCGAAAAGGCCGAAGCCAGCGCGTGGCCGACATGGCCGCCGCCAAAGACATAGACACGCGGCCGCGCGGCATCCGCGGCCTCGGCTGAGGCGAGTAGCGCGGCGCGCATGGCTTCGTCGACGTTTCTGATGGCGATCTCGACACGCCCACCGCAGCACTGGCCGATCTCAGGGCCTAGCGGGATATCGAGGGTGAGGCTGCTGTCGGCCTCATGCGACTGATCCAGGAAGCGGGCCGGCATTGGGTCGCCGGTGACATGCTCCATCACCGCGCTGCGTTTGGAGGGGCCCGCCAGCATGACCCGCGCCGTATCGATGGCCATGAATTCCAGCTGGCCGCCACCGATGGTGCCAAAGATACGTTCAGGCGACACCAGCATCCACGCGCCTTTTTCGCGTGGCGTCGAGCCCTTGGCCTCGGCCACCTCGACCAGCGCCACCGAAGGTGCCGTGCCGAGAAACGCCCTGAGGCTCTTGGCCGTCGTGCTCACTTTTTTGGGGCCGCCTCGGCCCTGAGCCGCTCGACCGCCATCAGCACGCGCTCGGGCGTTGCCGGCGCATCGAGACGCGGACAGATCTTGTGGTCGGCGACACTCGCCACCGCGTCCGACAGCGCATGCAGAACGGACAAGCCAAGCGGCAGCGGCGGCTCGCCGACAGCTTTCGAGCGGTGGATGGTGGGCTCATAGGCTTCCGACCAATCGGTCAGCGCCACGTTGAAGATCTTGGGCCGGTCGGAGGCGAGCGGGATCTTGTAGGTCGACGGCGCGTGCGTGCGCAGCCGGCCCTTGCCGTCCCACCACAGCTCTTCCGTCGTCAGCCAGCCCATGCCCTGGACAAAGCCGCCCTCGACCTGGCCGATGTCGATAGCCCGGTTCAGCGAGCGTCCGACATCGTGCAGAATGTCGGTACGCTCGACCACATATTCGCCGGTCAGCGTGTCAATCGACACTTCCGAGCAGGCCGCGCCATAAGCGTAATAATAGAAGGCGTGGCCGCGGCCCTTGCTGCGATCCCAATGGATCTTCGGCGTCTTGTAGAAACCTGCCGCCGAAAGCTGGATGCGGTTGAGATAGGCTTGCTTGACCAGATCGTTGAAGCTGATCTCCTGGTTGCCGACACGCACCCGGTTGGGCAGGAAGAGCACCTGGTCGGTTGGAACCTGATACTTCTCGGCGGCGAAATCGGTCAGCCGCTTGCGGATCTGGCGCGCCGCGTCCTGTGCCGCCATGCCGTTGAGATCAGCACCCGAAGAGGCCGCCGTCGGCGCCGTGTTCGGCACCTTGGCGGTGGTCGTTGCGGTGATCTTGACCCGGTCGAGGTCGATCTGGAACTCCTCGGCCACCACCTGGGCTACCTTTAGGTGCAGGCCCTGCCCCATCTCGGTGCCGCCATGGTTCATGTGCACCGAGCCATCGGCATAGACATGCACCAGCGCGCCGGCCTGGTTGGACTCGGTCTTGGTGAACGAGATGCCGAACTTGACCGGCGTCAGCGCCATGCCGCGCTTGATGAAGCGGCTGTTGTTGTTGAAAGCCGTGATTTCGCGCCGGCGCCGCGCATAAGACGAGCTTTCCTCGAGTTCGGCCACGATCCGGTGGATGATGCTGTCTTCGACCTTCTGGTGATAGGGCGTCACGTTGCGCTCGCCTGGCGTCCCCATCGGGTCGTAGAAGTTCAGCTTGCGGATTTCGAGCGGGTCCTTGCCGAGCGCGAATGCGACCTCGTCGATGACGCGTTCGGCACCGACCATGCCTTGCGGGCCGCCGAAGCCGCGGAACGCCGTGTTGGACACGGTGTTGGTGTAGAGCGGCGCCGATTTGGCATGCACGGCCGGGTAGAAATAGGCGTTGTCGCAGTGAAACAGCGCGCGGTCGCCGACCGGTCCGGACAAGTCGGCCGAAAAGCCGGCATTCAGCGCGAACATGTAGTCGACGCCGAGAATGTTGCCTTCGTCGTCGAAGCCGACCTCGTAATCGATGGCGAAATCATGCCGCTTGCCGGTGGCGGTCATGTCCTCGTCGCGGTCGAGCCTGATCTTGACGGCGCGCTTGTGCTTCTTGGCAGCGATGGCGGCGATGGCCGCGCATTGGTTGGCCTGGGTTTCCTTGCCGCCGAAGCCACCGCCCATGCGGCGCACTTCCACCGTCACCGCATTGCTCGGCACGCCGAGCACATGGGCGACCAGATGCTGGGTTTCGCTCGGGCCTTGGGTCGAGCAATAGACGATGACCTCGTCGTCTTCGCCCGGAACGGCCAGCGAAATCTGGCCTTCCAGATAGAAGTGATCCTGGCCGCCGAGCTTCATGCGGTTCTTGATGCGGTGAGGTGCTGCGGCAATAGCCGCTGCCGCGTCGCCGCGCTTCAGCGTCAGCGGCGTCGTCACCTGTTTGTCTTTTTCGGTATCGAGATCCCAGATGCTGATGACAGCCGGCAGCTCTTCATATTCGATCTTGGCAAGCCGAGCGGCGCGGCGAGCCTGCTCGCGCGTTTCGGCGATCACGCCGAAAATCGGCTGGCCATGGAACTGCACCTTGCCCTGGGCAAAGACAGGGTCGTCATGCATGCCGCTCGGCGAAACATCGTTCTCGCCTGGCACATCGGCATAAGTGAGCACGTCAACCACGCCGGGCGCCGACCTGACCGCGGAAAGATCGACGGTCTTCAGCGTGCCATGCGCCACGTTCGACAGGCCGAGACCGACATGCAGCGTGCCCGCGGGCTCGGGCATGTCATCGATATAGACGGCGGTGCCGGCGACATGCTTGTGCGCGGAATCATGGCGCTGGTCGGTGGCGACACCGCCAGAGATTTTCGCGGCCTTGAGGTTTGGAGTGTGCTCGGTCATCTCACGCAGCCTCGTATCTCGATACTTGGAGCGGCGCCTTGGTGCCGGTCGTTTCCATGTAGAAGCGCAGCAGAAGGTTCTTCGCGGCCAGCGCGCGATATTCTGCGGTCGCGCGCATGTCTGTCAAAGGCGTGAAATCTTCGGCGTATTTAGCCATCGCCGCCTCGACCGTCTCTTCGGTCCACGGCTTGCCAACAAGTGCCGCCTCGACCGCCGAGGCGCGCTTCGGTGTCGCCGCCATGCCGCCATAGGCGATGCGAACCTCAGCCACCGTTCCGTCCCTGGCAGGCGTCAGCCAGAAAGCGCCGAGCGTAGCGGTAATGTCCTCGTCACGGCGCTTGGTGACCTTGTAGACGGCGAACTTTTCGTCCTTTTTTGGCACCGGCACATGCACGGCTTCGACGAACTCACCTGACGCACGGTCCTGCTTGCCATAGGCGATGAAGAAATCCTGTAGCGAAATGGTCCGTCGCGTCTTGCCCTTGCGCAAGGTGAGCGTCGCACCAAGCGCGATCAGCGGCGGTGGCGTGTCGCCGATCGGCGAGCCGTTGGCGATGTTGCCGCCGATGGTGCCCATGTTGCGGACCTGCTCGCCGCCGAGGCGGTCGAACAGCGGCCCAAGTGCAGGGATGCGCTTCGCCAGCGTGTCGAAGGCTTCGGTGTAGGTAACGCCAGCGCCGATCGTGATGACGCCCTTGTCTTCCGACATCCCATGCAGACCATCGATGTTGGCGATGAAGACGGCTGGCGAGATATCGCGCATGTGCTTGGTGACCCACAGGCCAACATCGGTCGAGCCGGCAACGATGGTCGCGTTGGGCTCTTTATCGAGCACGGCGGCGAGGTCGTCGACATCGGCTGGCACGACAAGACGCGACTTGCCCGAGCCGATCTCGACACGGGTGCCGTCCTTGAGAGCCACGAGCCGCGCGGTGATCGCCTTGCGCTCGGCGAGCAACGGGTCCTTGGCGACCTTGCCGTAATCGGAGATGACACGCGCGGCGCGCATGATCGCCTCGTAGCCGGTGCAGCGGCACAGATTGCCCTGCAGCGCCTTTTCGATCTCGGCGTCCGACGGCTCCGGAGACTTCATCCACAGGCCATAGAGCGACATGACGAAGCCCGGCGTGCAGAAGCCACATTGCGAACCGTGGAAGTCGACCATGGCCTGCTGCACCGGATGCAGATTGCCGTTTTCGCCCCGCAGATGTTCGACCGTGACGACATGGCAGCCGTCGAGCGAGCCCATGAAGCGGATGCAGGCATTGACGCTTTCATAGACAAGCTCGCCGGCGGAGAGGCGGCCGACCAGCACCGTGCAGGCGCCGCAGTCGCCCTCCGCACAGCCTTCCTTGGTGCCGCGCAGCGTGCGTTGCAGCCGGAGGTAGTCGAGCAAGGTCTCGGCGGGCGCAATATTGCCCAGCGCCACGTCCTCGCCGTTGAGGATGAAGCGAATCTCGTTGCGTGTCTTGACCGTCGCCATGGCTCAGCTCCCCCTATAGGTGGAATAGCCGAAGGGCGAGATCAACAGCGGCACATGATAATGTGTGCGCTCGGCCATGCCAAAGCGGATCGGCACGATGTCGAGGAAGGCCGGCTTAGGCAGGTCCGTGCCCAGACCGCGCAGATAGTCGCCGGCGGCGAAGACCAGTTCATATTCGCCGGTCAGGAATTCATCGCCAATCAACAGCGGCGCGTCGCAGCGTCCGTCGGCATTTGTCACGACTTTCTTGAGCAGGGTCTGCACGTCGCCTTCGATTCGAAACAGCGAGATCGACAGCCCCTCGGCAGGCTTTCCGGTGGCAGTATCAAGGACATGGGTGGTGAGGCGTCCGCCTTCAGCCTTTGTCATTCGCTCTCCCTATTGGCGATACGCGCCATCACTGTAGATTTTGCGCCATTTAAGGCCATTGCATAAGGTGTGGTCGAGCAGAGCACTACAAAAAGACTTTCAAATTTTTTCGAGGGAATGTCTGCCGCTCCTTTCGCTATTCTGCTCAAGTGCCCGGCAAGAGACCGAATTTCGAGGGACCATGCGTTACGTAAGAGATATGCGCGGCTACGGCGCCAATCCACCCCACCCGCAGTGGCCAGGCAATGCGAATGTCTGCGTGCAGTTCGTGGTCAACTACGAAGAGGGCGGCGAAAACAACATCCTTCATGGCGACGCCGCCTCCGAAGCGTTCCTGTCCGAGGTGATGGGGGCTGCCCCATGGCCCGGCAAGCGCCATTGGAACATGGAATCGATCTATGAATACGGCGCCCGCGCTGGCTTCTGGCGGCTGCATCGCATGTTCACCGAAGCCAATGTGCCGGTGACAGTCTATGGCGTGGCGACCGCCCTTGTGCGTTCGCCCGACCATGTCGCGGCAATGCAGGACGCCGACTGGGAAATCGCCTCGCACGGCCTGCGCTGGATCGATTATCGCGACCACGACGAAGCCGTTGAACGCGCCGACCTGCTGGAAGCGATTCGCCTTCACACCGAAGTCGTGGGCGAACGCCCCAAGGGCCTCTATCTCGGCCGCACCTCGGTCTATTCGGTTCGCCTCGCCGCTGCCGAAGGTGGCTTCGAGTGGATTTCCGACACCTATGATGACGAGCTGCCCTATTGGCTCGACCATGATGGCCACGGCAACGCGATTCCCCCGCAGCTGGTCATTCCCTACACGCTCGACGCCAACGACATGCGTTTTGCAACTGCGCAAGGCTTCAATTCGGGCGACCAGTTCTACGCCTATCTCAAGGACAGCTTCGACACGCTGTACCGCGAGGGAGCTGCCGGCCGGCCGCGCATGATGAGCATCGGTCTGCACTGCCGCCTCGTTGGCCGCCCCGGCCGCGCCGAAGCGCTGCGCCGTTTCATCGAGTATGTTCAGGGCCACGACAAGGTCTGGCTGGCCCGCCGCCAGGACATCGCCGCGCACTGGCGAGACAACCATCCTTATCAGCCGCAGGCGCTGCGCCCCTCGCGCATGGGCCGCGACGAATTCGTCCAGCGCTTCGGCTCAATCTTCGAGCATTCGCCTTGGATCGCCGAACGCGCTTTCGAACTGGAGCTCGGACCGGCCCATGACAGTGCTGGCGGCCTTCACAACGCGCTGTGCCGCGCTTTCCGCTCGGCAAGCGAAGCCGAGCGCCTCGGCGTTTTGACCGCACACCCCGACCTTGCCGGCAAGCTGGCCCAGGCCAAGCGCCTGACGGAAGAGTCAACCAAGGAGCAGGCATCCGCCGGCCTCGACGCGTTGACCGACGCCGAACGTAGCCGTTTCACCGAGCTCAACACCGCCTATGTCGAGAAATTCGGCTTCCCCTTCATCATCGCCGTGCGCGACAATGACAAAGCAAGCATTTTGAAGGCGTTTGAGACCCGCATCGCCAACAGCCGCGACCAGGAATTGAAAACCGCCTGCAAGCAGGTGGAACGCATCGCCTGGTACCGGCTTCACGACCTCCTTCCAAGCTAAGAGAACATGGCACACCGCTCCTATTACGCTCCGAAAGGCGGCTTGCCGCCCCAGACCGACCTGATCACCGACCGCGCCGTCTTCACCGAAGCCTATGCGGTGATCCCCAAGCGCGAGTTTTCGGACATCGTCACCAGCTTCCTGCCGCATTGGGACGGCACGCGGCTGTGGATTATCGCACGTCCCCTGTCGGGATTTGCCGAGACCTTCTCGCAATACATCATGGAAGTTCAGCCCGGCGGCGGCAGCGACCGTCCGGAACCGGATGCCGGTGCTGAAGGTGTGTTCTTCGTCGTCGAAGGCGAAGTGACAGTGTCGGTGGCTGGCAAGAACCATGTGCTGACGCCGGGCGGCTACGCTTATCTGCCGCCGGCCAGCAAGTGGACGGTCCGCAATGCCGGCAAGGAGGTCGCGCGCTTCCACTGGATCCGCAAGGCCTATGAATATGTCGATGGCCTCGACGCGCCTGAACCGCTGTTCCTGAACGACAATGACATCGAGCCCAACGCCATGCCGGACACGGACGGCAGGTGGGCGACCACCCGCTTTGTCGACCCCAACGACCTGCGCCACGACATGCATGTTACGGTTGTGACCTTCGAGCCGGGCGGCATCATTCCTTTCCCCGAAACCCACGTCATGGAGCACGGTCTCTATGTCTTGGAAGGCAAGGCGGTGTACCGGCTGAACAATGACTGGGTCGAGGTCGAAGCCGGCGACTTCATGTGGCTGCGCGCCTTCTGCCCGCAGGCCTGCTATGCCGGTGGCCCCGGCAAGTTCCGCTACCTGCTCTACAAGGACGTCAACCGTCACATGCAACTGGGGGCATTTTCCGCCCCGCGTCGGTCCTGAGGTGCAAGCTATGGTCGGCGTTGTGAACCGCATTGTCGCAAAGCCCCTGACCAGGGAAAGCTTCGCCGAATTCGGCGAGGTGATCGACACCAACTGCGACAGTCACTACCCGATCAATTCAGGCAAATGCGAGCGCTATCACGCGCTCGCTCGCGCCGAGGCAACAGGGCCGGACGGCCATGTCATCATCAACATCTTCAAGGGAACGCCCTATCCATTCCCGCTGAAGCTCTCGATGGTCGAGCGCCATCCCTTCGGCAGCCAGGCCTTCATTCCGCTGTCGCCACGGCCCTATCTCGTGGTCGTCTGTCACGACATCGGCGATGGCCCGGGCGAACCGCATGCCTTCGTCACCTCGCCCGGACAGGGCGTCAACTACCCGCGCAATCTGTGGCACGGGGTGCTGACGCCGATCGGCGAGAACCAGGATTTTGTCGTCGTCGACCGCGGCGGCGCGGGCTCCAACCTTGAAGAATTCCATTTCTCGCATCCTTACGAAATCGTCCTGCCCGAAGGGTTTTGACATCATGGCCGAGCTTTCCCTGATCGAACGCCTGTTCGACGTCATCGAAGACGACATCGCGCCCAAGACGGCGCAAGGCGTGGCGAAGGGCAACAAGCTGTTTGGCGCGGCACTGCTCAACAAGGGCGACCGCTCGCTGGTGCTGGCCGAAACCAACAACGAGATCGAAAACCCGCTCTGGCACGGCGAGATGCACTGCCTGAAGCGCTTCTACGAGATGCCCAAGGCCAGCCGCGCGGACACGAAGGATCTGATCTTCCTGTCGACGCACGAGCCCTGCTCGCTGTGCCTGTCGGCCATCACCTGGGCCGGCTTCGACAATTTCTACTATCTGTTCAGCCACGAGGATTCGCGCGACAGTTTCGCCATCCCGCACGACCTCAAGATCCTCAAAGAGGTCTTCACGCTCGAGCCGGGCGGCTACAACGCCGAAAACGCCTATTGGAAAAGCTATTCGCTGCGCAGGCTCGTACGCGAACTGCCCGAGCCCGACCGCAAGCGGCTGGAAGATCGCATCGCAAAAATCTCGGCGCGCTATGACGAGATGTCAGGCGCCTACCAGGCCAGCAAAAGCGACAACGACATTCCGCTGAATTGACGCGTCAGCGCTTGGTGGCCGCGGCGTAGACCTCCATGCGGTCGCGCCGGCCTATGGCGACAACGAGCACAACCACGCGCGCGTCTTCAACCTCGTAGACGAGCCTGTATCCGGCACTTTTGAGCTTGATCTTGTAGCGATCCTTCGCGCCGTGCAGCTTGGCTGAGGGAACGCGAGGGTTTTCGCAGCGCTCCTTCAGTTTCTTGCGAAACTGCTCGCGCGTGTTGGCGTCGAGCCGTTTCCATTCCTTCAAAGCCGATTCGAGGAATTCGACCTCATAGCTCATCCAGGTCGACCCGGATGCGCTTCTCGCCCTTGCGCGCATCGGCGATGGCATTGAGTTCGATGTCTTCGAGCCGTTCCATCATGGCTTCGAATGCCTTGGCCGGCACGCAATAAAAGGCTGGCTCGTTGCGGTTGAGGATCGCGACAGGAAACCCCTCGCCAGCCGCGACGGTGCCCATAGGGTTCTTCTTCAGTTCCGAAACACTGGCTGTGACTTCTGCAAGGACAGAATGTGGCATGGCGACCTCATCGTGTTATTGGTGCCACAAATAGTACCTTTAACAGGTCTTTTCAAGTTGCCGTGCATAGCGGCTGCCAATGGCGTTTCCATGCTAGCCAGCGATGATATCGGCGTGCACAAATGGCGCCACAAAGCATTGGACTGCCTCCATGAAAACAATCACCGAGTTTCCGCGCGACATCGTCGAGTTTCCCGACATGGGCATCGTCATGCCCGATGGCTGCCGCCTGTCGGCGCGGGTGTGGATGCCTGCCGATGCCGACCAGGACCCGGTGCCGGTCATCATCGAGCATCTGCCCTACCGCAAGCGCGACGGTACCACGGCGCGCGACAACCTCACCCATCCCTATTTCGCCGGCCACGGCTACGCCTGCATTCGTGTCGACATGCGCGGCAATGGCGATTCCGAGGGGCTGATGGACGATGAATATTCCGAGCAGGAGTGGCAGGACGCCTGCGACGTGATCGCCTGGGCAGCGGCCCAGCCATGGTGCAATGGCAAGGCAGGCATGATGGGTATTTCCTGGGGCGGCTTCAACGGCCTGCAGGTGGCGGCCAAGCAGCCGCCGGCACTGAAGGCGGTGATCACGCTGTGCTCGACCGACGACCGCTACGCCGACGACATCCACTACAAGGGCGGCCTTCTGCTCAACGAGAATATGGGCTGGGGTGCAACCATGCTGTCTTATTCGTCGCGGCCGCCGGACCCGGCGCTCGTTGGCGACAAATGGCGCGACATGTGGCTTGACCGTCTCGAAAATGAGCCGTTCCTGCCTGCGCTCTGGCTCAAGCACCAGACGCGCGATGCCTATTGGAAACGCGGCTCGGTCAACGAGGATTTTCCAGCGATCAAGGCAGCCGTGCTGGCAGTCGGCGGCTGGGGCGACGCTTACAAGAATACGGTGTCGAGGCTGGTCCAAGGCGTCCAGTCCCCGGTCAAGGGTATCGTCGGGCCGTGGGTCCACAAATACCCGCATTTCGCCGTGCCGAAACCGGCCATCGGCTTTCTCCAGGAAGCCCTGCGCTGGTGGGACCGCTGGCTGAAAGGTATTGAAACCGGCGTCGAAAACGACCCGGCGATGCGGCTTTACGTCATGGATTCCGAACCGCCGCGCGACTGGTATCTCGAACGCCAGGGTCGCTGGATCGCCGAGCAGCAATGGCCCTCCGCCAACATTGCCAGCAAGCACCTTGCGTTCGGCACGAACGGCCGATTGGCCGAAGCCGCTGGTCTCGGAGAACCCGTCGAGATCAACTCGTCGCAGGATTGCGGCATGGCGGGCGGCGAATATTGCGCGATTTGGCTCGGGCCTGAATTGCCAGGCGACCAGCGCGTCGACGATGAAAAATCGGCCTGCTTCGACAGCACCTCGCTCGACACCCCGCTCGATATCGTTGGCGGCCCCATCATCCGGCTCAAGCTTTCGGCAAACCGCCGGCATGGCATGGTAGCGGTGCGCCTGTGCGACGTTCAGCAGGACGGTGCGTCGACTCGCGTCACCTATGGTGTGCTCAACCTCTGCCATCGCAACGGTCATGAATTCCCCGAGGACCTTGTACCCGGCGAGACGATGGAGATTGTCCTCAAGCTCGACGACATCGCTTACCGCGTGGCCAAGGGCAACAAGCTGCGTGTGGCCGTGTCGTCGACCTATTGGCCGCTGGTCTGGCCATCACCGGAAGAGGTGACACTCACCCTGCATGAAGGCTCAATCGACCTGCCGGTGCGCCCGTCGGGCAGCGGCGACGAATGGAGCTTCGCCGAGCCGGAAGGAGCAACGCCGTGGCAGATCGAAACACTGCGCGAGAGCTCGAACAGTCGCACCGTCGCGCGCGATGAGGCGACCGGCTCGGTCAGCCTGCACATCGTCGACGATTTCGGCGAAATCCGCGACATGGACCACGCCCTGGTCATTGGCGAGATCGCCCGCGAGCTCTGGAGCATCGATCCGAAGAACCCACTGTCGGCCTATGGCGAAACCCACTGGACACAGACTTTGTCCAGAAACGACTGGGCGATCAGGACCGAAGCCTTCACCGCGATGCGCTCGGATGGGCAAAATTTCCACCTGACCGGCCGGATCGAAGCCTATGAGGGCGAGAAACTGATTTTCCAGCGCGATTTCGACGAAATCATTCCGCGCCACCACATCTGAAGTGCCGGGCCATTGGCCCAGATGCGACATGCCGATTGCGCCACTTGATGTCGCATTCGGCCTTGCCCATTCCCTTACGTTACGGTCAATATTGCTGACAGAAGTCGAACAATAACGACCGCCAGAGTGAGGAGCCTTCCAATGTCCAATGAACTGGAATTCCTGAGCCGTAGAGTCGCTGCGGGCAAGTTGAGCCGCCGCGATTTCCTAGGACGCGCCGCCGCCCTGGGTGTCGCGGCAACCTTTGCAAACTCGTTGCTGGCGAGTGCCGCCAAGGCCGAAGGCCCCGTCAAAGGGGGCATTCTGCGCGCCGGCATGCAAGGTGGCGCTGCCACCGACAGCCTCGACCCGGCATCATGGTCGAGCCAGGTGCCCTATTTCTTCGGCCGCCAGTGGGCCGAGCAGCTGGTGCAGATTTCGCCTGACGGCGTGCCGAAACCGGCACTGGCGGAAGAATGGGGCGCATCCGACGACGCCAAGGTCTGGACCTTCAAGATCCGCAAGGGCGTACAGTTCCACAACGGCAAGGAAATGACCCCGGCCGACGTCGTGGCGACCATGGAGCGCCATTCCGACGAGAAAGCAAAATCCGGCGCGCTTGGCCTGATGGGCGGCATCGCCTCGGTCAAGGCCGATGGCCAGAACGTCGTGTTCACGCTGAAGGATGCCAACGCCGACCTGCCCTTCCTGCTCGACGACTATCACCTGATGATCCAGCCCAATGGCGGCAAGGACAAGCCGGACGCGGGCATCGGCACCGGGCCTTACAAGATCACCGTCAACGAAGCCGGCGTGCGCCTCGGCGGCGAAAAGTTCGCCAATTATTGGCGCGACGATCGCGGCTTCGCCGACCAGATCGAAATCATCGTCATCAATGACGCGACCGCGCGCACGTCAGCGCTGCAGGGCGGACAGGTCGATATCATCAATCGCGTCGAGCCCAAAATCGTCGAACTGATCAAGCGCGTGCCCGGCGTCGTCATCCGTAATGTTGCCGGCCGCGGCCATTACGTCTTCATCGCTCATTGCAACACCGCCCCCTTCGACAACAACGATCTGAGGCTCGCGCTGAAATACGCGCTCGACCGCGAGGAGATGTTGCAGAAGATCCTGATGGGCTACGGCTCGGTCGGCAACGATACGCCGATCAACAAGGCCTATCCGCTGTTCACCGAGATGGAGCAGCGCAAATACGATCCCGACAAGGCAGCGTTCCACTACAAGAAGTCGGGCCACTCTGGCTCAGTGCTGCTGCGCACCTCCGACGTCGCCTTCCCGGGTGCTGTCGACGCCGCCCAGCTTTACCAGCAAAGTGCCGCAAAGGCTGGCATTACGCTCGAGGTCAAGCGCGAGCCCGGCGACGGCTACTGGTCGGAAGTGTGGAACAAGCAGCCCTTCTCGGCATCCTACTGGGGCGGCCGACCGACCCAGGACCAGATGTATTCGACCGCCTATTATTCCAAGGCCGACTGGAACGACACGCGCTTCTTCCGCGACGATTTCGACAAGATGCTGTTTGCGGCGCGCTCCGAACTGGACAACGACAAGCGCAAGAAGATCTACGCCGACATGGGCCAGATCGTGCGCGACGAAGGCGGTGTCATCACCCCTATGTTCAACGACTTCATCGACGCCACCAGCGCCAAGGTCGGTGGCTGGGTCCCCGACGGCAACCAGGAGATGATGGGCGGCTACGCGCTGTCCAAGTGCTGGCTCAACGCGTGACAACGGCGTTGTCCGCATGTCCAATCCAATCTTGAAACTGATAGCCCAGCGCATTGCGCTGGGCCTGCTCCTGCTTCTGGCCGTATCGGTCCTGATTTTCGCCGGCACGCAAATCCTGCCCGGCGACGTCGCCCAATCCATCCTCGGCCAGTCGGCGACGCCGCAGGCGCTCGCCAATTTGCGCCAGGAACTTGGCCTCAACGACCCGGCCTATGTCAGGTATTTCAGGTGGCTCGGCGGCATTTTGACCGGCGATCTCGGCACCGCCCTTTCGAGCCGGCAAGACATCGCACACGCAATCGGCGGACGCCTCTGGAACACGCTGTTCCTCGCATTCTGGGCCGCGGTTGTTTCCATTCCGCTGGCCATCATCCTCGGCCTGCTTGCCGTGCGCTACCGCAATGGCTGGATCGACAAGACCATCTCCGGCCTGGCACTTGCCTCGACGTCCCTGCCCGAGTTTTTCGTCGGCTATCTGCTCGTCTACTTCTTCGCTGTGAAGTGGCAAATATTTCCCGGCATTTCCACCGTCTATGATGGCATGCCGTTTCTCGATCGCATGAAGGCGATCGCCTTGCCGGCAACGGCACTGACGCTTGTCGTGCTCGCCCACATGATGCGCATGACGCGCGCGGCGATCCTCAACGTCATGCAGTCGGCCTATATCGAGACAGCCGAACTCAAGGGTCTTTCGCCCTTCAACATCATCCGCAAGCACGCTTTCCCCAATGCGATTGCGCCGATCATCAACGTAGTGATGCTCAACCTCGCCTTCCTCATCGTCGGCGTCGTCGTCATCGAGGTGATCTTTGTCTATCCCGGCATGGGGCAATATCTTGTCGACCATGTCGCCAAGCGCGACGTGCCGGTGGTGCAGGCGGTGGGGCTGATCTTCGCTGCGGTCTATATCGGTCTCAACATCATCGCCGACATTGCCGCTATCATCGCCAATCCGCGCCTCAGGCATCCGAAATGAGGGGCGCGCCATGCTTGATCTGAAACGCATCCCCATCGCCGCCTGGATCGGCTTGATCCTGACGACGCTTTTCCTGATCGCTGCGATCTTCGCGCCTTTGATTGCGCCCTACGGCCTTGGCGAAATCGTCGGCGACGTCTGGGCGCCAATGTCGAGCAAATTCCTGCTCGGCACCGACAATCTCGGCCGCGATCTGCTGTCGCGCATGATCTATGGCGCCCGCACGACGATCTTCATCGCCGTGATGGCGACAGCCTTGTCCTTTTCGCTCGGCGCGATCCTGGGCTTCACCGCTGCTGTCGTCGGTGGCTGGTTCGACACGGGAATGTCACGCTTCGTCGATCTGTTGATGGCGATCCCAACGCTGATCTTCGCGCTCGTCGTCTTGTCGGTACTGCCCTCGACGCTTGTGACCCTGATCCTGGTCATGGGCATCCTCGACTCGACCCGCGTCTACCGGCTGTCGCGCGCCGTCGCCGTCGACATCAACGTCATGGACTTCGTCGAGGCAGCCAAGCTGCGCGGCGAAGGCAAGGGCTGGATCATCTTCCGCGAGATCCTGCCCAATGCGCTGTCGCCCCTGGTGTCGGAACTCGGCCTGCGCTTCATCTATGCCGTGCTGTTTTTGTCTGCCTTGTCCTTCCTCGGCCTTGGCGTGCAGCCGCCAGACGCCGACTGGGGCGGCATGGTCAAGGAAAACAAGGACGGCATCGTCTTTGGAATTCCGGCGGCTTTGATCCCGGCGGCGGCGATCGCAGCCCTTGCCATCTCGGTCAACCTCGTCGCCGACTGGGTGCTCAACCGTACCACCGATCTCAAAGGAGGGCGCGGCAATGGCTAAGTCACCTGCGAACGGCTCCGAGACCTTGCTCGACATCCGCAACCTCAGGATCGAGGCCAAGGTCTATCCACCAGGCGAGGCACCCCGCACCATCACGCTGGTGCATGACGTTTCGCTTTCGCTGAAGAAAGGCAAAGTGCTTGGCCTGATCGGTGAATCCGGTGCCGGCAAATCGACCATCGGCCTGTCGGCCATGGCCTATGGCCGTGGCGGCGTGAAGATCACAGGCGGCGAGATCATCCTCAACGGCCGCGACATCCGCAAGGGCGACACCCAAGGCATCCGCGCCCTACGTGGGCGCGAGGTCTGCTACGTCGCGCAATCCGCGGCAGCTGCCTTCAACCCCGCGCATCGGCTGATGGACCAGGTGGTGGAAGCTTCGATCCTGCACGGCGTGGCGACCAGAGCCGAAGCGGAAAAGCGCGCGGTGGCCCTGTTCAAGAAGCTCAGCCTTCCCGACCCTGAAAACATCGGCAGACGTTTTCCCCATCAGGTCTCGGGTGGCCAGCTCCAGCGCGTCATGACGGCAATGGCCCTATGCTCAGAGCCCGATCTGATCGTCTTCGACGAACCAACGACAGCGCTCGACGTGACCACCCAGATCGATGTGCTGGCAGCGATCAAGGACGCTATCCGCGACACCGGCGTCGCCGCCCTCTACATCAGCCACGACCTCGCCGTGGTTGCCCAGGTCTCCGACGAGATCATGGTGCTGAGGCACGGCAAGCTGGTCGAATGGGGCGGCACGCGCCAGATCATCAAGGAACCACGCCAGGAATACACCAGCGCGCTGGTGTCGGTGCACGAGATCGAACACCAGGAAAAGAAGCCGGGCGCTGTCCCCTTCCTATCGGTCAGGAACATCACGGCGGCCTATGGCGGCGGCAAGATCAAGGTGCTGAAAAACGTCTCCGTCGACATCCTGCCCGGCCAGACGCTGGCGGTGGTCGGCGAATCCGGCTCGGGCAAGTCGACGCTGGCGCGCGCCATCACCGGCCTTTTGCCGCCCGAACAAGGCAGCATCACCTTCGCCGGCCGCACGCTTTCCAATCGCCTCGCCGACCGGAGCCGCGACGACCTGCGCGAGCTGCAAATGATCTACCAGATGGCCGACGTCGCCATGAACCCGCGCCAGACCGTCGGCACCATCATAGGGCGCCCGCTGGAGTTTTACTTCGGCATGGGCGGTTCCGAGCGCGACAAGCGCGTCGCCGAACTGCTCGACAAGATCGAAATGGGGCGCGGCTTTGCCGACCGCTATCCAGCCGAGCTTTCAGGCGGGCAGAAACAGCGCGTCTGCATCGCCCGTGCGCTCGCGGCCAAGCCCAGGCTGATCATCTGCGACGAGGTAACGAGCGCGCTCGACCCGCTGGTCGCCAACGGCATCCTCAAGCTCTTGCTCGACCTGCAGGCGGAGGAAGGCGTCGCCTACCTCTTCATCACCCATGATCTGGCAACGGTGAAGTCGATCGCCGATTCCATCGCGGTGATGTATCGCGGCGAGGTCGTGCGCTACGGGCCGAAATCGGAAGTACTGAAGCCCCCGTTCGACGCCTACACCGACCTGCTGTTGTCGTCGGTGCCGGAAATGGAAATCGGCTGGCTGGAAAAAGCGATCAAGAGCCGACGGATGGAGAGCGCGGGGAATTGAAGGAGCCCCTTCCCTCGCCCCGTTTACGGGGAGAGGGTGGCCGCGAAGCGGCCGGGTGAGGGGCAGCTCTACATTTGGAGAGGTAGGTACCGCCCCTCATCCGCCTGCCGGCACCTTCTCCCCCTAAACGGGGAGAAGGAAGCCAATCACCACACCCATTCCCCTCGCCCTAGTACCCCCACCGCGTCGACGATCCTTGTGAAGCTTTGACTGGCGCGGGCGACTGTGTGGCGGGCGCGGAGATAGCCGTGCACCAGCCCCGGCTCCTCATACCAGAAGGCCTTGCCTTCAGCCGCGACGACACGCTCGCCATAGGCCTCGCCGTCCGACGACAGCGGGTCGCATTCGGCAGATACAATCACCGTCGGCGGCAGATTGGCGAAGTCGCCATCGGCGAGCGGCGACATGGTGATGTCGCCGGTGCGGTCTTCGCCGCCAGTGCGGATATCCCGGTAGAAATGAAGGTCGCGCACCGTCAGCATCGGCGCTTCGGCATGTTTGACGTAGGAGCCGCGCGACTGGTCGCCGCCGAGGCCAGGATAGATCAGCACCTGGCCGGCGGGCTTTCGCACATGGCCGCGCGTGGCGTGGCTGACGGCGGCGGCCAGATTGCCACCGGCACTATCGCCGGCAAGAACGACCGGCAGGTCGTAGACGGCGGTCGTCCATTCGAACGCCTTCATGGCATCGTCGAAGGCTGCGGGATGGCGATGCTCCGGCGCCAATCGATAGTCGACCGAAACCACTTCAAAACCCGTCCTACCGCACAACTCGGCACAGACATCGTCATGACTGTCGAGCCCCCCAAGGATGAAGCCGCCGCCATGCAGATAGACCACTACAGCCGTCGGCTTCTTGGCCACGAGGCGATAGATGCGGATGGGAATGTCGTGCGTCGGCGTGGCAACGGCAGTCGTCTCGGCCACGACACCCTCGGGGTAGCCGGCGAAGAACTCGCGGCACATCCGATCGTAGATCTCGCGCTGCTGGGCGATGGTGTAGTCGATCGTGTCGGGCGGATAATATGAATTGGTCCGCTCGATGAACGCCCAGGTCTCGGCATCGATGAGTTTTGTGTAGTCGGTCATTGGAGCGCGCCCGGGAAAGGCTGGCGCTCCGCCTCACCCCCCTCTGGCCTGTCGGCCATCTCCCCCTCAAGGGGGGAGATCAGTCGCGTCGCCGGCGGCGCCAGTCTGGCACCATTGGTCATTGGCGAAAGTCGGGACGACGGGTGATCTCCCCCCTTGAGGGGGAGATGGCCGGTAGGCCAGAGGGGGGCGTGCAAAAACTCTGCCATGCCGCTAAGCCTATTCACTTCCCCTTCCACACCGGGTCGCGCTTCTCGGCAAACGCGCGAAAGCCTTCAAGGTTGTCGTCCGAGGCATAAAGTTCGTCCACCGTGCGGAACTGGCGCTTGGTGATGCGGTTCATCGTTTCCTGGAAACCCATCACTTCGGCGGCGCGCGCCACTTCCTTGATCGCCGCGAACACCAATGGCGGGCCACCGCCAAGCAGCCGCGCGATCTCCCAGACACGGTCCTCGAGCTTGTCGGCAGGCAGCACCTCGTTGACCAGCCCCCAGCGATGCGCCTCGGCGACGTCCATCCAGCGGCCAGTCAGCAAAAGGTCCATGGCGACATGGTAAGGAATGCGCTTGGGCAGCTTGATGGTCGCAGCATCTGCCAGGGTGCCGGCCTTGATCTCAGGCAAAGCGAAAGTCGAATGATCGGAGGCGTAGATCAGGTCGCAAGACAGCGCCAGTTCGAAGCCGCCGCCGACGGCCATGCCGTTGACGCAGGCGATCACCGGCTTGTTGAGGTCGCGCAGTTCCTGCAGACCCGCAAAACCGCCGACGCCATAGTCGCCGTCGACCGCATCGCCATTGGCAGCAGCCTTGAGGTCCCAGCCAGCCGAGAAAAACTTGTCACCGGCGGTTTTGACGATGGCGACGCGCAGCTCGGGATCGTCGCGGAATGCCTTGAAGGCTTCGCCCATTTCCCGCGAGGTCTTGAGGTCGATGGCATTGGCCTTGGGCCGGTCGAGCGTGACTTCGAGGATAACGCCCTCGCGGCGGGTTTTGACGACGTCAGACATTTATCCTCCTACGAAGCTTCGCATGTAACAAGCAAGGCATCGGCGACCCAGGCGCCCTGCCCTCCGCCGCAGACGATCAACGGATTGATGTCGAGTTCCTTGATGACGTCAGCATTGGCTGTGACGAATGCGGCGATGCCGACAATCGCCTGGATTGCCGCATCCAGATCGGCCCTGGGCCTGCCACGATAGCCATCGAGCAGCGGAAACATTTTCAGGCCGCGTAGCGCTGTCTCGATCTCGGAAGCAGACGCCGGCAAAAGCAGTGTTGCGCTGTCCTTCAGCAGTTCAACCAGAACGCCGCCCGTGCCGATGGTCATGACAGGCCCGAACAACGGATCGCGAACGACACCAACGATCAGTTCGGCAACACCGCCTGTGACCATCTTCTCGACATAGAGGCCGCTGCCGAGCGGCAGGAGAGCAGCGGCCGCCGCGCCCACCTCTTCCGCGTTCTTCAGGTTGAGCCTGACCGCGCCCATCTCGCTCTTGTGGGCGACGCCAAGCGCCTTGAGAGCGACGGGATAGCCCATGGCGTCGGCGGCCTCGATGGCTTGCGCGATTGTCGATGCGCGGCAGCCTTGGGGAACAGCCAAACCAGCTTTGCCAAGCAGAGCCTTGGCTTCTGCTTCATCAAGGGTTGCGCGCGAAGCTCCCCCCTCTGGCCTACCGGGCGGTGCATATGCGCAAACCAATGCGGCAAGCGGCCTCGCCCACGCCTCACCAGCAAACGCCGCCGCCTCCGCCGCGTCCATCGCCTCTGATATGCCCTGCAACGGCACGATGCCGCGCGCAAACAGGTCGGCGGCGTGCTCTTCGGTCAGGTTTTCCGACATGGACGCCACCACTGCGCCGCGCGCGGAATTGGCCTTCAGCGCCGCTTCGAACGCCCTGACCGTCGGCCACCAGTCGGCATCCGAGCAGCGGTCGTTGCGCGGAAAATCCAGCACCAGCATGTTGAGGTCGAAGCCACCAGCTACCATCGCCGTGAAGGTCGCCGTCATCGCCGGTTCGTCGTTCCAGATGAAGGTGTGATAGTCGAGCGGGTTGGCGACCGCGACGAAGGCACCAAGTGTCGACTTCACCCTGGCATAATGCGCCGGCGTCAGTGCCGGGAAGCTCAGCCGCCGGCCCTCGACGCTATCGGCCATGACCGACGCCTCGCCGCCCGAACAGCTCATCGACGAAAGCGTGCGACCCGACAGAGGGCCGAACGCGTGCAAAAGCTTCAGCGTTTCAAGGAACGACGGGATGGTGTCAACGCGGGCGATGCCGAGCCGCTTGAGGAAGGCGGCCGAGGCGGCGTCCGATCCGGCCAGTGAGGCGGTGTGCGAGATGGTCGCTGCCCGCGCCTGTTCGGAGCGGCCGACCTTCATGGCGACAATCGGCTTGTTCAGCTCACGCGCCCGCGCCGCAAGCCGCTCGAAGCCGGCAACCTTGTCAAAACCCTCGATGTGCAGCCCGAGGCAGGAAACGCGTTCGTCCTCGATCAGGCCGAGCGCCATCTCTGAGAGGCCCGTCTGCGCCTGGTTGCCCGCTGTCATCAGAAAGGCAACCGGCAGGCCGCGCTTCTGCATGGTCAAGTTGCAGGCGATGTTGGAAGACTGGGTGATGATCGCGGCACCCCGCGCGCCAGGCGCCAGACGCTGTCCACCATGCTGGTCGGGCCACAAAAGCGCACCGTCGGCATAGTTGATCAGGCCGTAGCAGTTGGGGCCGATCACCGGCATCGTCCCTGCAGCGGCCACCAGTTCCGCCTGCAGCCGCTCGCCGTCAGCATCGTCTTTTCCGGCTTCGAGGAAGCCCGAGGCAAAACAGATCGCCCCGCCGGCGCCGCGATCCGCGAGCGCCTTGATGACTTCAATCGTCAGGAAGCGGTTGACGCCGACGAAGGCGGCATCGGGGGCAGCGGGAAGGTCGGCAACCGAGCGGAAGGTCTTGATGCCAGCGACTTCGTCCTTGGTCGGATGCACCGGCCAGATGTCGCCGGCATAGCCCATCTTGAGGCACTGCTTGACGACTGCGGCAGCCTGGGAGCCGCCGAAGACGGCAATGGATTTGGGGCGGAGGAGGCGTTCGAGTCTATGCATGATCGCCCCCCTCTGTCCTGCCGGACATCTCCCCCTCAAGGGGGGAGATCGGCTGTCGCAACCGCTTACGCCAATCGCCGACGCTGCAAGATAGACGCAGCCGCCAAAGCTGCTGATCTCCCCCCTTGAGGGGGAGATGTCCGGCAGGACAGAGGGGGGCGCCGTAGAGCCCGGACGGCGGTTGCGATAGCTGCATCACCCCCCCACCGCCCTGAGCAACGCGCGTGAAATGATGTGGCGCTGGATCTCAGACGTACCTTCCCAGATGCGCTCGACGCGCGCATCACGCCAGATACGCTCCAGCGGCAGGTCGTCCATCAGGCCCATTCCGCCATGGATCTGGATCGCCTCGTCGGCGACGAAAGCCAGCATCTCGGTCGCCTTGAGCTTGGCCATCGCCATGTCCTGGTCGGTGACCGTGCCCTGGTCGTATTTCCAGCCGGCCTCCATCACCATCAGTTCGGCTGCCTTGAGCTCGGTCGCCATGTCGGCGAGCTTGAACGACACGCCCTGAAACTTGCCGATCTGCTGGCCGAACTGCTCGCGCTGGGCAGCGTATTCGATGGCATGGCCAAGCGCGCGTTCGGCGCGGCCCAGGCAAGTGGCGCCTACCTGCAGGCGGGTCGCGCCCAGCCATGAATTGGCAACCTCGAAACCCTTGTGCACCTCGCCCAGTACCTGGCTGGCCGGCAGCCGGCAGTCGTCGAACTCCAGCACCGAATTGGTGTAGCCACGATGGGAGACGTTGCGGTAGCCATCACGCACCGAGAAGCCCGGCGTGCCCTTGTCGACGAAGAAGGCGGTGATCTTCTTGCGCTTGCCGCGCGGTGAATCTTCCTCACCCGACGCCATGAAGACGATGGCGAAGTCGGCGATATCGGCATGGCTGATGAAATGCTTGGTGCCGTTGAGCACCCAATCGCCGCCGTCCTGGACAGCGCTCGCCTTCATGCCGCGCAGGTCGGAACCTGCGCCTGGCTCGGTCATGGCCAGGCAGTCCGACTTTTCGCCGCGAATGCAGGGGAAAAGGTATTTCTCGCGTTGCTCTGATGTGCCAGCGAGCAAGATGTTCGAAGGCCTGGCAACGCAGGTCCAATGCAGCGCGTAGTTGGCGCGGCCAAGCTCCTTTTCGTAGAGCAGCCAGGTCAGCGTATCGAGCCCGGCGCCGCCGACATCGGCAGGCATGTTGGCGGCATAGAGCCCGGCGGCGATCGCCTTGGCCTTGATCTCTTCGATCAATTCCCTGCGCAGATGGCCGGTGCGTTCGACCTCCAGCTCATGCGGATAAAGCTCGTTTTCGACAAAGGCGCGCGTCGTGTCGACGATGAGCCGCTGTTCCTCGGACAGACCGAAATGCATCGTCTCAGCCTTTCTTTTTCGCGGGCTTCTTGTCGACTTTCTTCTTCGGCTTTTCGGCCCTCGCCTTCTCGGCGGCCTTCGACACCTTGCCGGCTGCGAGCTTGGAAAGCTGTTTGGTGTAGTCCTTGTAGAGCGCGCCGGCACCCCAGCCCTTGCCCTTGTTCTGTTTTGACAGGGCTTCCATGATCGCAACCAGATTGTCGTCGCGGATCTTTTCGAGTTCGCGGATCGACCATTGGTCGGACTGGTCGTCGGATTGGGTAGCGATCAGGTCGACCAGTTCGTCATTGAACTCCGGCACGTCCATCAGCTTGGTCCATGGCCATTTCAGGCATGGCCCGAACTGCGCCATGAAGTGGCGCATGCCCGCCTCGCCGCCGGCAACACGATAGACCTGGAACATGCCCATCTGCGCCCAGCGCAGGCCAAAGCCATAGCGCATGATGTCGTCGAGTTCCTCGACCGTGCAGATGCCGTCCTTGATCAGCCAAAGCGCCTCGCGCCAGGAGGCTTCGAGCAGGCGGTCGCCGACAAAGGCCTCGATCTCCTTGCGGATCACCACCGGCTTCATGCCGATCGACGCGTAGATTTCCTTGGCGACCTCGATGGCCTCCGGAAAAGTCTGCTCGCCACCAACGATCTCGACGATCGGGAGCAGATAGACCGGGTTGAACGGGTGGCCGACGACCAGCCGCTCAGGATGCTTCTTCATCGCCACCTGCATGTCGGACGGCTTGATGCCCGAGGTCGACGAGCCGATGATCGCATTGGCCGGCGCGTGCATGTCGATCTCGGCCAGCACCTTGTGCTTGAGGTCGAGCCGTTCCGGCACGCTTTCCTGGATAAAATCGGCGTCGGCCACGGCTTCCGCAATGGTCTTGGCGAAGGTCAGTCTGCCTTCCTTGGGCAGGCCGCCGGGCAGCATCTGCTTGTAGGCGCGGCGCGCTCCCTTCATCACTTCGCCGACCTTGCGCGAAGCCTCCGGATCGGGATCGAAGATCGAAACGTCGATGCCGTTCAACAACAAGCGCGCGACCCAGCCGGCGCCGATGACCCCGCCACCGATGGCAGCTGCTTTGGTGATGATGCTCATGAGAAAGCCCCCCAGGCGAATCTAGATTATGTCGCGATCAGGCCGCGAGTGGCGCACGCTTTACGAGGTTGAGCTTCTTGCGCACCTCCTCGGGACCGATCACCCGTGCGCCCATATTCTCGACGATCGTGACGGCGCGTTCGACCAGTTGGGCGTTGGTGGCGAGCACACCCTTGCCCAGCCAGAGATTGTCCTCGAGGCCGACGCGCACATTGCCGCCGGCAATCACCGCGGCTGCCGCATAGGCCATCTGGTTGCGGCCGAGCGAAAAGGCCGACCAGTTCCATGTCGAAGGCACGTTGTTGACCATTGCCATGAAGGTGTTGAGGTCGTCGGGCGCACCCCACGGCACGCCCATGCACAGCTGCACTAGCGCGTCAGGCTTGAGCACGCCTTCCTCGACCAGCTGCTTGGCGAACCACAAATGGCCAGTGTCGAAAGCCTCGATCTCCGGCTTGACGCCAAGTGCGGTCATCATGCCGCCCATGGCACGCAGCATGCCCGGCGTGTTGGTCATGACGTAATCAGCCTCGGCGAAATTCATGGTGCCGCAATCCAGAGTGCAAATCTCTGGCAGGCACTGGCGCACGTGCTCCATGCGGTTGGTGGCGCCGCCCATGTCGGTGCCAACTTCCTTGAGCGGCAGCGGCGCTTCCGGCGAGCCGAACACCATGTCGCCGCCCATTCCGGCGGTGAGGTTCAACACGACATCGACATTGGCGTCGCGGATGCGTTCGGTCACCTCGCGATAGAGATGGACATCGCGCCGCGGCTTGCCCGTCTCAGGGTCGCGGACATGGCAGTGCACGATTGCGGCACCGGCCTTGGCGGCATCGATGGCAGCATCGGCGATCTGCTTGGGCGAGCGCGGCACATGTGGGCTGCGGTCCTGCGTGCTGCCGGAACCGGTCACGGCACAGGTGATGAACACGTCCTGGTTCATGGCAAGCGGCATCGGACTTCCTCCCAATCGGATACACGATCAACATGCCTGACTTGCAGAAGTCTGTTTTGCATTTTACGAAATCAAAATGGCAAAAAGCGAAAAGCTCACGATCTTTCGCGCCGAGCGCATGCCGCTCAAGGTGACCATGCTGGTGTTCTCCGGCGCATCGATCATGTGCGTGGCGTCAGCCATCGACCCGCTGCGCGCGGCCAACCGCATCGCCGGTGAAACGCTGTTTGATTTCCGGCTGGTCTCGGTGACGGGCGAGCCGGCGATGACCACCTGCGGCCTGCCGGTGGCGATGAGCGGCGCCTTCGACCCTGATGAGGCAAGTGACGTCATCGTCGTCATCGCCGGTTTTGGCACGCAAGGCTACGCGACCTCGAAGCTGCTCGGCGGTTTGCGGCGAGCCGCCCGCCGCGCCCGCGCTGTCGGCGGCGTCGAGGCCGGCACATGGCTGGTCGCCCGCGCCGGACTGCTCGAAGGCCGCGCGGCGACCACGCACTGGGAGGACATGGAGGATTTTTCCACCGCCTTCCCCGAGATCGACGTGCGGCCCGACCGCTACGTCATCGACGGGCCGGTGTTCACCTGCGGCGGTGCCGCGCCGACCTTCGACCTGATGCTGCATCTTGTGCGTTCGCGGCTCGGCATGGCCGTCGCGCTCGATGTCGCCAGCGTGTTCATCTACGATCAGTCGCGCGCGGCGACCGACGCTCAGCCCCTGGTTTCGCTCGGCCGGCTCGACGGCTACGACCCGCGTCTCGCCCAGGCGATCCGGCTGATGGAAAGCCATGTCGACCAGCCGCTGACCATCGCGGCGATTGCCAGGCGCGCGGGCGTGACGGCGCGGACCTTGGAGAGCATCTTTCGTGCCTCGATCGGCGAGACGCCGGGCACCTATTATCTTCGCCTGCGCCTGAGTGCTGCGCGGCGGCTGGTGGTGGACACCAAGGTAAGCATGGCTGAGATCGCCGAGCGCACCGGTTTTTCCTCGGCGGCAGCCTTTTCGCGCAGCTTTTCTCGCGCTTTCGGCTCAGCCCCAGTCAGGCTAAGGCGGGGTTAGCTGCGGTTTGCCATTATCCAGTCGACGGCAGCCACGAGATCATCGACCAACGCAGTGGGCGCCGGCCCAAACCTCGCCTCATCTCCCGGCCGATATTTGCCCGTCCGAACCAGCAGCGCAGCACCAAGGCCAGCATTCAACGCGCCAGCGACATCGCTTTCGGCATCGTCGCCCACCATCACCGCCTCGCTCGGCAGGCAATCCAATCCTGCGAGAGCGGCGAGAAAGAAATCCGGCGAAGGTTTTCCGAGCACGGTTGCCTTTCGACCGCTCGCGAACTCCAGCGCGGTCACAAAGGCACCGGCATCAAGGCTGAGCTTGCCATCCCCAGCCTTGAAGGTGCGGTTGGTGGCGAGCGCCACGAACTCAGCGCCGTCGACCAGTTCGCGAAAAGCCCTGTTGAGCCTCAAATAATCAAACGCCTCGCCGGCATCGCCAACGACAACTGCCTTGTGCGGCCGGCCCTCAGACCCGGTGAACTCCGGTTCAAGCTCGGCATGAACAAGCAGATGCGGCGAGCAGCGATGGGCGCGCAACCATTCGACTGCCGCTCGCGCTGGCGTCAGCAGTTCGTCGTCGCTGATGTCGATGCCAAGGCCGGCAAGTTGCCTGATGATGGCGGCACGCGGCGAGCGCGTGGTGTTGCTGACAAAGCGAACGGCCAGGCCTTCCGCCCGCAATCGCCCTACGGCATCGACCGCGCCCGGTATCGGCGTGTCGCCGTCATAGACGACGCCGGAAAGGTCCAGAAGCACCGCGCGTATCATCGGCGAAGGATGGCCGACCATCCTTCGTTCGTCAAACCCGAGCTGTCAGGCGGCGCGGCTTTCAGAACCGATGCGCGAGCGCATGTTCTGGGCAAGCACGGCTTCGAGCCGCAGCGCAACCGCCCGGCTCCAATCGTTGGACTGTTCGGCCTCCACAAGCGGAGGCAGGGCCATCAGGCGATCAACGAAAGATGCGGTCTGCGACCGGCAAAGCAGGGCGTCGATCTCTGGCTCGTTGGAATGTGTGAAAGTCTTTTGTTCCCGTCTCATGCGCCGTAAGTCACTGATTCGACGGGCGTCTTGAGGGCGAGAAAGAGGCAATATGGCGGCAAGGGGGAAGTGCTAATTCCCCCTCGCCGATTGGTTGCGGCATCAAACGTAGCGGTTGACCACGTTCTCCAGATATTCCTGCCGGCCCGACTTCGGCTGCGGCTCGATGCCGTCCTTGATCACGCGCGCGGAGATGTCTTCGAGCGTGCGCTGGCCGCCCAGCATTGCCTTGGCCTCAGGCGAATTCCAGCCGGCATAGCGGGTGTCGAGCGGGGCGGACAACGCCTTGTCCTCGATCATCTTCGCCGCCGCCTTGAGGCCGCGCGCGCAGGCATCCATGCCACCGACATGGGCGATCAGCAGATCTTCTGGATCCAGCGACTGGCGGCGCAGCTTGGCGTCGAAATTGGTGCCGCCGGTCTTGAAGCCGCCGCCTGCGAGCACCTGGTAGTAGGCCAGCGCCATCTCCGGCACATTGTTGGGGAACTGGTCAGTGTCCCAGCCCGACTGGTAGTCGTTGCGGTTCATGTCGATCGAACCGAAGATGCCGAGCGCGTTGGCGGTCGCCAGCTCATGTTCGAAGGAATGGCCGGCCAGGATCGCGTGGCCCTGCTCGATATTGACCTTCACCTCGTTTTCCAGCCCGTACTTCCTGAGGAAGCCGTAAACGGTGGCGACGTCGTAATCATACTGGTGCTTGGTCGGCTCCTGCGGCTTGGGCTCGATCAGGATCGTGCCGGTGAAACCGATCTTATGCTTGTAGTCGACCACCAGATTGAGGAAGCGGCCCATCTGGTCGAGCTCGCGGCCCATGTCGGTGTTGAGCAGCGTCTCGTAACCTTCGCGGCCGCCCCACAGCACGTAATTCTCGCCCTTGAGCCGCTTGGTGACGTCGATGCAATGCTTCACCGTCGCCGCCGCATAAGCAAAGACATCGGGATCCGGGTTGGTGGCGGCACCCGACATGAAGCGGCGGTTGGAAAACAGGTTCGCCGTGCCCCAAAGCAGCTTGACGCCCGTCTGCTTCATCTTGCCTTCGAAATGATCGGCGATCTCGTCGAGACGCGTTGCACTTTCGGAGAAAGTCGCACCTTCAGGGCGCACATCGGCATCGTGGAAGCAGAAATAAGGGACGCCCAGTAGCGAAAACAGCTCGAAGGCAACGTCCGCCTTGAGTTTGGCATGTTCCATCGTCTCGCCGAACCAAGGGCGTTCAAACGTCTGGCCGCCAAACGGGTCGCCGCCCGGCCAGGCGAAGGTGTGCCAGTAGGCGACGGCAAAGCGCAGATGATCTTCGAGGCGCTTGCCCAGCACGATTTCGTCGGGATTGTAGTGGCGGTAGGCCAGCGGGTTCGTGCTGCTGGTGCCTTCATATTTGACGGGTTTGATGTCGCCGAAATAGCCGGTGCTCATAGGGGAACTCCTTTCAATGAGTGCCGATAACCGCCCGTTGCCGGGCGGCGTGCGAAATTCCGAATTCGATTACCTCTGCGGTAATTGGTCTGGGTCGAGCCCAATGGCAAAACGGCTGCGTCAACGAAGACATCCCTGACGGAGACCTCAAATGACCGACCACAACACCATCGCCCGGAACTACATCGCCGCCTGGAACGAGACCGACGCCGCGCGCCGGTCGGGACTTGTGGAAGCTGCATTCACCAGCGGTATTCAGTACCGCGACCCGATCATGCAGGGCGACGGCCACCAAGGCGTCGCGGCGCTGATCCAGGGCGTGCATGCGCAGTTCCCGGGCTTCCGCTTCGCGCTCAAGGGCAATGTCGACGGCTTCGGCGACAATGTCCGCTTCTCCTGGGGCCTTGGCCCTGATGGTGCCGACGCGGTGATCGAAGGCACCGATTTCGGCGTCATCGAAAACGGCAGGCTGAGCCGCGTAACCGGCTTCCTCGACAAGGTGCCGGCGTAAGCTGGCATCCACTATGGGCTCAGACGGCATCATCTGTCACGGCCTTGATAGCTGGATAGAGCCTGCGGTAACGCCGATACGCCTCGCCATAGGCATCGGCCAAAGCTGCGGCGGGCTCAATGGTTTCGGCGGTCACGGGCGGGGTGCAGACGGCGTAGGGGTCGCCCCCCTCCGCCGCGATCAGGCCAAGGCGTGCGGCACCGAACGCCGCACCGAAGTCGCCACCGGCGGGAATGTCGACAGGAACGCCAAGTGCGGTGGCAATCGCCTTCAGCCAGTAGCGTGAGCGCGAGCCGCCGCCGATCGCCGTCACGCGCTCCAGCGTGGTGCCGGCCTTCTCAAGCGCTTCAAGGCTGTCGCGGAAAGCGAAAGCAACACCTTCGAGAACGGCTTGCGTCATCCCCGCGCGGTCGATCTCATGTGCAAGGCCGGTGAACGAACCACGGATCGCCGCATCATTATGCGGTGTGCGCTCGCCCGAGAGATAGGGCAGGAAGCTGACGCCCGACGGCGCACGCAATTCATCGCCCAGTTCGCCGGTCAATTCCCCAGCATTCTTGCCGGTGATGTTGCTCAGCCAGTTGAGCGAATCCGTCGCCGACAAGATGACGCCCATCTGATGCCAGGCATTGGGCAGCGCGTGACAGAAGGTGTGAACGGCGCTTTCGGGATTGGGCAGATAAGCGCCGTTGGCGGCAAACAGCACGCC
The DNA here is from genome assembly GCF_056398585.1 of Aminobacter sp. 01T433. Classification (NCBI taxonomy): domain Bacteria; kingdom Pseudomonadati; phylum Pseudomonadota; class Alphaproteobacteria; order Hyphomicrobiales; family Phyllobacteriaceae; genus Aminobacter; species Aminobacter sp. 01T433. Next base: position 68,178 of record NZ_JBFTPR010000020.1, read on the forward strand.
AGATGTACCGAGCGACACAAAGGCAGAGCCCGGCCGAACCGTGCCCATGCCACAGGCTGAAGCCGCGTTGTCGCCTGCCCCACCCGCGATCACAACCGAATGTGCCATGCCCCATTTGGCGACCAGTTCGGCGCGCAATTGTCCGGCACGTTCGGTGCCTTCGACCAAATGCGGCATGTGGCTTTCATCGAGATCGGTCGCGGCCAGAAGTTCGGGTGACCAGCGTCTCCCCGCAACATCAAGCCATGCGGTGCCCGCAGCATCAGACATTTCGGAGATGTGCTCGCCCGACAGCCAGAGCCGGAGATAATCCTTGGGCAAAAGCACCTTGGCGACCTTGGCGAAAATGGCCGGCTCGTTGGCCTTCACCCAGGCGAGCTTTGGGGCGGTGAAGCCTGGAAAGACGATGTTGCCGGTGATCTTGCGGAAGCGCGGGTCAGCGTCGAGCCTGGCGGCTTCGGCATGGCTGCGGGTATCGTTCCAGAGAATGCAAGGGCGAAGCACCTTGCCGGCTGCGTCGACCAGCGTAGCGCCATGCATCTGGCCGGACAGGCCGATGCCGCGAACGGCAGCGAGTGCTTTAGGATACGTCGCCTTCAGCTCGGCAATGGCAGCTTCGGTGGCGCGGATCCAGTCGGCCGGATCCTGCTCGGACCAGCCGGGATGCGGCCGCGACACGTCGAGTGAACCGTGACCGGAGCCGACCACCTTCTGCTCGGCGTCGATGAGCAGCGCCTTGACGCCCGATGTGCCGAGATCCAGCCCGAGATACATGATCGCTCCTCCCGAACGAGCCATTCAGGCGCGAAAAGTCAGCGCGTGGGCCCTTCAATTCAACTGGCGCAACCGGCAAAACGGTTCAGGTCGCCGCCCGTTCCTCCGACGGACATCGTTTCATACCAAAAAATCCGTGGCCTGAAAGTGGCAAGGCGGCTATTTTTTTCGAATCTCGCAATAAATATCAAACCACTGTGAAACGGGCCGACTGGCGGCGCTGTAGCGAAGGCGACGGCCATCGCGCCGGCGCCGCAAAACCTCAGTGTCCGGTGCGCACCGCGGCAGCCGCGATGCCCGCGCCGACCAGCAGCGTGCCGCCGGTGCGGTTGAAGATGCGAATGGCGCGCGGATTGGCAACCACGCTGCGGGCGCGGGCCGCGACCAGCGCGTAACCGAAGGCATTGGCAAAGGCGAGCGTCAGGAAGGTCAGCTCGAAGATCAGCATCTGGGTCCAGAAATCGCCGTTGCGGTCGAGGAACTGGGGCAGGAAGGCGACGAAGAAGGTGATGCTCTTGGGGTTGAGCGCGGTCACGATCCAGGCATGCGCCATCATCTTGGCAGCCGAGGCGGCGTCCGTCCGTGGCTTGGCGTCGAGCGCTCCACCGGCGCGGAACAGCTTGATGCCGAGATAGATGAGATAGGCAGCGCCAATCCACTTCAGCAAGGTGAAGACGGTGGCAGAAGCCGCAAGCAGCGCACCGATGCCGAGCATCGACAGCGTCATTGCGGTGAAATCGCCGAGTGCCACGCCAACCGCCATCGGCAGCGCGGTGCGCCAGCCCTGGCCGAGCGCGTAGGACACGACCAACAGGATTGTCGGCCCCGGAATGACAAGCAACACCGCAGAAGCGGCAGCAAAGGCGGCCCAACTTTCAAACGACATGCAAACTCTCCCTCTTTGGAAAAGGGATCAAGCTCCGCCATTGCACCGATGTAAAGCCCTTAACGCAGCACACGCGGCGTTCATGCTTTTTCAACCATGAATGGTGAAAATGCGAACTATCCAGCCGGGTCCGCCCGGTGTCTGGCCGCCCCCGCGTAAACAGTGGAATTGTGCCGTGTCGAAATCGCCTGCTCCCTCGAAGCCCGACCTGACCGATCGCGCCCAGAATCTTGCCTCGCGCCGCAAGGTGCTCTTCGGCCTCGGCGCCGCCGGCCTGCTCGCGGGCTGCAGCCGCAGCATGGATTTCGAACTCCCAGCCATGGGGCTCGACACCACCACGACCGGTTCGATCCGGCCGCAGATCAGCGTCGACAAGCAGGTCACTCGCCCCGAGCTGATGTATGCGTCCTTCACCGACGAAGGATACCAGCTGCCCGAAATCCCGTTCGCCAAGGTCGACCCGAAATTTCGCCGCCAGATCGTTGTCGATCCGACCGGCGAAGCCCCCGGCACGATCGTTGTGCGGCTGCAGGAACGCTATCTCTATCTTGTCCAGCCGGGTGGCGACGCCATCCGCTATGGTGTCGGCATTGGCCGCGACGGCTTCTTGTGGAATGGCCGCGCCAACATCCAGTACGGCAAGAAGTGGCCGACATGGACGCCGCCGCGCGAAATGATCGCGCGCAAGCCGGAGTTGGTTAAGTGGGCCGGCGGCCAGCCCGGCGGCCTCGACAATCCGCTCGGCGCACGCGCGCTCTACATCTTCAAGGACGGCCAGGACACCGGCTACCGTGTTCACGGCTCGCCCGAATGGTGGACCATCGGCCAGGCGATGTCGTCGGGCTGCGTACGCATGATCAACCAGGACGTCATCGACCTCTACAGCCGCGTCAACGGCAAGACGCCGATCGTCGTCGGCTGACCACCTATGGCCGGAGTATTTGCTCCGGCTCAAAGCCCTGAATCTCCCATTGCGTCCGCTCCCCGGAAGGGCGCATGCTCAAGAAAATGCCAGATGGGAGGACAACGTCCATGCCTTCGACATTCGTGATCGCGCAAGGTGGCGGACCGACCGCCGTGATCAACCAGACGATGGCCGGCGCTGTGCTCGAAATTCGCCGCCGCCACCCCAGTGCACGCATTCTGGGCTCGCGCCATGGCGTGCGCGGCATCCGCGACGGCGACTATGTCGATCTGACCGACATCGCAGAAGAACAGCTTCTGCGCATCGCCGCGACACCCAGTGCTGCCCTTGGCAGCACACGCGACAAGCCTGACGCAGCATATTGCGAGGTCATCCTCGAAGGGCTGAAAAAGGCCGACGCCCGCGCCTTCATCTATATCGGCGGCAACGACACCGCCGGCACCCAGCAGATCCTGGCCGACGCAGCGCAAGGTTCCATTGCTTTCGTGCACGCGCCCAAGACCATCGACAACGATCTCGAGGAAAACGACCACGTGCCGGGCTTCATCTCGGCGGCGGAGTTCGTTGCCGGCGCCTTTCTCAGCGTCGATCTCGATTTCCGCGCATTGCCCGGCATCTATGTCGGCATCGTCATGGGTCGCCATGCCGGCTTTCTGACCGCTGCTGCGGCGGCCTGGCGCGACGACAACAGCGACGGCCCGCATCTGATCTATGTGCCCGAGCGCGCCTTTTCGGTGCCGCGCTTCATCGACGAGGTGAAGGCTACACTTGCCCGTCATCGCCGTTGCGTCGTCGCCGTTTCCGAGGGCGTCACCACCGCCGACGGCAAGGCCTTGGTCGAAAGCATCGTGCCCGCCGACAAGCTCGAGCGCGACGCGCATGGCAACATCAAGCTGTCGGGCAGCGATTTGAGCCGCGCGTTCGAAAACGCATTGGCCGAGGGGCTTCCGGGCAAGCGTGCCCGTGTCGATGCGCTCGGCTATATGCCGCGCGGCTATATCGGCGCCGTCAACGCGGTCGATGCGCAGGAAGCTTTTGACGCCGGCGTTTTCGCCATCGACGCTGCCGACAAGGGCGGCGGCTCGGTGGCGCTGAAATATGAAGGCGGCAAGACGGTTCTCAAGCTCGTGCCCCTCGCCAACGTCGCCGGCAAGACGCGCCACATGCCCGACGATTACATGCTTTCAGACGTCAACCAGCTGTCGGAAAAGGGCATGGACTATTTCAGGCGGCTGGTGCCCGGCCGCTTCAAGATCGGCAGGCCGTTCGTTTGAAGCCACGTGCCGGCTGGTTTTCGAAAAGCATCGTCGACGCGACGACAACGATGCTGACCGAACCTTTCGTCACCGACTATTGCCGCGCCAACATGTGGCTGGTGCGCGGGCGCAACCTGGATCTTCTGGTCGACACCGGCATGGGCATCTGCCCGCTCGCGCCCGAAATTGATATCCGGCCCGGCAAGCCGCTGCTCGCAGTGGCGACGCATGTGCATCTCGACCATGTCGGCTCGCTGCACGAATTCTCGTGGCGCGCCGGCCCGCGCATCGAGGCTGCGTTCTTCGAGACGATGCCGGACGAAGCAACCTACGCCCACATGTTCCGCGATTTTCCCGGCGCCGTATCCGAGCTGCCCTATCCCGGCTGGAATTCCGCCGGCTACGCGATCGAACCCGCGCCGCTTCACCGCCTGCTCGATGAGGGCGACGTAATCGACCTTGGCGACAGGGCTTTTCGCGTCCTGCATCTGCCTGGCCATTCGCCCGGCTCGATCGGTCTGTTCGACGAGCATGACGGAACGCTGTTCAGCGGCGACGCCATCCATGGCGGGTTTTTGGTCGACGACATGCCGGATTCGAACCGCGCCGACTATTGCGCCACGATGCGCCGGCTCATCGACTTGCCGGTGCGAGTTGCCCATGGCGGCCACGCCGACAGCATCGACGGGCCAAGGATGCGCGAGATCGCCGAGGATTATTTGACGAGGAATGAGGGTTAGGCGCGAGCCGAGTCTGATCCTTCACGCCCAGCAACACCCCCTCTCCGTCACGGCTTCGCCGTGCCACCTCTCCCCCACTTTGTGGGGGCGAGGAAACGCTAGTCGCGTTCTCCGTGCAGGGGAGTTTATTAGGTCCGACCTCGCAGAACTCGGGTTCCTCGCCCCCACAAAGTGGGGGAGAGGTGGCACGGCGATGCCGTGACGGAGAGGGGGACCTTCTACGAGACTACCTCCGAGAAGGTCACCTCGATAGCTCCCAAGCCCTAGCCCAGCCCTTCCTCAAAACCGCTGATCGCCTTGACCTCGAGGAAATCCTCTAACCCCCACTTGCCGCCCTCGCGGCCGAGGCCCGACTGCTTGTAGCCGCCAAAGGGGCTGCCATAAGGACGATCAGCGCCATTGATCTGCACCATGCCGGCCCTGAGCTTGCGCGCCACGCGCTGGGCACGCGCCTTGTCGCCTGATTGCACATAGGCCGACAGGCCGTAGGGCGTATCGTTGGCAATGGCGATCGCCTCTTCTTCCGTCTCGAACGGGATCATCGCCAGCACCGGTCCGAACACCTCTTCACGCGCGATGCGCATGTCATTGTTGACGTCGGCGAAGACGGTAGGCCTGACATAATAGCCGCGGTTGAAACCCTCCGGACGTCCAAGCCCGCCGGCAACGACGCGCGCGCCTTCCTTGATGGCGACGTCGATCAGGCCTTGCACCTTGTCGAACTGCACGTCGGACGACAGCGGTCCGATATGGTCGCCGTCCTCGGCCGGATTGCCGACCTTCACAGTGGCGGCGTACCTGGCGGCGATGTCGACCGCCTTGTCATAGACCGGACGCTGCACCAGCATGCGCGTCGGGGCATTGCAGGACTGGCCGGTGTTTTCAAAGCAATGCGCCAGCCCGCGCGTCACCGCATCTTCAAGGTCGACATCTGCGAAGACGATGTTGGGCGATTTGCCACCAAGCTCCAGCGCCACGCGCTTGACCGTCTCCGATGCTGCCTTGGTGACCGCGACGCCAGCCCGCGTCGAACCGGTGAACGACATCATGTCGATGCCGGGATGGCGCGACATCGCCTCGCCCACGCTCGGCCCGTCTCCATTGACCATGTTGAACACGCCCGCCGGGAAACCTGCCTCTTCCATCATCTCGGCAAAAACGATCGACGACATCGGTGCGATCTCGGACGGCTTCAGCACCACCGTGCAACCGGCGGCAAGTGCGGGCACAACCTTCAGCGTCACCTGGTTCATCGGCCAGTTCCACGGCGTGATCAGTCCGCAAACGCCGATCGGCTCGCGCACGATACGCTCCTGCGGATTTTTCTCGTCGAGCGGCTCCTCAAATTCGAAGCCCTTCAGCACTTCGATGAAGCTCGCGATGTGACCGGCACCGCAGGCGGCCTGGGATTCGAGCGCCAGCTTGATCGGCGCACCCATCTCCCACGAGATCGCATTGGCCATGTCGCGCATGCGCCTGTTGTAGGCGGCGAGCAGCTTTTCGAGCAGCTCCAGACGCTGTTTGCGGCTGGTCGCGCTCCATGCCGGGAAGGCGCGCTGGGCGGCCGCGACAGCCTTGTCGACATCGGCGGCCGAGCCCAGCGAAATGACCGCAAAAGCCTGCTCGTCGGCCGGGTTGATGACCTCGAGCTCCTTCGCAATCGTTGGCGCGACCCATTTTCCGTCGATGAAGAAATTCGTCTTGCGCAGCATGGCGGGCTCCTTGTTTGGCAGATTTGTAGAACAGCGCACAACGCGCCCATGTCTTGAATCCGACCGCATTTGTAGGCCGGCAACCCCAGCGCGGGAAGGCTTGGGTCACTGCTTGGCAGCCTGTGACACAATGTCAGTAGGTTTTGGTAATATAGCCGGTGGCGGGTGGATCGCGCGCCAAGTTGTTTTTATAAGGCTCGTCCATCGAGGCCTCCATCATGTCCATCACAGGTTCGCGCCGCCAGGCGGCGATCGCCTTCATCTTTGTCACCGCCGTTCTCGACATCGTGGCGATGGGCATCATCATCCCTGTGCTGCCGTCGCTGATCGAGGAATTCGTCGGTTCCAATGCCGATGCGGGCTGGATCAACGGTGTCTTTGTCGCGCTTTGGGCCTTCATGCAGTTCGTCTGCTCGCCGATCATCGGTTCGCTGTCGGACCGCTACGGCCGCCGGCCAGTGATCCTGCTGTCGACGGCTGGCCTTGCCGCCGACTATGTGCTGATGGCACTGGCGCCCAACCTGTGGTGGCTGGCGCTTGGCCGCATCGTAGCCGGCATCACCTCGTCGAGCTTCACCACCGTCTTCGCCTACATGGCCGACATCACCCCGCCCGAGGGCCGCGCCCGCGCCTATGGCCTGATCGGTGCTGCGTTCAGCGCCGGCTTTGTCGCCGGCCCGCTGATGGGCGGCTTCCTCGGCGAAATCTCGCCGCGCGCGCCGTTCTGGGTGGCAGCAGCTATGAGCGGGCTCGCCTTTCTCTACGGTGCCTTCGTCCTGCCGGAATCGCTGGCGCCGGAAAAGCGCATGGCATTCTCATGGCGCCGGGCCAACCCTTTCGGTGCGATGATGCTGCTGCGCTCGCACCCCGAACTGACCGGCCTTGCAGGCGTGACCTTCCTTCTGCACTTCGCCCACCATGTCTTCTCAGCCGTGTTCGTGCTCTATGCTGCCTATCGCTACAACTGGCATGCCTGGGAGGTCGGCACATTGCTTGCGCTCGTCGGCGTGCTCGACATGATCGTGCAGGGCCTGATCGTCGGCCCGGTCGTCAAGCGCTTCGGCGACCGCGCCACCATGGTGTTCGGCCTGTTCGGCGGCGCAGTCGGCATCGCCTGCATGGGCTGGGCGCCCACGGGCCTCTGGTTCACGCTGGCGATGATCCCCAATGCCTTATGGGGCCTCGCCATGCCCACAACCCAGTCGCTGATGACCCAGCGCGTTTCAGAATCCGAACAGGGCCAGCTCCAAGGCGCCAATATGAGCGTGGCAAGCATCGCCGGCGTATTGTCGCCGCTGTTTTTTGGCGCTGTCTATGCCTGGACGTTGCGCGAAGGCACGCCGATGCCCTACCCCGGCCTCGCCTTCTACCTCGCCGCCGTCGTGCTGCTTGCCGCGGCCCTGCTCGGCTGGGCGGTTGCCCGCAAGGCCGGCCGTGCCGACGAAGCGGAAAAAACTGCCTGAGATCAGGGACTGAACCCCATCAGCTCTTGTCGACCGGCTTCGAGCGCATGCGCGACACGGTCTCGCGCTCGGCGCGTTTGCAGCGCATCGGCGGCAAGTTGCGGTCGATGAGCGCCATGTCTTCCAGCACCATGTCGCCCATGCGCTTGAAGGCGACGTCGAGCGCGCCGGCACGGTGAGCGGAACGCAGGAAGCCGGGCAGCGAACGCACCGGATGATCCTTCGCCGGCGGTTCCTCGGGAAAGACATCGCTGGCAGCAAGGATGTGGCCACTGCGCACAGCTTCCATCAAATCAGGGAAATCGACGACACCTGCACGGCTGAGCAAGATGAGCGCAGCTCCCTTGCGCATGCTGGCGAAGGACTTTGCATCGAGAAAACCCTGGTTCTCGCTGGTCACCGAAGCGACGACGAAGACAAAATCGCTTTGCGAAAGCACCTCGTCCAGCGACGCTGGCACCACGCCATGCTCGATCAGCACGGAAGGCGGCAGCCATGGGTCGAAGGCCTTGATCCGCGCCCTAAATCCTTGAAGCAGGCGATGCAACGCCTTGCCGAGATCGCCAAAGCCGATGAAGCCGACCTCCGAACCTGAGAGCAGCCGCGCCGTCCGGTTGCCCTCGGAGCCCCACAGCTCATCACCCTGCCGGAAGGCCAGGTCGGCATCGACCACCCCGCGCGCCAGGTCGAGCGCGAAGGCGAGCCCGATTTCGGCCACCGGCTCGGCGAAAACCTGGCTCGACGTGACGACATGAATGCCGCGCTGAAACAGCTGCTCGTAAGGCATATTGTCGAGCAAATTGCCTTCGACGTTGAAGATGCAGCGCAAGGACCGCATCCGCGACAACGTCTCCTGCGACAGCGGCGGCTGGCCAATGATGTAGCGGATGTTCGCCAGCGTATTGTCGTCGAGAGCGGCGATATCAGCGGGCTCGACTTCCACGATTTCGTACTTTTCGTGCAGCACGCCAAGAGCGCTTGGCGAGAAGATCAGGTCAAGCGTGCGCGGTGCTGGTGAACTCAACACAAGCGGTTTTTCGGCCTTGGCCATGTCTCCTCCTGCTGTGCGACTTCAACCGTGATCCAGGCCAAGCGCCTGGATGAGGTGCTCACCGGTGATCACCCGCTCCACTTCCTCGATGCTCGACTTCTTCGGATCGATGTCGTCGGCGACGATCTTGCCGCCGCGCATGACGACGATCCGGTCGACCACCTGGAAGACGTGGTGAATGTTGTGGGCGATGAAGATGCAGGAGTGACCGGTGTCGCGCACCTCGCGCACGAAGCGCAGCACGCCTTGCGTTTCGGCCACGCCCAGATTGTTGGTCGGCTCGTCGAGCACGATCAGGCTGCTTTCGAAATGCATGGCGCGCGCGATGGCCACCGCCTGGCGTTCGCCACCCGACAAAGCGCCGATCGGCGTATTCGGCGGGATGTCCTTGGTGATGCCGACGCGTTTCAGCAGGCTGCGCGCCACATCGTTCATCGCATCGTGGTCGAGCCTGTTGAGCAGGCGCGGCCCCTTGATCGGTTCGCGACCGAGAAACAAGTTCCGGGCGATTGACAGCTGCGGCACCAGGGCTGAGTCCTGGTAGATGGTCTCGATACCGTTGGCGATGGCGTCGGTGGTGCTCTTCATCACCACCTCCTTGCCCTTGACGTAGATTTCGCCGCTGGTCATCGGCACCGCACCCGACAGCACCTTGATCAGCGTCGACTTGCCGGCACCATTGTCGCCCAGCAGACCTACGACCTCATGGGTGTTGACCGTCAGCGAAACGTCCCTGAGCGCATGGATGCGCCCGTAGAACTTGTTGATGTTCTGCATGCGGACGAGTTCTTGGGTCATCGCTCAGGTTCCCGCATTGTGGCGGCGTTCGAGCCAGGAATGCAGTGCCATCATGCCAAGGATGATCGCACCGATGAAGATGTTGTAGGCAAGGCCTGGCACCCCGACCATGACGATGCCGTTGCGCATGATGCGCAAGATGAAGATGCCCAGCACCGTGCCGATGATGGTGCCACGACCGCCGGTCAGCACCGTGCCGCCGATGACCACCATGGCGATCACTTCGAGCTCGTAGCCGGTGCCGCTATTGGGGTTCGCCGCCGATGTGCGGATCGAGCTGATGATGCCGGCAAACGCCGCCATCGCCGACGACACCATGAACAGCAACACCTTGGTGCGATTGACGTTGACCCCTCGGGCACGCGCCGCATTGGGGTTGCCGCCTGAAGCCTGGATCCAGTTGCCGGCCTTGGTCTGGGTCAGCACGTAGTGGGCAAGCAAAGCAAACAGCGCGAACCACAACAGGGACATGTAGACCCGAAAGCCGCCGATATAGAACTCGCCGACCAAAAGTTCCGCCAGCCATTGCCCTTCGGCGTTCCAGGTGCGCTGGGGGAAACCGTCGGTGATGTAAAGCGCTGAGCCACGCGCGATCAAAAGCATGCCGAGCGTCACCAGGAAGGACGGGATGGCAAGCCGCGTGACGAACCAGCCATTGACGAAGCCGATCAGCAGAGCAATGCCGATGGCGATCAGGAAGGCCAGAGGCAGCGGCGCAAGACCGGTGTTGAACACCGTCCACATCACCACCGCAGACAGCCCGAACACCGAGCCGACGGACAGGTCGAATTCGCCCGACGTCATCAACAGCGTCATCGCCAGCGCGATTAGTCCAAGCTCGACGGTAAAGGCGAGCGTGTTGGAGATGTTCAGCGGTGACAGGAAGTCCGGATTGATCGACCAGAAGATCGCGATTTCCAGAATGAGCAGGACCAATGGCCCGAATTCAGGCTTCGCAATGAAGCGCTGCGCAAATGATCGATTTTCCATGGCTGATCCGTTCGGGAAGGAATGCCCGGTCCGGCGAACCGGACCGGGGGCGTAAATCAGCGATTACTTGCCCGACAGGATATCATCATAGAGCTGGGCGGTATCCTTCTCGTAGAGCGCGCCAACGATGATGTCGAAACCCGGAGGGATCTTGCTGGCGGCCATCGCTGCCATCGACAGCGCCATGTAGCTGGTCGCCTGCGGATCCTGCCACTGCGCGGCATTGACGTAGCCTTCGAGCACTTCCTGCGTGGTGTCGCGCGAATTGCCCCAGCCAACGACAGGGATTTCGCCCGGCTTGACGCCGACCTGGTCGAAGACGCGCTTGATCGAGCCGGTGACGAGATCGCCAAGCCCGATGATCGCCTTCACCTTGGCGCGGTTGGCGGTCAGGTAATCGGCCATGCGGGTGATAATCTCGGCCTGGTCAAGCGTCGCATCGGTGACTTCCCAGGTGATGTTGAGCGGCTTGAAGACGCTTGAAATGCCTTCTTCTTCCTGCACGCCGTAGGTGGCCCCCGGAACCTCGACCGGCATCCAGACGAAATCGCCTTCCTTCACCAGCTTCTTGTCGACAAGATACTGCGCCCAGGCCTTGCCGAAGGCGACATTGTTGCCGCCGACATAGGCGTTGAAATTGGCTGTCGGGTCGGGCGTGTTCATGTTGATGATCGGAATGCCGGCCGCGCGGGCCTCCTCCGTCACCTTGACCAGGCTGCCGGGATCGGGGCTCGACGTAACGATACCGGAAGCCTTGGCGGCGATCGCGGCGCGGATGGCTTCCTGGTGCGCCGGCACGTCGCCATTGTGGAACGAGGTGTTGACGGTGTTGCCGGTGTCTTCGGCCCACTGCTTGGCGCCGGCCAGGAAATAGGTCCAGACCGGATCGGCAGGCGAGCCATGCGACACCCAGTAATATGTCTTTTTGGCCTGCGCATAGGCGGTCGTGGCCATTCCCAGGCTCACCGCCATAAGCGCCGCCGATACAACAGCGATTGTCCTTTTCAGCACGGTATTTTCTCCTCCTCATCGAGGGTGGTTTTGGCCCCCGCTCCAACGCTGCAATTCGCGTGGCCGTGCCATGCCCATCTCTGGCGATGGCTCCGGCGCGCAATCTCACTGATGGATTGTTCCCTCCATCTGACGTTCGTTTCCTCCCGCACGGCTGATGATCAAAATGATACGTTCCCGGCATCATTTTGATGCTTGAAAGTTGACGTAACGTCCGGTGGGAGTCAAGCGCGAATCCGCTCGTCCGCCGCCAGCGCGCGATCAATACCCAGACGACTTAAAATGCTGAGATTTCAACTATGTACGCCTCAATTTGAGGCGAACCCGTCAATCGGCGAAGAATGACCCGCGAAACGGTATCGCCAGCCTTTGGCCGCCGCGGTCGGCGATATCGATCGCCGCAGCGTCCAGCCGGATGTCAGTCACCTCGCTCCAGCCCACCGGCACTGGAATAGCACCGAAGGCGTAGCGAATCGTTGTGGCACGATATGGATCGAGGCTGAGCGATGTCGGCACGCCGTCGGGCGCATTCTCTCCGGCATCCAGATGAATACCGGTCGCGGCTTCTTCGATGCCGAGCACTGCGATGTGGCGGCTATTCCAGGGCGCATAAGAGCGCCCGCCATTGCTCATCCACAGAACCGTCTGCGGCAACATGCGCGCATCCTTGATGGCAAAAAGCAGAAAGCCATCCTTGGCCGCCACCGCAGCGGACCAGCCGATACGGGCGCCGGGCTTTTCGGACAGGACGACGATATCTTCGTGGCCACTGTCGAAGGGGTAGAAGCTGGCATCGGCCGTCGCACCATCGCCCCGCCGCACCGACGACAGGTTCGAAAACGACTGCGGATAGGCTAGTAGCGAGCGGCCTCGCGCTGGGTCGTTCTCCGGTGGCGCCGGCATCGTCCGGCCGCCCGACTTGGGCGAAAAGCTGAGCTTTGCACCACCCGGCACATGCACCATCGCATGATGTGCGACCGGCAAGCGGCCTGCCCCGCCCTCGAAAATATGGGTCTGGTAGACGACTGGCTGGCCTGGACAAAGCATGATGCGCTTGGTCAGCCGCGCACCCGCCACGGCTTCACGCAGGCTGTAGGTCGCGGTAGCAGCACCGTCGGCGGCGACGATGCTGCCAGCACCTTCCCAGGTGCCGTTGGCCGACCAGCCATGGATCGGCACGCCCGGCTCGCTTTGCGCGAAGGGCGCACAGAAGAAGTCTCCCGCCAGTCGCCGCTCGACCGGTGCGACATGATCGGGCAGCACCTCGCCATTGCGGACCCACGGCGCGCGGTGCAGCGGGCGCAAGGTCTGCCCGCCAGCCTCGATGACGACCTCATCGATGACGCCACCATCCTTGTCGAAACAAACCGAAATGCCGTCAGTCGAAATCACGTCCATGCAAACCTCGCCTGCAAATCAGCTGGGATCGCGGCCTATTCGTTCGGGATGTTCTCGCGGAAAACCGACTGGATTCGAATTGTCGCCGGCGAGATGTTGGCCTCGTTGCGGATCGCGCGGACAAGCCTGTCGATCGCCTCGCGCGCCGTCACCTGCGCGTTCTGGTCGATCGCCGCGTCCATGACGCCGCTCAAAAGATATTGGCGCGTGTTGTCGGTCAGGTCGTGACCGATGAAGATCACCGACTTGTCGCGGCCCTTCTCGGTCAATGCCCGAGCCACGCCCTCCTGTCCGGCGCCGATGCAATAGATCGCCAGCAGATCGTCGTGCTCTTCGAGCAGCGCCCGCACTTCATCATAGGCGCGGTCGGGATCCTCCTGAACCTCTCGCGCCGCCACCACGTCGAGTTGCGGGAAGCTTTCGAGCAGCACATGCCGAAATCCCATTTCGCGCTCTTCATGGCCGCGATAGGCCAGCGCACCGGCAATCAGCGCCACCTTGCCCGAAGCGCCGGGTAGGAAGCGGCCGATGAGATAGCCGGCCAGCCGGCCAGCGGCGCGGTTGTCGATGCCGACATAGTTCATGCGCCCGACATGGCTGATGTCGGAGACCAGCGTCAGCACGGGAATACCAGTGCTGATCAGCTTGCGCACGGCCTCGCGCACCGACGGACTGTCCAGCCCGATCAGCCCGACGCCCTGGCAATCGGCGCGCAGGCTGCCAAGCTTTTCGGCGATCTGCTCGGGATTGAGGCCGACGAGCTGATGAATGGCAATGTCGACGTCGCCGCGCAGTTCCGCCCGCCGCTCGATCTGGCGCACAAGATCGGCCATGAATTCGTTGCGCCCACCAGGCAACACGAAGTCGAGGCGAACAGCGCTCGCCGATGTCGCGGCAGCTCCGCCGGCAAGGTTGGCGGCAATCGACAAGACATGGGTTCGGGTGTGCTCCTGCACGCCGGGGCGGTTGTTCAGCACCCGGTCCACCGTCGCCTTGGAGACCCCGGCCAGCCGCGCGATGTCGTCCATTTTGGGTCGCGTGCTGTCCAACATCATCCTCGCCGGCTCGTGCCATTTCGCCGGTAAACTACGGCGGCCTTTTGGAGCGGTCAACGTCAAGAAACATCAAAATGATGTATTGCACGGCAATCGCCGACTAGAGATGCCAGCCAAGGCGACGAGCCATGTCAAACACCAGCTCGGTGCGGAGATTCCCGCTTGACGCTCGGCGCATCCTGTCGATAGCATCAAAATGACACATCATTATGATGTACATTGAAACTGCGTGGCGCGCAGCCGGAATACCCGCATAGATGACACCGACACCGAGAGACTACAGCCTGATCGGACGCGACGCCGCCCTTGCCGAAGCCAACGGCATGGCAGCGGCCGAATGGTATTCCTGCCCGATCCCGCGCAAGGAACTGAAGGAGCTGATGAAGCGCTCCGATGGCCCCGCATTGCGCGACACGGCGATCTGGATTTCGGCACTGGTGCTTTCGGCAGCCGGCGGCATCTTTTTCTGGGGCAGCTGGTGGGCCGTGCCCTTCTTCCTTGTCTATGGCGTGCTTTACGGCTCCTCCAGCGACAGCCGCTGGCACGAGGCCGGGCATGGCACGGCGTTCAAGACGCGCTGGATGAACGACGTGCTCTACTACGTCGCGAGCTTCATGATCCTGCGCGAGCCGACAGTCTGGCGCTGGAGCCACACCCGCCACCACACCGACACTATCATCGTCGGCCGCGATCCCGAGATCGCAGTGCCCCGTCCGCCCGATGTCATCGGCCTGATGCTCAACATCTTTGCGCTAAAAAGCAGCCTGCTTACGCTGAAGGGACTTTTCATCCACGCCGCCGGGCGCCTGAAGCCGGACGAAGAGACCTTCATCCCCGAGATGGAGCGCTGGAAGGTCTATCTCGTCGCTCGCATCTATCTGGCGATCTTCGCCGCCGTCGCCATCGCCTGCTTGTGGATGGGCAGCATCCTGCCGGCGATGCTGGTCGGCCTGCCCAGCCTCTATGGCGGCTTCATGACCATCTATTTCGGGCTGACGCAGCATGCCGGCTTGGCCGAGGACGTGCTCGACCACCGGCTCAATTCGCGCACTATCTACATGAACCCGCTGTTCCGCTTTCTCTACTGGAACATGAACTACCATGTGGAGCACCACATGTTCCCCATGGTGCCCTACCACGCGCTGCCCAGACTGCATCAGGCGATCAAGGACGACTGCCCGGAGCCCTACCCCAGCACGATCGCCGCCTATCGCGAGATCATCCCGACCATCATCAGGCAGGTCAAAGAGCCCGCCTATCACGTCGTGCGTTCGTTGCCGGCCGGCAAGACGCCAGTGCCCTACAACCACGGCGCCATCATCAATCCGGCCGAATAGGAGAGGTCATTGCCTCAAGACTGGATCAACGCTTGTAATGCCGACGACATCGACCCCGACGATGTGATCCGCTTCGATCACGACGGCCGCACCTTCGCGCTCTACCGTACCCAAGACGACCGCTTCTTTGCCACCGATGGCCTATGCACACATGAGAAGGTCCACCTCAGCGGCGGGCTGGTCATGGGCACGATCATCGAATGCCCCAAGCACAATGGCCGCTTCGACTTCACCTCCGGAAAGGCCAAGGGCGCGCCTGTCTGCGTCGACATCGCCACCTATCCGGTCAAGGTCGAGGACGGCCGGGTGATGATCAAGCTCGGCTGACTGACCGCCTCGCCGAAATGCCAGCCCAAAACGCCAGCCGAGGAATGAGATGAAATCGTCCCAGCCCACCGTCGCCGACATCCTCGCCCTCAAGGGCAAGCGCCAACTGACCAAGCTGCGCGTCGAATCCCTTGACGAGGCCGCCGCCGCCAATGCGGCAAACATCGACATGCTGTCGGTGCCGCCCGAAGTGCTTGCCCTCGACGGTTTTCGCGCCATCTGCCCCACTCCCTTCGTCGTCGGTGGCCTCGAGCCGGGCGCCTACATCACCGAGGAAGACTATCTGCGCGTGGCCTTCCGCCTGCTCAAATCAGGCGCCAACGCCGTCTATTGCGGCGCGAGCTTGAAGATCATCAGGCGCCTGCGCGACGAAGGCATTCCCGTCGTCGGCCATGTCGGCCTGATCCCCTCGCGCCGCACCTGGACCGGCGGCTTCAAGGCGGTTGGCAAGACTTTCGATTCCGCCATGATGGTCTGGCAACAGACCAAGGCGCTGGAAGAGGCCGGTGCCTTCGCCGCCGAGATCGAGGTCGTGCCCCCGGCCATCGCCGAAGCGATCTCGAAGCGCACCAGCCTCTTGATGATCTCGATGGGCGCAGGTGCAGGCTGCGACGCGCAGTATTTGTTCGCAACCGACGTGCTCGGCGAACATGACGGCCACTACCCACGCCATTCGAAGATCTATCGCGACTTCCATTCGCAGTATCGGCGCCTGCAACAAGAACGCATCGCCGCCTTCCGCGAATATGCAACCGACGTCGCCAGCGGCGCCTATCCGCAAACTGGCCACCTTGTCCGCATGGACAGCGCGGAGCAGGATCGCTTCCTGGCCGAGATGGAAAAGGCGCCGCTGGCCTGAGCTAACAGACGGCCTGGGGAGAGGCCAAAGAGGGAGGACGATAAATGGCCAGATGGCGGGTTGCCGGCATCGATTTCGCCCATATGCATATGGGCGACCTGTTGCGCGAGGTGCATGAGCACCCCGACGCCGAGATCGTCGGCATCTATGACAAGCAGCCGGAGCGCATGGCTGCGGCGATCGAAAAGTTTGGCATTCCGTCCGAACGCGTCTTCACCGATCTCGACGCCTGCCTGGAGCAGGCCAGGCCTGATCTCGCCATCATCTGCGCTGCAACCGCCGACCACGCCGACCATGTCGAGCGCGTTGCCCGTCACAAGGTGCATGTGCTGGTCGAAAAGCCTTTCGCCGCCTCGCTAACCGATGCCGACCGCATGATTGCGGCAATGAAGGCGGCGGAGCGCGAAATGGCGATCAACTGGCCGCTCGCCTGGTATCCCTGCCACAACACCGCCAAGCGCCTGGTCGACGAGGGCGTGATCGGCGATGTGATCGAGGTGCATTATTACGATGGCAACCGCGGCCCGCTGTTCCACCTCGCCGACAAAATCGAGGTGACGCCCGAAGAGGTCGAAGCCGCCAAGACGTCGTCCTGGTGGTACAAGAAGGCATCCGGCGGTGGCAGCCTGCGCGACTATCTCGGTTATGGCGTGACGCTCGCCACCTGGTTCCGCAACGGCGAAAAGCCCTTGGAAGTCACAAGCGTCGTCGACGAAACGCCTGGCATCGAGGTCGACCAGCATTCGATCACCGTGTGCCGCTACGCCAAAGGCCTGTCCAAATTCGAAACGCGCTGGGGCACTTTCACCGATCCATGGACGCTGCAGCCGCAGCCCAAATGCGGCTTCGTCGTCGTCGGTACGAACGGCACGATTTCAAGCTACGACTACGAACCCCATGTCACGGTCCAGACCCGGGCGCGGCCCGAGGCCCACCGGATCCCGGTCGATGTGCTGCCTGTCGGGCAACGCGCGCCGATCGAGTACGTGCTGGACTGCCTCGCCAGGGGTGCGCCGATTGCCGGTCCGCTCGACCCGGCCCTGTCGCGCATCGGCCAGCAGATCACCGACAGCGCCGCCCTTTCCGCCAAGCTCAAGCGCACCGTCGAGCTTTTGCCATGACCGAGACGCCGAGCGAGGACTCCTATACGCTGAAGGCAGCAACAGCAAAGATCGTCGCCGCACCTGAGCTGCCTTACCAACCGCCAAAGCCGCGCAGCTACGCCCCACGCATCGCCCTTGCCGGTGCCGGTGGCATCTCATTTGCCCATCTCGACGCCTACCGCAAAGCTGGCTTCGACGTTGCCTTGATCTACAACCGCACACTGGAAAAGGCTGCGGCACGCCGCGATACGTTCTTCCCCGATGCCGAAGTCACCGACGACTTCGGCGCCGTTCTTGCCCGCAACGACATCGAAGTGGTCGACATCACCATCCATCCCGCCGAACGCGCAACGATGATCGAAAAGGCGCTGCACGCCGGCAAGCATGTGTTGTCGCAGAAGCCCTATGTACTCGATCTCGATACCGGCGAACGGCTTACCAACCTCGCCGAGCAAAAGGGCCTCAAGCTTGCCGTCAACCAGAACGGCTGCTGGGCGCCGCACCTCGCTTATATGCGCGAGGCGGTGCGCTCGGGCCTGATCGGCGAGCTGGTGTCCTGCCATGTCTCGATCCACTGGAACCACGGCTGGATCAAGGGCACGCCGTTCGAGGAGATCGACGATCTCATGCTCTATGATTTTGGCGTCCACTGGTTCGACTTCCTGGCGAGCCTCATCGGCAACCGAGCAACCTCGATCTATGCCACGCGTGCCCGCGCCGCCGGCCAACAGGCCAGGCCGCCGCTGCTGGCACAGGCACTGGTCGAGTTCGACGGCGGCCAGGCATCGCTCGCCTTCGACGGTTCGACGCCATTTGGCCCGCAGGATCGCACCTATCTGGCGGGCACCAAGGGCAGCCTGACCAGCATCGGCCCCGATCTCGGCCAGCAAACCGTCAAGCTGACAACCGATGCCGGCATTGCGACGCCTGCCCTTTCGGGCTCATGGTTCAATGACGGGTTCGCCGGCACCATGGGCGAGCTCCTGTGTGCCATTGAAGGCAATCGCGAGCCGCTCAACGGCGCCCGCGCCAATCTCCACAGCCTGGCGCTGACATTCGCCGCCATCGCCTCGAGCCACCGGGGCAGATCGGTTCAGCCCGGCACCGTGCGAAGTCTTGCCGAGGCCAAACGCCGCCCGGATTGATCCGGCGCGGCCCGACACATCTTCCGCATATATTTCGCTCCACCCCGTCTCGATGCTCCACCAATTGACATCTGATGTGAAATATATTTCACTATATGAATTTTATTGACTCATCGCTGAGAGCCTGTAATCTCTGACCGTCGGCTTTCGGGAGGAGGTCGGCGGCAATCAATCCACATAGCGGCGCCATGAGCGGCCGCAACGGTCATTGAGGATGGCTTCGGCCAAGGGAGGAAACTTGCGCAAATTTTTGAGCACGCTCGCAATCGCGGCGGCTGCGTCGACCTGTTTGGCTTCGACCCAGGCGCTTGCCGAAACCGCCAACCCGTTCAAGTGCGAGCCGGGTGAGAAATACGTCATGAACGTGATGGTTTCGGGCGTCGAATACTGGTTCCCGGTCTACGAAATGTTCAAGCAGGCCGGCCAGCAGTTCGGCTGCGAGACCGAATATACCGGCACGCCCGAATACGACGTCAACAAGCAGATCGCCACCTTCGACCAGGCACTCGCCCAGAAGCCGGCTGGTATCCTGGTCCACCCGATGAACTCCGATCCGTTCATCGAGCCGATCAACCGCGCCATCGAGCAGGGCACCGCAGTCGTCACTTTCGCCGCCGACTCGCCCAACTCCAAGCGCGCCTCCTTCATCACCTCCGACAATCTGGCCGAAGGCACCTATGCCGCCGACGCCGTTGCCAAGGCGATGGACGGCAAGGGCGAATATGCCGTGCTGGAAAACCCCGGCCAGGACAATCACGACAAGCGCATCTCGGCCTTCATCGCTCGCATGGAAGCCAAGTGGCCCGACATGAAGCTGGTCGGTCGTGCTGCCTCGAACCAGGATCCGACCAAGGCCTATCAGGCGGTGCTCAGCCTCGCACAGGCGCATCCTGATCTCGGTGCGGTGTTCATGCCGGAAGCCAACTCGGCCATCGGCGCTGCCCAGGCCGCCAAGGAAGGCGGCGGCAAGATCAAGGTCATGCTCGCCGACGTCAACGCCAAGATCCTCGACATGATCAAGGCCGGCGAGATCTACGGCTCGGTCAATCCGAACCAGGGCATGCAGGGCTATATGGGCTTCATGCTGCTGTGGATGGCCAAGCATCCCGAACTGATCGACCCGATGAACGACACCAAGCGCTCGGGCGCCAACGGCATGAGCGTACCCTTCGTCGACAACGGCTTCTCCATCGTGACCGCCGAAAACGCCGACGACTTCTACTGGGACAAATACCTCAAGCGTCGCGGTACCAAGGGCATCGAGGAATAAGCTCGAAATCCTTCGCCTCGACAGCAGATCGGGGCGGATAAAGTCGGAAGGGGGTTTGCGCCCCCTTCCCCCTCGCGGCGCCCATCGCAGGAGCATGGCGTGACTGAGACGCCCATTCTTGAAATACGCGGCCTGTCCAAGGCGTTCGGCCCGGTCAAGGCGCTGAGCGACGTGCAGTTCGAACTCAGGCGCGGTGAAATCCATGCGCTGTGCGGCGAAAACGGCGCTGGCAAGTCGACGCTGATGAACATGATCGCCGGCGTGCTTCAACCCGATCAGGGCGACATCCTGATCGACGGTACCAATGTTTCCATCCCCTCGCCGGCGGCGGCACAACGTCTCGGCATAGCACTTGTCCATCAAGAGATCGCGCTCTGCCAGGATGCGACGGTCGCCGAAAACATCTACATGGCCGCGATCAACGCCCGCCGTGCGCCACTGATGAATTTCCAGCGGCTCTACGCCGACGCGCAGAAGGTCATGGACCTGCTGGCCCCCATTCCGGTGCGCACCAAGGTCGCCGACCTCTCCATTTCCAACCAGCAGCTCGTCGAGATCGCCAAGGCGCTGACGCTCGACTGCAAGGTGCTGATGCTCGACGAACCGACGGCAGCGCTGACTGAAAGCGAAGCCCAGCGGCTGTTTTCCATCGTGCGCGGGCTCAAGCAGCGCGGCATTTCGGTGGTCTATATCAGCCATCGCATGGCCGAGATCTTTTCGCTGTGCGACCGCGTCACCGTCTTCCGCGACGGCCACTACGTCGCCACCGATCCGATCGCCGAAAGTTCCCCCGACGATGTCGTGCGCAAGATGGTCGGGCGCGAGATCACCCAGCTCTATCCCAACAAGCTGGCCCCGCAAGAACCCGGGCGACTGTTGCTCGCCGTCGATGGTCTTTCCGACGGCACTCGCTTTGCCGACGTACAGCTGGAACAGCGCTCAGGCGAAATCCTCGGCATAGGCGGCCTGATCGGTGCTGGCCGCAGCGAAATCGCGCAGACCATCTGCGGCCTGAGGCCTGCAGCTTCAGGAACTGTCGCGCTCGACGGCAATGCACTGCGCATTCGCAACTACAGCGACGCCGTGCGTGCCGGGCTCGTCTACCTCTCGGAAGACCGCAAGGGCTCAGGCGTCTTCCTCGACATGCCAATCGCCGCGAACGTCTCGGCCCTCGATCTCGGCAAGCTGACCGGTTCGCTCGGCCTGCTCGACCGCAAGGCGGAAGACCGCCAGGCAAGCGACCTGACCAAGCGCCTCGGCGTGCGCATGGCCGGCATCGACGCCAGGGTGTCGACGCTAAGCGGCGGCAACCAGCAAAAGGTGGCGATCGCCAAGCAGCTGTCGATCGACCCCAAGGTCATCATCATGGACGAGCCGACGCGCGGCATCGATGTCGGCGCCAAGGTCGAGATCCACCGCCTGCTGCGCCAGCTCGCGTCCAAGGGCGTCGGCATCGTCGTCATTTCCTCGGAGCTGCCGGAACTGATCGGCCTGTGCGACCGGGTGATGGTGGTGCGCGAAGGCCGGATCGCCGGCGAACTCGGTGCCGATGAGCTCAGCGAGGAAGCCATCATCATGCTCGCATCGGGCGTCGAGAATTCTTCAAATCAAGAAAAGCAGGCCCAAAATGTCGCCTAGGGAAGCGGGAGAAACCCTCATGCATGCCGAGATCAAGGCAGCCGGTGGCAACAGGCGCATCAATTTCGCCCGCCTCGCCTCGATGCGCGAGGCCGGCCTGATCGTCATCATCCTGGCGCTATGCATCGCCATGAGCTTTGCCTCGCCGCACTTCCTGACATGGGGCAACTTCCGCGCCATGCTGATGAGCTTCTCGATCGAAGGCATCGTCGTCGTCGGCATGACCATTCTGCTCATCGTCGGCGGTATCGATCTGTCGGTCGGCTCGGTCGTGTGTTTCTCGATGGTCGTCTCAGGCGCGCTGTTTCTCGCCGGGCTCGACCCGTGGACGGCCAGCCTGATCGGCATCGGCGTCAGCGCTTTGATCGGCGCTGCCATGGGCTTCTTCGTCACGGTGGTCGGGCTCAACCACTTCATCACCTCGCTTGCCGCGATGGTCATCGTGCGCGGCATGTGCCTGGTCATCACCAAGGGCACGCCGCTGTCGCTTTTCACCTTGCCGCCATCGTTCAAGGCCATTGGCCAGGGCAATTTCCACGGCCTGCCCTATGTCATCATCATCTTCGTTGTTGTCGTTGCGATCTTCGACTTCCTGCTGCGCCGCGCCACCGCCTTCCGCAAGGTCTTCTACACCGGCTCCAACGAGAAGGCGGCGCAGTTCTCGGGCATCAAGACCAAGCAGGTGAAGTTCTGGGTGACGGTGCTATGCTCCACCCTCGCCGGCCTTGCGGGTGTCATCTACATGGCCCGCTTTGGCGCTGCGACGCCGACCTTCGGCGCCGGCATGGAGCTTAACATCATCGCTGCGGCCGTGATCGGCGGCGCCTCGCTCAATGGCGGCTCGGGCACCATCTTCGGCGCCATCCTCGGCATGGCGCTGCTGTCGGTGGTCACCAGCTCGCTGATCCTGCTCGACGTCTCAGTCTACTGGCAGGACATGATCAAGGGCTGCATCCTTTTGGCCGCCGTCTCCATCGACCACTTCCTGCATCGCAAGAAGTCCTGAGCATCAGACGAGACACCATCATGGCCCCCCCCAACACCCGCGACGACATATCGACCGTCCGCCAGATGCACCAGGCGCTTGTGCTTCACTATGTCGAAGGCAAGACCCAGGCCGAAATCGCTAGGGAACTCGGCATCTCGCATGCCACCGTCAACCGCCTGATCAAGCGCGGCCACCAGCTCGGCCTCGTCGAAATCAAGATCAAGTCGCCGATCGACCATCTCGTCGACATCGAGGCGCGTCTTGTCGCGCTCGGCGGCATCGAGCGCGCGGTTGTCGTGCCCTCGGTTTCCGACAATCCGCAGACAGCCCTGCAGCGCGTCGGCGAAGCGGCGGCCCGCCTGCTGCTCGACACCATCAAGGATGGCGACACCATCTCGATCACCGGCGGCAAGGGCGTCAGCGCGCTCGTCGCCGGCCTCAAGCCCGGTCGCAGCTATGACGTCGAGGTCATCCCGGCCACCGGCCTCGTCCAGGGCAAGCACTACACCGACGTCAACCACGTGGCGTCGCTGATGGCCGACAAGCTCGGCGGCCGCGCCTATCAGGTCCATGCCCCGCTGTTTGCCGACACGCCTGAACAGCGCGAAATGCTGATGGGCGTGCGCTCCGTCGCAGACGTCTTCCGCAAAGCGCGCGAGGCCAACGTCGCTGTGATCGGCATCGGCTCGATCCTGACCGACGATTCCAGCTACTACGACCTGCATCCGTCATCGAGCGCCGACCGCCGGGCCATCGAGCAGTCAGGGGCGTCGGGCGAATTGCTCGCCCACCTCATCGACCGCGACGGCAAGCTTTGCAGCTACGCGCTCAACCGATCGCTGGTGTCGCTGACGCTCGACGAATTCGCCACCATCCCGCGTTCGATCGGCATCGCCAGCGGCCCTAGCAAGGCAGCCCCGATCCTCAGTGCCATGCGTGGCAACCATCTCGACACCATCGTCACCGACGAGGCGACAAGCCTCCAGATTCTTGAACTTGCCGAACAGGAGGCAGCATGAGCTCCCGACAGATCCAACGCCGCATCGGCCGCTCCGACGTCTCCGCCTCGGCCGTGGGCCTCGGCACCTGGGCAATAGGCGGCTGGATGTGGGGCGGCACCGACGAGCAAGTCTCGATCCGCGCCATCGAAGCCTCTATCGACGCCGGCATAAGCCTGATCGACACAGCACCCGCCTACGGCCTCGGCCGCAGCGAAGAGATTGTCGGCAAGGCCATCAAGGGCAAGCGCGACAAGGTGGTGATCGCCACCAAATGTGGCCTCAACTGGCATTCCGGCAAGGGCAACCATTTCTTCGACCAGGATGGCAAGCCGGTGCATCGTTATCTCGGCGCCGACGGCATCGCCAATGAGTTGGAACAGAGCCTGCGCCGCCTCGGCACCGACTATATCGACCTCTACATCACGCATTGGCAGGACCCCACGACACCGATCGCTGAGACCATGGCAACGCTCGAAAAGCTCAAGGCATCAGGCAAGATCCGAGCCATCGGCGCCTCCAATGTCAGCGCCGAAGACCTCGAGCAATATGTCGCCGCCGGCCAGATCGATGCGATCCAGGAACGCTATTCGATGATCGACAAGGAGATCGAACAGACCCTGCTGCCGATCACCCGCCGCAACGACATCGCAACCCTCAGCTACTCGTCGCTGGCGCTCGGCCTGCTGACGGGTGCCATCGACCCGGCGCGCGAATTCACCGGCGACGACCAGCGCAAGGACAATCCGCGCTTCTCCGCCGCCAACCGGCAAAAGGTGGCGAACCTGAAGCAGGCCATCGCCCCGATCACTGAACAGCACAAGGCTTCGATGGCGCAGATCGTCATCGCTTGGACACTCGCCCAGCCCGGCATCACTTTTGCACTGTGTGGTGCACGCAATGCCGAGCAGGCACTCGACAACGCGCGGGCCGGCGAAATCACGCTTGGTGCAGACGAACTGACAATCATCGACAAGGCAATCGCCACGCATCTCACCTCCATGGATGCCTGAGCGAAAAGGCACAGCCCACATGAACCGCAACGACACACTCGCCGCTCTGCGAGAGCGGCCCGATATTGCCGTGCTCGTGATAGGCGGCGGCATCAACGGCATCTCGGTGTTCCGCGAGCTCGCCCTGCAAGGCGTCGACGTGTTGCTTGTCGACAAGGGCGACTATTGCAGCGGCGCGAGTGCTGCCCTGTCGCGCATGGTGCATGGCGGGTTGCGCTACCTCGAAAACGGCGAGTTCAAGCTGGTGCGCGAGTCGCTCGTCGAACGCGACCGGCTGCTGAAAAACGCGCCGCACTACGTCGCACCGCTGCCGACCACAGTGCCGATCTTCGATACTTTCTCCGGCATCGCCAATGGCGCGGTCCGCTTCCTCGGCCTGACACGGCGACCGAGCCGCCGCGGTGCTTTGGTGATCAAGGCCGGCCTGACCATGTACGACCTGTTCACGGCGGCGAGGCGATTGATGCCAAAGCATCGCTTCCGGGGACGTGCCGAAACGCTCAAGGCATGGCCTGATATCAATCCCGATATCCGCAGCTCCGCCACCTATTACGACGCCTGGGTCAGCCGTCCCGAGCGCCTCGGCCTGGAGATGCTGTTCGACGCGATGGCATCGAGCTCATCCGCGCGCGCCCTGAACTACGCCGCGGTTGCCACGTCGAACGATGGCCTCACGCTCACAGACACCCTGACCGGCGAGATGCTACCAGTCCGTCCCAGGCTGATCATCAATGCCACCGGCGGCTGGATCGACCTGACCAACAAGGCCATCGGTGCAGCAGCACCCCGCATGATGGGCGGCACCAAGGGTTCGCACCTGATCGTCGACAACGCCGAACTCCACGACGCCCTTGGCGGACACATGGTTTATTACGAAAACGAGGACGGGCGCATCTGCATCCTGTTCCCCTATCTCAGCAAGGTGCTGATCGGCTCGACCGACATCCGCATCGACGATCCCGACCAGGTCCGCTGCGAGGACGACGAGCGCAGCTACATCCTGCAGTCGCTCGCCTTCGTGTTCCCCTCGATCGTCATCGCCGAAGACGAGATCGTCTTCCGCTTCGCCGGCGTGCGGCCCCTGCCCGCCAGCAACGACAGCTTCACCGGCCGCATCCCGCGCGACCATTTCTGCGAATTCGTCGAAGCGAGTGGCGATCTGCCGGCGACCTTGTGCATGATCGGCGGCAAGTGGACGACCTTCCGCTCCTTCGGCGAGATGGCGGCCGACATGGTGCTGGAGCGGCTTGGCCTGGCGCGGCGTACCGGCACTGAAGATCTCGCCATCGGTGGCGGCCGCGACTTCCCGTCCGCCCAAGATACATGGTGCGCAGAGCTGGCGGCCCAGCATGGTCTCACCGTCGAACGTGCGCATGTCCTGCTTGAGCGCTACGGCACTTCGGCAGCGGATTTCGCAGCGGACCTCACCTCTGACCCGATGCTGGCAGGCTCGGATTATTCGACTGGAGAAATCCGGCTGATCGTCGAGCACGAGCATGTCGAATGCCTCGCCGACATCTTCCTGCGCCGCACCACCATCGCCATTTCAGGCGGGCTCAGCCTCCAACTCATCGACGCCGTGCTCGCCATTCTCGCCGAACACAAGGGTTGGGACGCCGCCCAAGCCTCGGCCGAGCGCACTTCCTTCCTCGCTTTGCTGGCGCATCAGCACGGCATCCATCTTTCCGACCTCTCCCAGACGAACGACAAAAGGAGCGCCCTATGCGCGTGAACCACAAAGTCCGCATGAACCGGCTCTTCACAGGCGGCCGCTGCCTCGACGTCGCCATCGATCATGGCGTCTGCAACGAGCCGAGCTTTCTTAACGGGCTCGAGGACATGGCCGGCGTCGTGTCTCAGCTGGTCAAGGCCGGCCCCGATGCCATCCAGATGAACTACGGTCAGGCCGACCTGCTCCAGGCAGTTCCCGGCAAGGACAAGCCGGCGCTGGTCATGCGCATCGACATGGGCAACCCCTACAACAAGATCCGTCACCGGGCGATGTGGGCGCTGCTGCAGAACGAGGCCGAGCCCTTGCTCGGCGCCATCGAAATGGATGCAGCCTGCGTCGTGGTCAATTTGTTCATGCTGCCCGATGAGCCCGACCTGTTCCGCCAGTGCGTCCAGAACATCGCGCGCGTCCGCGCCGATTGCGACAAATACGGCCTGCCGCTGATGATCGAGCCGCTGGCCATGCTGCCGGTCGACCAGAGCGGCGGCTACATGGTCGACGGCGATGCCGAAAAGATCGTGACGCTGACACGCCTCGCCCGGGAGATGGGCGCCGACATCATCAAGGCCGACCCGACCACCGATCCCAACGACTTCCACCGCGTCGTCGAGGCGGCACGCTGCCCGGTTCTGGTTCGCGGTGGCGGCAAGGAAGATTTGCGCGCCGTGTTCGACAAGTCGGCGGCACTGATGGCGCAAGGTGCTGTGGGGATGGTCTATGGTCGCAATATCTACCAGCATGCCAATCCGAGCGCAGTCGTGCGCGGGCTAATGGCGATCATCCACGACGGTGCGGATGGTGCCACGGCCTTCGACCTGTACAAGCAGGCCTAAGCAGCGGCATCGGGAGGAGCCAATGGGTAAGTACATTCTTGGCCTTGATGCGGGCAACACCGTCATCAAGGCGATCATCTTCGACATGTCGGGCCGCGAACTGGCACTCGCCGCCTGCGATGGCCGCTCTTGCATGCCCAAACCGGGCCATGTCGAGCGCGACCTCAATGAGCTCTGGAACAATGCGGTCGCGGTCATCGGCCAATGCATCGACCAGGCCGGCATCGACCCAAGCGAAATCGTCGCCATAGGCTGCGCCGGCCATGGCAATGGCCTCTACGCGCTCGACCGCGACGGCGCTCCGCTGATCGGCATCCAGTCGCTCGACACCCGCGCCATAGGCATCGTCGCCGAATGGGCCGAACAAGATGTCGGCGCCCGAACTTATGTGCATTGCCTGCAAAAGCCGTGGGCAGCGCAGACACCAACCTTGCTCGCCTGGCTCAAGCGCTTTTCGCCGGAACTATTCGCCAGGATCGGCACGGTGTTCCTGTGCAAGGATTTTGTCGTCAACCGGCTGACCGGCGCGAGCTCGACCGACACCTCTGACATGTCGGGCTGCGGCCTGCTGCAGATGCCGGACCGGCGCTACGACCACGACCTGCTCGCGGCTTACGGGCTTGGCGAGTGCATGGACCTTTTGCCGCTGGTGCTGGAATCGGCCGAAATCGCCGGCCACATCACATCGGAGGTCGCAGCACTCACCGGTCTTCGCGCCGGCACGCCCGTTGTGGCCGGCCTGTTCGACGTGGTTGCAAGCGCCGTAGGTTCCGGAGTCACCCGCACTGGTGCCGCTTCGATCATCGCCGGAACCTGGAGCATCAACCAGGTCATCACGGACGAGCCGATCCGCGACCCCTCGATCTTCATGCTCTCGACCTTCGATCCCAAGCGCTATCTGGCGATCGAATCGAGCGCCACCTCTGCTGCCAATCTCGAATGGATCGTGCGCGAATTCCTCGAGCACGGCCACGACCCTGACAAATCGCCGTTCGAGCTGTGCAGCGATCTAGTCGCCTCGGTCGATCCCGACGGCGACATCCCGATCTACCACCCCTTCCTCTACGGCTCGCAGCAGAACGGCCGCGCCCGTGCCGGCTTCTACGGCATCGCAGGCTGGCACACACGCGCCCACATGTTGCGCGCGCTGTTTGAGGGCGTCGCCTTCGAGCACAAGCGCCATGTCGAGACCTTGCGCAAGGCGGGTGCGGTCTTCGACGAGGTCGTGCTGTCCGGCGGCGGCTCGCGCAGCGCCGTTTGGCCGCAAATATTTGCTGACGTGCTCGGCGTCTCCGTCACCGTGGCGCGCAGCCGCGAGACTGGCGCCCTGGGTGCAGCGATTGCAGCGGGCACCGGCGTCGGTATCTTTGAGAACTACAGCGCCGGTGCCGCCGCGATGACCGCAGCTGCGCGGCACTATACGCCCAACGGCGCGATTGCCCCGGCCTACGCCAGGCGCTATCGCCTGTATGGCGAGATCAACCAGGCGATGACGCCAATCTGGCAGCGCATCGCCACTGAGCAGGCACCGCAGTGACCGAAGTCCCTTCCTCCTCATTCGGCGAATACGATTACGTCATCGTCGGCGCCGGCTCGGCCGGCTGCGTGCTCGCCAACAGGCTTTCCGCCAATCCGCGCAACCGCGTGCTTTTGCTCGAAGCCGGCGGCAGCGACCGTTATCACTGGGTCAACATCCCGATCGGCTATCTCTACTGCATGGGCAATCCGCGCACCGACTGGCTGATGAAGACCGAGCCGGAAGCCGGCCTCAACGGGCGCAGCCTCAACTATCCCAGGGGCAAGGTGCTGGGCGGCTGCTCGTCGATCAACGGCATGATCTACATGCGCGGCCAGGCCGCCGACTATGACGGCTGGCGCCAGGCCGGCAATGTCGGCTGGGGTTGGGACGATGTGCTGCCCTATTTCCTGAAGTCGGAGGATTATCACGGCAGCAAGAGCGCCATGCATGGTTCGGGCGGCGAGTGGCGCATCGAAAAACAGCGCCTGTCCTGGCCGATCCTCGACGCTTTTCGCGACGCAGCCGAGGAGCTCGGCATCCCCCGCACCGACGACTTCAACACCGGCACCAATGAGGGCTCGGGCTACTTCGAGGTCAACCAGAAGAAAGGCGTGCGCTGGAACACCTCCAAGGCCTTCCTGCGCGGCATCGCCGACCGCAAGAACCTGCGTGTCATAACCGCCGCCGAGACCGAACGGCTGGAATTCGACGGCCGCCGCGTCACTGGCCTCGTTTTCCGCAAGGACGGGCAGCTCCATCGGGTCAAATCAGGCCAAACCATCCTCGCCGCCGGTGCCATCAACTCACCGAAGATTCTGGAACTTTCCGGCATTGGCCAGCCGAAACTGCTCTCAACCCTCGGCATCGAAGTCCGCCACGCCCTGCCGGGCGTCGGCGAAAACCTGCAGGATCATCTGCAGATCCGAACGGTGTTCAAGGTCTCAAATGCGGCAACCCTCAACCAGCGCTACCACAATCTGTTCAGCCGCGCGGCGATGGGCCTCGAATATGCGATGAAGCGCAGCGGCCCGCTGTCGATGGCACCGAGCCAGCTCGGCATCTTCGCCAAGAGCGATCCACGGCTTGCCACGCCCGATCTCGAATATCACGTCCAACCGCTCAGCACCGACCGACTCGGCGAGCCGCTGCATCGCTTTCCCGCCGTCACCGTGTCGGTCTGCAACCTGCGCCCTGAAAGCCGCGGCACCGTGCACATGGCCTCGGTCGATCCGCGCGAGGCGGCAAAAATCCAGCCGAACTACCTCTCCACCGACGGCGACCGCAACACCGCCATTGCCTCCCTGCGCCATGTCCGCCGGCTGATGAAGGCTAAGGCCGTCGCGCGCTTTGCGCCAGAAGAAATGCTGCCCGGCACCCAGTATGAAAGCGACGAAGACCTGCTCCGCAAGGCCGGCGACATCGGCACGACCATCTTCCACCCCGTCGGCACCTGCAAGATGGGGTCGGACCCCATGTCCGTGGTCGACGACCGCCTACGCGTCCATGGGCTTGACGGCCTGCACGTGGTCGACGCCTCGATCATGCCGACGATCGTCTCGGGCAACACCAACTCGCCAGTGATCATGATAGCCGAGCGTGCTGCCGAGATGATCCTGCAGGATGCCTCCGCGAGAAGCTGAGCCGAACCTGCTTCCATCCGGGCATCAAGATTTTCGCCCCCTGCGCAGCCCAAATTCAAAAGGCCCGCCGGTTTTGACCGTGCGGGCCTTTGTCATTTCTGGTTTTGCCGGACGGGGATTTGTGTTTTTGTCCCGCTTTTGTCGGCGAATGCCTCCTTGCGGGCCCCTGATGCCGTTTCAACTCGGCCGTCACCAACATCTAAATACAAAGAAGCCCGCACGAGGCGGGCTTCTTTGTATGTTGGTTGCGGGGACAGGATTTGATTACGCGGCCCGGATACCCTTTGGCGGGCCTTTTTTGCAAAGAGAAGATTTTCCGCCATCGCTTGGGCGATGGTTTGATTTAACGTGCGTTTGGCAGACCTGGCAGCGACTTACTCTCCCGCGTCTTGAGACGAAGTACCATCAGCGCTGGAGCGTTTCACGGCCGAGTTCGGAATGGGATCGGGTGCAGCCGCTCCGCCATAACCACCAGGTCGGCAAAACGCACGTTGTTCGAGAAGCTTTCTAGCGAAGGAGCATGAAGGGCGCCAGCAGCATTGCTGCTGGGTGCCTTTCGGGCTGTTCGCTGGTCTTTGTGTGCCTTTTCATCCTGCCTGATGGCAGTAATGGACATTAGGAATGAGAACGATCAAGCCTATCGAACTATTAGTACCGGTAAGCTTCATGCGTTGCCGCACTTCCACACCCGGCCTATCAACGTGGTCGTCTTCCACGGTTCTCAAGGGAATACTCGTTTTAAGGTGGGTTTCCCGCTTAGATGCCTTCAGCGGTTATCCCGTCCGGATATAGCTACCCTGCTATGCGGCTGGCGCCACAACAGGTCCACCAGAGATCCGTCCATCCCGGTCCTCTCGTACTAGGGACAGATCCTTTCAATATTCCTACACCCACGGCAGATAGGGACCGAACTGTCTCACGACGTTCTGAACCCAACTCACGTACCGCTTTAAATGGCGAACAGCCATACCCTTGGGACCTGCTCCAGCCCCAGGATGCGATGAGTCGACATCGAGGTGCCAAACAACCCCGTCGATATGGACTCTTGGGGGTCATCAGCCTGTTATCCCCGGCGTACCTTTTATCCGTTGAGCGATGGCCCTTCCACGCGGGACCACCGGATCACTATGACCGACTTTCGTCTCTGCTCGACTTGTCAGTCTCGCAGTCAGGCGGGCTTATGCCATTGCACTCGACGACCGATTTCCGACCGGTCTGAGCCCACCATCGCGCGCCTCCGTTACTCTTTAGGAGGCGACCGCCCCAGTCAAACTACCCACCATACATTGTCCCGGACCCGGATAACGGGCCGCGGTTAGACATCCATAGAGATAAGGGTGGTATTTCAAGGTTGGCTCCACC